>NZ_JBLZPK010000060.1:236962-301362 GCF_049199905.1 Shinella sp. M27
CACTTACGTTAGATCATTCGGAAACGCTGAGGAAGCGGCTGAGGTGCTGGTTGGCGGCATTGTCCTGCCAGCCCTGGACCTTCCCGGAGACGAGCCACAGATCGGCCTGCGTGAGGAACGGCGCGATCGGCTGTTCCTTCATGAGAACCGCTTCGGCATCATGCAGGACCTTGGCACGGGCGGCCGGGTCGCGCTCTTCATACGACTTCTTCATCAGAGCGTCGTAATCGGCATTGTTGAACTGGCCGTAGTTGAAAGTCTTGTTGGTGCTAACGCTGAGGCCGAGGAAGTTTTCCGGATCCGCATAGTCGGCGACCCAGCCGGCGCGTGCCACGTTGAACTTGCCGCCTTCCTGCAGGTAGGCGTAGTGCGAGGACACGTCGAGGTTCACCATCGAGACATCGGCGCCGAAGGTGTTCTTCCACATGTCGGCCACAGCGGTGGCCACGCGCTCGTGGTTCGGGTTGGTGTTGTAGCGGATCTCGATCTTCAGCGGCTTGCCGCCTTCGCCATAGCCCGCTTCCTTCATCAGCTTGAGCGCCTCGTCCTCACGGTCGAGCTGCGACATGGCGCCGAAATCGGCGGTCGCCGGCGTGTAGCCTTGGATGCCCGGAGGCACCATGGAATAGGCCGGCAGCTGCGAGCCGGAATAGATTTCCTTGGCCAGGAAGTCGCGATCGACGGCCATGGAGAGCGCGCGGCGCACACGCACGTCGCTATAGGGCTCCTGGCGGGTGTCGAAGGCGTAATAATAGGTGGCCAGCGTCGGCGATACATGCACCTGCTCGCCATAGCTCTTCTTCAAGCGCTCGATCTGGTCGGCGGAGAAATTGTAGACGAGGTCCATTTCCTTAGCCTCGAAACGGCGCACGGACGCCGCCTGGTCGTCAATCGGGTAGAACACCACCTTGTCGAGCTTAACGTTTGCGGCATCCCAGTAGCTGGCGTTCTTCTCTACGACAAGGTTGTCGTTCGGAACGTGGCTGACCAGCTTGAAGGCGCCGTTCGACACCATCGTGCCGGGCTTGACGAAATCCGCGCCGTTCTTCTCGACGCTCGCCTTGGAGACCGGCAGCGCCGTCTGGTGCGCCAAGAGTTCGAGGAAGAAGGGCGTCGGGCGCTCCAGCGTGATTTCCACGGTCTTGGCATCCACGGCCTTCACGCGGAGCTGGTCGAGGCCGAGCTCGCCCTTATTGACCTTTTCGGCATTCTTGATCGGGTAAAGGATATTGGCGTAACCGGCTGCCGTCTTCGGATCTTCGACGCGGGTGAACGAGAAGGCGAAGTCTTCCGCCGTCACCGGCGAGCCGTCCGACCACTTGGCGTTTTCGCGCAGCTTGAACGTGTAGACCGTGCCGTCGTCGGAAACGGTCCAGCTTTCGGCCGCACCGGGCACGATCTTGCCGGCGGCGTCATAGATCGTCAGGCCTTCATAGAGGTCCTTGAGGATGAATTCCTCGATATTGATGGAGGTGTGCGCCTGATCGAGCGTCTGAGGCTCGCCGGCATTGCCGCGGTGGAGCACCGCTTCGGCGAGTGCCGGGCTTGCGCCGATGAGGATCGCGCCGGCCAGAAGTGCTGCACGAAAACCGATCATTTTGTTTGCCATTTTGTTGTCCTTCCCCTTTGTTGTTTTTTGGGTGCACAATCAATTGTCGCTGTTTTGTCCGTTGGCAAGACCCTAAAAACAGGAAATGCACCGCGCATCTGCAACCTGCGAGAAGCATGCAAAAGCTGGAAAAACACGACCTTAAGCGCGGGAAGGACGAGGCGAGTGAGAAGAATATTTCCATTTGCCCAAATTATTCGCAGTTTTCTGCCCACCGTTTTGCACGAATTTCTGCGATTGATCCGCCATCGAACACGAGCCAGAAACGGAGTCCCACGATGAACTGGTTGAAGACCCTCGCTGCCGCCGCAGCGCTCCAGGCCGCTATCCTCGCACCCGCCCATGCCGGCGAAAACCTCGCTGCCATTCAGTCGGCCGGCGCGCTGAAGATCGGCACCGAAGGCACCTACGCGCCCTTCACCTACCATGATACCGACGGCAAGCTGGTCGGCTTCGACGTCGAGATCGGCGAAGCCATCGCCAAGAAGCTTGGCGTCAAGGCCGAGTTCCTCGAAGGCAAGTGGGACGGCCTGATCGCCGGCCTCGACGCCAACCGTTACGACGCGGTGATAAACCAGGTCGGCATCACCGAAGCACGCAAGCAGAAATACGACTTCTCCGAGCCCTATATCGCTTCCAAGGCCGTGCTGATCGTGCGCGCCGACGACGACAGCATCAAGGGCTTCGCCGACCTGAAGGGCAAGAAGTCCGCCCAGTCGCTGACCAGCAACTTCGGCAAGATCGCCGAGGGCGCCGGCGCAGAACTCGTCGGCACCGACGGTTTCGACCAATCGATCCAGCTCGTGCTGACCGGCCGCGCCGACGCCACGATCAACGACAGCCTGTCCTTCCTCGACTTCAAGAAGCACAAGCCCGATGCGAACGTGAAGATCGCCGCCGAGCAAGAAAACGCCGACTATTCCGGCGTGATCATCCGCAAGGGCGAGCCGGAACTGCTGGAAGCGATCAACAAGGCGCTCGTCGACATCAAGGCCGACGGCACCTACAAGGCGATCTCCGACAAGTATTTCGGCCAGGACGTCTCGAAGTAATCAAGTGACGGCCGCTTCGCGGCGGGCCGTTCCTGTCCTATAGATGAAACGACCGACTGGCCGGGGATCACTCCGGCCAGCCGCATTTCGGAGGGTTTCCCGTGCCGCCGTGGCTTCAACTGATGCTGGATTCGCTTGCGCCCCTTCTGTGGGCCGCCCTTGTCTTCACCATTCCGCTCACCCTCCTGTCCTTCGTGCTGGGTCTGACACTCGGCCTTTTGACCGCCATCGCGCGGCTGTTCGGACCGAAGCCGCTGGTCGCCGTCGCCCGCTTCTATGTCTGGGTGATCCGCGGCACGCCGCTGCTCGTGCAGCTCTTTGTCATCTTCTACGGCCTGCCGAGCGTCGGCATCCTGCTCGACGCCTTCCCGGCCGCCCTCATCGGCTTCACGCTGAATGTCGGCGCCTATACGTCGGAGATCATCCGCGCCGTCATCGCCTCGGTGCCGCGCGGCCAGTGGGAGGCGGCCTACTCCATCGGCATGAGTTGGTCGCAGGCCATGCGCCGCACCATCCTGCCGCAGGCGACGCGCGTCGCCGTGCCGCCGCTCTCCAACACCTTCATCTCGCTGGTGAAGGACACCTCGCTCGCCGCCGCCGTCACCGTGCCGGAACTCTTCCAGACCGCGCAGCGCATCGTCGCCACCACCTATGAGCCGCTGATCCTCTATATCGAGGCGGCGCTGATCTACCTGTCATTGAGCTCCGTGCTCTCCGCCCTGCAGGTGCGGCTGGAGAAGCGCTTTGCCCGCTATGGCGGCTTCCTGGAGGCCCGCACATGATCGAGCTCAGCCACATCGAAAAACGCTTCGGCGACAACCACGTGCTGCGCGACATCAGCCTCAACATGGCCGAGGGCACGGTGACGGCGCTGGTCGGCCCCTCAGGCGGCGGCAAGAGCACGCTTCTGCGCTGCATCAACCTTCTGGAGATACCGACCTTGGGTTCCATCAAGCTCGGCGACGAGAAGATCGACTTCGCCCCCGGCCGCAAGGTCGGCTGGGATGCGATCCAGAAGCTGCGCCGGCAGACCGGCATGGTCTTCCAGAATTTCCAGCTCTTCCCGCACCAGACGGCCATCGCCAATGTCATGGAAGGCCTCGTCACCGTCTTGAAATGGCCCGCCGACAAGGCGCGCGCCCGTGCGCGGGAACTGCTCGAAAAGGTCGGCATGGCGCACAAGGCGGATGCCTGGCCGGCAACGCTGTCCGGCGGCCAGCAACAGCGTGTGGCCATCGCCCGTGCGCTCGCCCCCTCGCCGCGCGTGCTGCTCTGCGACGAGCCGACCTCGGCGCTCGATCCGGAGCTTGCCGAAGAGGTGGTGGAAGTGCTGAGCCGGCTTGCCCGCGAAGGCACGACCATGGTCATGGCGACGCATGATCTGCGGCTTGCCTCGCGTGTCGCCGATGCGGTGGTTTTCCTCGATGGAGGCGTGATCGTCGAGCAGGGTCCGCCGCGCTCGATCTTCTCCGCACCGGAGCGGGAACGCACGAAAAAATTCATCGCCTCGCTGAGCGCACCGCAGAACTACGATATATAGACTGCACGCGACCTCACGTTACGGTAGCGACTAAATACGCGACGCGGCAGTTGCATCCGCTCTACGATTCAAGCAGAGTAATGGGATAAATGTATCTCGCCATGCCCCGGCATGCTTAAGGGGAGAAAGTCTCATGAACAAGAAAGTCCCTAACCCGATCGACGTCTTCGTCGGTTCCCGCGTCCGCCTGCGCAGGCTGATGGTGGGCATGAGCCAGGAGGCACTGGCCGACCGGCTGGGTGTCACCTTCCAGCAGGTTCAGAAATACGAAAAGGGCACCAACCGCATCAGCGCGAGCCGCCTCCAGGCGATCTCCGACGTATTTCGCGTGCCGCCGAGCTTCTTCTTCCAGGACGACGACAGCAACGCACCGAGCACGGGTGCCGGGCACGAGACAGGCGACGTCTCGACCTTCGTCTCCTCCAAGGAAGGCCTCGACCTCAACCGCGCCTTCCTGAAGATCGAGGATGCCGGCGTGCGCAAGTCGATCATCCAGCTCGCAACCGCGCTGTCCAAGGCAAGTGCCGCCGAAACGGCAGGCGACCGCGCTGAAAACGCACCGGAACTGCGGATCTGAGCCCAGAATGCCGGCACGGCTGCAGACGTTCGGTCATCTGCGCCTGCTCGACGAGGGCGGCAACGACATCGTCTTTCCCGAAAAGGCGCTCCTGATCCTCTGCTATCTCCTGACGCGCGGCATCACCGAGATGCCCCGCGCGGAGGCTGCGAGCCTTTTCTGGGATGAGGAACACAGCGCCAGCGCCTTCGCCAATCTCCGGCAGACGGTCTCCCGCGTCCAAAAGCGTCAGCGCGAGCTGGACCGATCCTACCTCACCTTTACCGACACGGCGGTTTTGCTCGGGCCTGAATCTATCGAAAGCGATGTGGGGCAGGTTCGCGACGGCGCGCATCTCGATACGTTGACAGACCTATTGAGCGAGGACTTCCTGAAATATACCCGGTCGGGTAACCGCGTGCTGATGAGCTGGATCACGTTGCAGCGAACGGCGCATATAGCGCTCTTGCGCAGCACGCTGCTCAGCGGAAACGCAACCGAAAACGGCGTGACGCGGCAGGTGCGTTCTGCAGCAGCCCTTCGCCTTCTGGAAAGCAGCCCGGACGATGACGAGGTCCGGGCCGTGCTGACAGGCCGGCCGGCCTTGCACGCGCCCCTCATGACGCTTCAGCCGACCATCCAGTTGCTGACGCCGCACGAGCACGACATTTCACGCCCCCGCAAGAACCCGCCACGCGTCGTGCTCTTGCCCCCCGTCACCACGCTTGCCGCGCGCAATGCCGCGCGCTTTTCCGAAGCATTGATCGAGGATGTGACGATCGGGCTCTGCGCCCTGCGCTCCATCTCGATCATCGCGCCGCACACCGCAGCCCAGATATCGCTGCAGACCGACCGGGCCGCCACCTACGAACGCCACAAGATCAGCTACATCCTCGAGACGAGGCTGCGCGACGAGGGCGACAGCCATACGCTCTTTGCCCAGCTCATCTTCTTCGGCAGCGACGAGGTCATCTGGGCAGACCGCTTCCCGCTGACCGCGGAGGGTCTGGCCCGTTCACGCCAGATGATCGCCCATCAGATCGCGGGCGCGATTGCGACGCAGATCGAGATGAACGAAATCATCCGGAACGATTACGAGCACGACCCCAATGCCTATCGCAGCTTCCTCCTCGGGCAGGGGCAGCTCAAGAACCTTGATCTGCGTGACGTTCGCAAGGCCCGCAAGAGTTTTCGCGAGGCGTTGCAAGCCAAAAACGGCTTCGCGCCGGCGCTTGGCGGACTCGCACGCAGCTATTTCCTGGAATGGCTTCTGACAGCGCGTGGCGACGAGGACCTGTTGCGGCAAGCGGAACGCTATGCGGAGGAAACCATCCGCATCGATGAACGCTTGCCTGCCGGATACCGCGAGCTTGGTGTGGTGAAGCTCTATGCCCGGTGTTTCGACGAGAGCGCCGCCTATCTCGACCGTGCCGAGACGCTGAGCCCGCATCACGCCAATGTCATTGCCAGCTATGCCGACACCCTGGTGCAAGGCTCGCAACCGGAACTGGGCCTGAAGAAGATCAACCACGCGATCGACCTCAACCCCCTGCCCCCGGACGAATATTTCTGGACGGCGGCGGGTGCCGCCTATGCGCTCGGCAGATATGAGGAAGCGCTGGCTTACATTACCCGCATGAAGGACAAGGAGCCGGTCCACCGCCTGTCCGCCGCGTGCTGGGCCATGCTCGGGGACGTCAAAAAAGCGCGTCTGTTCGTACGCCGAACCTTTGAAAGCAATCCCAATTTCGATTTCGAGTCCTGGACGGCGATCATTCCGTTCAAGGAAGAATGGCAGCGAAAGCACTATTACGACGGGCTTAAACGCGCCGGTTTTTAACAAAGCGATCAACAAAGGAGACTGATCATGACGAGAATCGTAGTTCTGGGCATTGAAGGTGATGACGGCCTGTGGGCGGCCAATCTCGATACGGGCACCGTGACGCAGATCGCGGTACCGGCCAGCGGCCCCCTGAAGGCGGCAGACGACCTGCGCAAGGCCGGCGCAACGGTAACCGTCGGCGTCAATCTCGCGACGCTGGCCACGGCCGAAGGCTCCGCAGAACCGTCCGGCGGCTTCTACGATAAATAAATCCCGGCGGCTCATGGGGCATGACCGTCTATTCGGACCGCATTTGCGGCCCCGATGAAACCTGGAGCCGGATCGAGGCCTTGCTGCCTCGGTTCGGCCCATGTGTTTCTGGGCATGTAGGGGATCGATCCGCGTCTCTATTGAAGGTCAAAAAACATTTGCCTCTCCGCGAGGGGCTGTTACCTTTTCGTGGTTTAATCAGAGAGGAGAAGAATATGTCTCGAGTAGTCATGATCGGAATCGAAGGGGAGCCAGGCCTTTGGATGGCAGACCTTGATGCACATACTCTCACCGCAGTCGATTCAAAGGCGGCGCACGATCTGTGCAAAGACGGTGAAGTCGCAACGCACTGCATCGATCTCGCAGCCTTTTCTCAAACAGCCGAGCCCCTTTCCGGGGGATATATGGACAAATGAGCTTATCCCACGTCGGCATGCGCACCCGCCGGCGTGGCATATTCCACCGGAACACCGAAACGCATCGCTCTCGGCTTCGAATGAGGGAATTACCTGCGGGGTCGCCATCTTTTGGCAGGAACCGTTTTCAACGATTGCAGTCGATGTCGCGAATGATCTGTGCAAACCGGCAAATCCGCTCCGATATAAGTGACGCGTGAGCACCCAACGGCTCATATTATGACAGCCTATTCTGACCGCATTTGCGGCCCTGACGAAACTTGGCGCCGGATCGAAGGTCTTTTGCCTCGTTTTGGCATCACCCGCCTTTCCCGCCTCACGGGCCTCGACCGGCTCGGCATTCCCGTCTGGAATGCCGTGAGCCCGAATGCACGTTCCATCGTCATCAACCAGGGCAAGGGCATCACGGATATCGATGCCCGGGTTTCCGCTGCGATGGAGGGACTTGAACGGGCGATTGCCGGCGATCCTCTCGTGCCTGTACGAAAATCCTCCCGACAGGCCTTTGCCGAGACGGGACAAACATGCCTGCCGCTCGACATTTTCGTTGCCGCCGGGCAGGCCTTCATCGACGAAAATGAAGAAATCGACTGGCTTACCGGCTATGACATCGTGACCGGTGAGCGCGTCTTCCTGCCACGAGAGGCCGTCTGCCTCGACCGGACGAACCCAGCGCCACGCTTCTGGCAATCCTCCGATGGCCTGGCCTCCGGCAATTCCGAATCCGAGGCGATCCTGCATGGCCTGCTCGAGCGCATCGAACGCGATGCCGACCGGCTCTGGCGCCTGCTGCCACGTACAAAACGCCTTGCCTATGCGATCGACCCCGCCACCATCGACGACCCCGTCGTGACCGATCTTGTCGGACGCATCCGCGATGCCGGCCTCCACCTGAAGCTCTTCGACATCACCAGCGATCTCGCCATTCCCACCTATGCCGCCGTGCTGGGCAACGAGGGCCTCGCCGAAAAACAGCAGCCGCTCTTCCACGACGCCACGATCGGCTACGGCACGCATCCGGTCGCGCTACGCGCCGTCATCCGCGCGCTCACCGAAGTCGCGCAATCGCGCCTGACCTATATCAGCGGTGCCCGCGACGATCTTTTTGCCGAAACGTTCACGCGACCATTGGCGCCGGAAACGCTTGCTCTGTTCGATGCTCAGCCCAGTCCTGCCCAAACCTATCCCTCGCCGCAAGGCGATGCGGCGGCCTTGCTCGTCCACTGCCTCGAAAAACTGGCGCATGCCCAAGTCACCCCTATCGTCGCGGTGCCACTCGGCGACGCTACGCTGCCGATCTCGGTGGTGAAGGTCGTCGTTCCCGCACTGGAAAACCCCGAGGGTGCGCGCCGGCACACCGTCGGCACGCGGGCGCTCTCGCGCATGGTCTTCGGATCGATATGAAAAAAGTTCTCTTCGTCGGCCCCAGCCTGCCCGATGCGGCCGCCCTGTGCGGCGATGCCGTTCAGGTGCTGCCCCCTGCGGCGCATGGCGACGTGTTGACCGCCGTGCGGAAAGGCGCAGTGGCGATCGGTATCGTTGACGGCAATTTCGAACATGTCGCGCCCGTCTGGCACAAGGAAATCCTCCATGCGCTGGAAGAGGGCGTCACCGTTTTCGGGGCCGCCAGCATGGGCGCACTGCGCGCCGCCGAGTGCGATGCATTCGGCATGATCGGGGTCGGCCGCATCTATGCGGACTATGCCGTCGGACACCGGATCGATGATGCCGACGTCGCACTGCTGCACGGTCCGGCGGAACTGGGGTATCCGGCACTATCGCTTCCGCTCGTCAACGCCGACGCCACGTTGGACCGGTTGGATGCACTGGAAGCCATTGATAAGTATGACATATCACGCCTTCGTGATGCCGCCGGCAGCCTTTTCTACAAGGACCGGACCTGGCCCGCGATCCTCAAAGCCGCTGGATTGGGGGAAGATGAAAAACGCCTCCTACAACTTCTCCATGCAGCAACGGTCAACCGGAAGCGCGAGGACGCGCTTGCCCTTGTTGCTGCAATACGGGATTTCCAGCCGGGAACCCCTGCCAAACAGGGAAACTGGACCTTTCGGGCAACCTCGCTTTGGCGCATCGCGGCCGATCAACCCAAAGCGAAGCAAAGCGTGTAGTTTCCCATTCCGCGTGTGTCACGCTTGAGTCACGCGCAAAAACCCGGAGTCACGCCTATAGTTCAGGCAGGGCTTAAGACGAGCATTGCTCTGGGGGCATGGGACATGAAAATCGACATCGTAGAAACGGAAGACCGCAGCACCGAGCTGATCGCCTTGGCGCGTCTCGTGGCCTTTGCAATCGAATCCGCCAAATCGCTGGACGCCGAAGTTGTCGAGTTCTGCCTCGACAAGGCGCTCCGCGCCGTGCTCGACCAGATCGACGAGCCGGCCCGCATGACGTTGACGGCAAGCGACATCATGCTGATG
This sequence comes from Shinella sp. M27, assembly GCF_049199905.1. Lineage (NCBI taxonomy): Bacteria > Pseudomonadati > Pseudomonadota > Alphaproteobacteria > Hyphomicrobiales > Rhizobiaceae > Shinella > Shinella sp. M27. The sequence goes on from NZ_JBLZPK010000060.1 coordinate 246,666, forward strand.
AATCGATCGCCGCTCTGTTGAGCGGGGCAAGACCTTAGATCGGGTTCGCTTTTCTTCGAATCGCGAAACCGCCCTGGTTGATTTTTTTACGCAATTCCGGACGCAAAACCGCTACGCACTTTTGCTGGAATTGCTTTAGCCGCCGTCTCCTCCACGGCGCCGATCGTGCGGGCGGCCCGAACCTGCGGGCCGCCGCCGATCTCCTGATATGCGGAGTGTCTTGACCGACGCCTTCAGCGCAAGGCGGTGGCTCATTCCGTTCACAACCACGTCATCCGTCCACTTCCCCGCCGGAAATCACCTTTGCGGCCTTTTCCCCGGCATCGTCCCGCCTTAGGCAGGCGAGCAAGGCGGCCATTCCGGCACCCGGAAAGAAGAATGGCATGGTCGTCCCGGTGGATACTTCACGAAACAGGTCGAAAGAGCGACGACATCGCATCCCTGCCGCGCACCGATCGCTGACGGCATGGTGTGCGTCGCCATGAGCGCGCTTGCGGCCTATGGCGGCCTTTTCCTCGCGGCTTTCCTTGCCGCAACCCTTGTTCCCGCGCAGTCCGAGGCTGTGCTCGCCGGCCTGCTCGCCCTCGGGCACCACTCTCCGGCCTTGCTCATCCTCGTCGCCGGCACCGGCAATGTGCTCGGCTCCGTCGTCAACTGGCTGCTGGGGCGCGGCATCGAGCGTTATCGCGAAGCGCGCTGGTTTCCCGTCAGCGCAGAAAGCCTGGAACGCGCCGGACGCTGGTATCGCCGCTACGGCTGGTGGAGCCTGCTGTTGAGTTGGCTACCCATTATCGGTGACCCCTTGACGCTTGCCGCCGGCATCATGCGCGAGCCCTTCCCGCGCTTTCTGCTGGTCGTCACCATCGCAAAATTCGGCCGCTACGTTGTCCTCGCCGCGGCAATCCTGCATTGGCTTTGAATTTTTTTGCCATGACGATGGAATGAGCACCGCGCAGCTTTCGTATATTGGGTCATGAACGGAAAGACACCCGGCTTCAACGTGATCGGACAGCTTGCGGCGCTCAGGCGCTATGCGCTTTCGCTCGTCCGCAATCCGGACGAGGCGGAAGATCTCGTGCACGATGCACTCGTGAAAGCCTACGAGCGGCAGTCGAGCTTCCGCACCGGTGCCAATGTACGCAACTGGCTGATGTCCATTCTGCACAATGCGCATATCGACCGCCTGCGCCAGCGCCGCTCGCTGGAGCGCCGCCACGATGCGGCGGCCGATCTCGCCGAACGCGCGATGCCGGCGAACCAGGACCATTCGGTGCGGCTCACGCAGCTGCGCGACGCGTTCTTCGGCCTGCCGGAAGACCAGCGCGCGGCGCTGCATCTCGTCGCTATCGAGGAGCTTTCCTATCAGGAAGCGGCCGACACGCTGAAGATTCCGGTGGGCACGCTGATGTCGCGCGTTGCCCGCGCCCGCGAACGGCTGCGCAGCTTCGAACAGAGCGGTCCGGCCGCGACCGTAACCCATCTCAAAATCGTCGGAGGCACTGACGATGACAAGCAATGACCCCATTCTCGAGGCCGATCTCAACGCCTATGTCGACGACCAGCTCGCCGTCGGCCGGCGCATCGAGGTGGAAGCCTATTTGTCGGAACGGCCCGAAACCGCAGCCCAGATCATGAAGGACCTGCGCGTGCGCGACGAACTGCGCCTGGCGCTTGCCGACCACCGCGCGGTGATGCGGCAGGAAACGCGCGAGGCCGCACGCCTGCTCGAACGGGCGCTGTCGCGCCGCCGCGTCTTCGGTTTCCTGCGCCGCGCCGCCACCATCGCGCTCTTTGTCGCCGCCGGCTGGGTCGCCCATGCGGCCTTCGGCCCCTTCGGCGCAACCGAGGTCGTGGCATCGACGCCGCCGCCCGTCTTCGTGGAAGAGGCGGTGCGGGCGCACAAGACGACGCTTCTGCGCGATTACATGGCGTCTCAGCCGGAAACGGAAAACTTCGACCCCGCCGAGATCCGCTCTGCGACGGCAATCGTCCTGCCGGACCTGCCGAAGGGCTGGGGCGTCGTCGACACGCAGGTCTTCCCCTCGGCCTACGGCCCAAGCGTCGAACTGGTGCTGGAGCCCCGGAAGGATGAGCGCCTGTCGCTTTTCGCCGTGCGCCCCGGCTCCTTTGCCGTGCAGCACGTGCTGCTCTTCCACGCCGACAATGCCCGCGCCGCCTATTGGCAGATCGGCGATGTCGCCTATGCGCTGGTGTCGGAAAGCCGCAAGGCCGACGAGCTGGCCGAAACCGCGCGGGATCTTTCCCGCACGCTCTACTGATCAACCGTTTCCAGAAGGAGATTTCAGATGGAACCCGTACAACAACGATTTGGCTATGGCGCGCAGGCGCAATCGGCCGCCCTCTTCGACGAGGGCCTGCGCCAGCACATGCTGCGCGTCTACAACTACATGGGCGCCGGCCTCGTCATCACCGGCCTCGTCGCCTTCATCGTCGGCTCGACGCCGGCGCTCTACGTGCCAATCTTCTCCTCCCCGCTGAAGTGGGTGGTGATGCTTGCGCCGCTCGCCTTCGTCTTCTTCTTCTCGTTCAAGATCCAGACAATGTCGGCCGGCACAGCCCAGATGACCTTCTGGGCGTTCTGCGCCGTCATGGGCCTGTCGCTCGCCTCGGTATTCCTCGTCTTCACCGGCATGAGCATCGCCCGCACCTTCTTCATCGCCGCAACGATGTTCGGCACGACAAGCCTCTACGGCTACGTGACAAAGCGGGATCTGTCGAAGGTCGGCTCGTTCCTGATGATGGGCCTGATCGGCGTTGTCATCGCCTCGGTCGTCAACATCTTCCTCGGCTCGAGCGCGCTGCAGTTCGCGATTTCCGTCATCGGCATCGTCGTCTTCGTCGGCCTGACCGCCTGGGACACGCAGAACATCAAGGAACAGTATGCCGAAAACATCGACCAGGAATCGAGCCAGAAGATGGCTGTGTTCGGTGCGCTCTCGCTGTATCTCAATTTCGTCAACATCTTCCAGCTGCTGCTGAATTTCACGGGTGAACGCGAGTAGTTTTCGTGAATGATTTCAAAGGGAACGGCGGGGCTATGCTCCGCCGTTTCTTTTTGTGCGCATGCAATAAACCGTAAGAATTTACTTACATAAATTACCCATGTTGACAAATCGGCCCGCAGCGTTTTTGCTTAAGGCATTCACCAGGGGGGTCCCGACAAGGGGCTGAGATACTGCTGGCTTTCGCAGCGCAGTGACCCGTTGAACCTGATCCAGTTCATACTGGCGTAGGGACGGTGCAAGCGCTGTGGCAGGACATCCGCAAACCCGGATTCCGTCTCGGCGTCCTTCCATCATTCCGGCTCTAGGACTGGGTCTCCAAACGAACACTTGGAGCCTCACGATGAATATTGCCGCCCAAAAGCTTACCCCGACCGTCACGACCGGCGCCCTGCCCGCCTCGCGCAAGATCCACATTGCCGGCGAAGAACATCCCGACATCCGCGTGCCGATGCGCGAGATTTCGCTCCACCCGACCTCGGGCGAACCGCCCGTCATCGTTTACGATGCCTCCGGCCCCTACACCGACCCCAACCACGTCGTCGCCATCGATGCCGGCCTGCCGCGGCTGCGCGAAAGCTGGGTTATCGCCCGCGGCGACACCGAGGGGTACGAAGGCCGCCATGTCCGCCCCGAGGATAACGGCTTTGCAACGGGCGAGCGCCTGACGCCGGAATTTCCCGTCCGCAACCACCCGCGCCGCGCGAAGGACGGCAAGTCGGTGACGCAGCTCGCCTACGCCCGGGCCGGCATCATCACGCCGGAAATGGAGTTCATCGCAATCCGGGAAAACCTCGGCCGCAAGGCGGCAAAAGAGGCCCTTGCCCGCGACGGCGAAAGTTTTGACGCGCATATCCCCGATTTCGTGACACCGGACTTCGTCCGCCAGGAGGTCGCGAGCGGCCGGGCCATCATCCCCGCCAATATCAACCATCCGGAAGCCGAGGCGATGATCATCGGCCGGAATTTCCTGGTCAAGATCAACGCCAATATCGGCAATTCCGCCGTCACCTCCTCCATGGCGGAGGAGGTCGAGAAGATGGTCTGGGCGATCCGCTGGGGCGGCGATACGGTCATGGACCTCTCGACCGGCCGCAACATCCACAACATCCGCGAATGGATCATCCGCAATTCGCCTGTGCCGATCGGCACCGTGCCGCTCTACCAGGCGCTGGAGAAGGTCAATGGCATTGCCGAGGACCTCACCTGGGAGGTTTTTCGCGATACGCTGATCGAGCAGGCCGAACAGGGTGTCGATTATTTCACCATCCATGCCGGCGTGCGGCTGCACTACATCCCGCTCACCGTCAACCGCGTCACCGGCATCGTCTCGCGCGGCGGCTCGATCATGGCCAAGTGGTGTCTGCATCACCACAGGGAAAGCTTCCTCTACGAGCATTTCGAGGAAATCTGCGACATCTGCCGCGCCTATGACGTCTCCTTCTCGCTCGGCGACGGCCTGCGTCCCGGCTCGATTGCCGACGCCAACGATGCCGCGCAGTTCGCCGAACTGGAGACGCTCGGCGAACTCACGCAAATCGCCTGGAAAAAGGACTGCCAGGTCATGATCGAGGGCCCCGGCCATGTGCCGATGCACAAGATCAAGGAGAACATGGACAAGCAGTTGAAGACCTGCGGCGAGGCCCCGTTCTACACGCTCGGGCCCCTGACGACGGACATCGCACCGGGCTACGACCACATCACCTCAGGCATCGGGGCGGCCATGATCGGCTGGTTCGGCACCGCCATGCTCTGCTACGTCACGCCGAAGGAACATCTCGGCCTGCCCGACCGCAACGACGTGAAGGTCGGCGTCATCACCTATAAGATCGCGGCGCATGCGGCCGATCTCGCCAAGGGGCATCCGGCCGCAAAAATCCGCGACGATGCCCTGTCGCGCGCCCGCTTCGAATTCCGCTGGGAGGACCAGTTCAACCTCTCGCTCGACCCGGACACCGCGCGTTCGTTCCACGACGAGACCCTGCCGAAGGAGGCGCACAAAGTCGCGCATTTCTGCTCCATGTGCGGCCCGAAATTCTGCTCCATGCGCATTTCGCACGATATCCGCGCCGAGGCGCAGAAGGAGGGGCTGGAGACGATGGCCCAGAAATTCCGCGAGGGCGGTGATCTCTACATGCCGCTTGCGGGAGAATGACCATGCGCATCCTCGTCAAAGGCGCCGGCGTCGCCGGCCTGACGGTCGCCTGGCAGCTCTATCGCCACGGCTTCGACGTCACCATTCACGAACGGGCCGAGAAAATCGGCCAGGGTGCCTCCGGCTTTGCCGGCGGCATGCTCGCCCCCTGGTGCGAACGGGAAGGCGCGGAAGAACCCGTGCTGACGCTCGGCCGTCTCGCCGCGGACTGGTGGGAAGCCGCCCTTCCCGGCCATGTGCAGCGGCGCGGCACGCTGGTCGTGGCCAGCGGGCGTGATGCCGGTGAGCTTGAGCGTTTTGCGGGACGAACCAGCGGCTGGGAATGGCTGGACGAGCAGGCCATCGCCGCCCTGGAGCCGGATCTCGCCGGCCGCTTCCGCAAGGCGCTGTTCTTCCGGCAGGAGGCGCATCTCGACCCGCGCAAGGCGCTCTCCGCGCTGACGGCGGGGCTTGAGGAGGCGCGTATGCGCTTCCTCTTCGGCCCCGGCGGTGACACGGCCCGTTATGACCGGGTCGTCGATTGCACGGGGGCCGCACAGATCGGGCGCTTGCCCAATCTGCGGGGCGTACGCGGCGAGATGCTGCGGCTTGAAACCGGCGACGTCACCCTTTCCCGTCCCGTCCGCCTGCTGCATCCGCGTCATCCGATCTACATCGTCCCGCGGGAGCGCAATCGCTTCATGGTCGGCGCGACGATGATCGAAAGCGACGATGCCGGCCCCATCGCCGCGCGCTCGCTGATGGAGCTCCTGAACGCCGCCTACAGTCTGCACCCCGCCTTCGGCGAGGCGCGGCTGATCGATACGGGCGCGGGCATTCGCCCCGCCTATCCCGACAACCTGCCGCAGGTGACGGAAGACGGCGACACCCTGCATGTGAACGGCCTCTACCGCCACGGCTTCCTGCTCGCGCCGGCCATGGCCAGCGAGGTCGCGCGCCGGCTGTTTGCCGAACATGCCCAGCCGGAAAGGATGGCCTCATGACCCTCATCATCAACGGCGAGGAGCAGGAGGTTGCCGCGGCAAACCTCGCCGACCTACTGCTCGCCCTCGACTACGAGGGCGACTGGCTGGCGACGGCGGTCAATGGCGAACTGGTGCACCGCGAGGACCGTGCCGCGTTCCCGCTCGACGCGCATGACCGTATCGAAATCCTCTCGCCCATGCAGGGGGGCTGATATGCTGAAGCTCTACGATATCGACGTACAATCGCGCCTGCTGCTCGGCACCGCCCGTTACCCCTCTCCGGCCATCCTGGCAGAGGCGGTGCGGCGCTCGAAGACGGAGATCGTCACCATCTCGCTGCGTCGTGAAACCGCAGGCGGCAAGTCGGGCGGTGCTTTCTTCGAGCTGATCCGCGATCTCGGCGTGCGTGTGCTGCCCAACACCGCCGGTTGCCACAGCGTGAAGGAAGCGGTGCTGACAGCGAAGATGGCGCGTGACGTCTTCCGCACCGACTGGATCAAGCTCGAGGTGATCGGTCATCACGATACGCTCCAGCCCGATGTCTTCGGCCTCGTCGCGGCCGCCCGCATCCTCACCGACGAGGGCTTCCAGGTCTTCCCCTACACGACGGACGATCTCGTCGTGGCGGAAAGGCTGCTGGAAGCCGGTTGCCGTGTGTTGATGCCCTGGTGCGCGCCGATCGGCTCGGCGATGGGGCCGGTCAATTCGACGGCGCTCCGGAGTTTTCGCGCACATTTCCCCGACGTGCCGCTGATCGTCGATGCCGGCATCGGCCGGCCCTCGCATGCCGCCCAAGTCATGGAGCTCGGCTATGATGCCGTGCTGCTCAACACCGCCGTCGCCGGTGCAGGCGATCCCGCAGCCATGGCCGAGGCCTTTGCGCTGACCATCACCGCCGGCCGGCTCGCCCATCAGGCCGTGCCGCTGGAACCGCGCGACATGGCCGTCCCCTCCACGCCCGTCATCGGAAAGGCGGTGTTCTCGTGAAGCTCGACCCCTTCTACCTCATCGTCGACAGCGCCGACTGGATCGATCGCCTCGTGCCCGTCGGCGTCAGGCTTGTGCAACTGCGCATGAAAAACGTACCCGAGCACCGGCTGCGCGACGAAATCCGCCGCGCCAAGGCGACCTGCGCCGAACACGGCTGCCAGCTCATCGTCAACGACCACTGGCAGATCGCCATCGAGGAGGCCTGCGACGTCGTGCATCTCGGGCAGGAGGACCTTGCAGATGCCGACATTGCCGCCATCCGTGCGGCCGGACTGAAGCTTGGCCTCTCTACCCATGACGAGGCCGAACTCGACACGGCACTTGCCGCAAAGCCCGATTACATCGCGCTCGGCCCGGTCTGGCCGACGATCCTGAAAAAGATGAAATGGGCACCGCAGGGGGCGGAAAAATTGCGGGATTGGAAAACACGGATCGCGCCGATCCCGCTCGTCGCCATCGGCGGCCTCAACCCGGATCGCCTGCCCGCCGTCTTCGAAAACGGCGCCGACAGCGCGGCCGTGGTGACGGACATCACGCTGAACACCGACCCGGAGGCGCGCGCTCGAGAATGGATCGCCCGCACCGCGCGCTGGCGCTGATCAGAGCTTCCACAGTCGCCGGGCGTTTTCGCAAAACACGCGGCGCTTCTCCTCCAGGCTCACACCGGAGAGAAGCGCCTGCGTCGCGCCGATCCAGGTGGAAAGCCCGCCGCCGAGCGTGCAGACTGGCCAGTCGCTGCCCCAGACCATGCGGTCGAAGCCGAAGCTTTCGGCGATATGGGCGAAATAGGGCTTCAGGTCCTCCAGCGTCCAGCTTTCCGAACCATAGGCCGGGATACCCGAGAGCTTCACGGTCATGTTCGGCCGGCGCGCGATGTCGGCGACCGGCCCCTTCCAGACGTCGAAACCGCCGCCCTTGATGTCAGGCACGCCGCAATGGTCGAGAACGAAGGAGACATCGGGCGCGAGATCGGCAAGTGCTATCGCCTTGTCGATCTGGTGCGGCAGGACGCAAAGATCGAAGTTGAGACCGGTACCCGCCAGACGCCTGATGTTTTCGCGAAACAGCGCGCCTTCGGACAGATCATCCGGCATCACATGCAGCACGCGGCGGAAACCGCGCACGAAGGGATTGGCAAGAACCGTATCGAGATAGGCCGGGAAATCCGGCGATTCCGGCCGGCAGGCGGCGATGGCGCCGACGAGCAGGCTGCCCGCCTCGCCGGACAGCCCCTTTACCATCTCTGTTTCATGCGGAATGTCGCCTTCGGCAACGTCGACTTCCATATGCAGCGCCGCGACGATGCCGAGCCGCCGGGCTTCGCGCGCATAAAGGTCCTGCGTGAAATCCGCATCGAGCGGCGGCACACTGGAAAGCCAGGGATAGGAGAGCCGGTCGCGGTAGATGAGATGCAGATGGGTATCGACGATCATTCGGGCCTCCTCCAGAGCGCGAACACTGGCACATAGGAATGATCTATTCAAATACGAATTAACGGCGCAGCCTAGCATTTCACCCCATTCCCGCTAAATCTCCCCACGAAACCAAAGGAGACCGGCATGAAAATAAGCGCACGCAACCGCCTCAAGGGCAAGATCGTTGAAGTCATTCTCGGAGCGACCACCGCCCATGTCCGCATCGATGTCGGCGGCTCGATCATCACCGCCGCCATCACCAACGAGGCGGTGAACGAACTCGGCCTTGCCGCCGGGCAGGAAGCCTATGCCGTTGTCAAGGCATCGGATGTCATGGTGGCCGTGGACGACTAAGGAGCCGAAAGCTCCCTAGTCAACCTTCTTGCACATATGCACTTCGTCGGTCTCGTCGTCACCCTTCTGGCGCGGCGCGATCGGCTTGAAGAGCGTGCGATCCGGCTTGAGGTCAACAAGCGGCGTGCCGTCGAGGCAATCGAGGCCGCGCACGAAGAGCCTGTTGCCCTCGATCCTTTCCAGCAGCACGATCGAGGTGCCGATCGGATTCGGCCGCACCGGCGAGCGCAGCGAAAACGTGCCGTGCACCTCGCCGTTCGAGGCCGGGCTTTGCAGCACGAGATCGCGGCGCGACTGGTGCAGCCAGTATAGCACCTCCAGCCGTTCATAGCGCTCGACGCCCGTCAGCGCCTGCACCCAGGGTTCGAAAATCTCGATCGTGCAGACCGGGCCGTCAGGACGCCCCTGCCGTGGCGTTTCCATGCGCGAGGTCCAGGGCGTCGAAATGCGGCCGATGAAGACGATCTCCGCATCCATAACGTCCGGCGCTGGTATCGCCACCTCGTTCTCGCGGATTTCGTTCAGCCGGACCACATTCAACTCCGTCGCTATATTTTTCTGAATACGACGATAGCGGCCCGCAAAATCTTTTGAAAGATATAAATCTCGATATATCTTGATTTCCGATATATCGAGATTTATATCGGAACCATGAGACACAGAATGGGATGCGGCCCTCACCGCCACTTTTCACCGCCCGACGACCGTTCGGGTCCCTTCCATCGCGGCCGGCATCACGGTCCCGGCCGGGGCGGCCGTCATGGCGGACGCCTCTTCGACTATGGCGAACTGCGCCTGCTGCTGCTCGCCATCATCTCGGATGCGCCGAGCCATGGGTATGAACTGATCAAGACCGTCGAGGAGCGCTTCGGCGGCAGCTACAGCCCGAGCCCCGGCGTCGTCTATCCGACGCTTTCCTGGCTCGACGACATGGGCTATGCGGCCATCGAGCCGGCCGAAGGCGGGCGCAAACGCTACAGCATCACGCCTGATGGCAAGGCCTTCCTCGCCGCCAACCGCGCTGCCATCGACGACCTGATGGCACGGGCCGGCGGCGGAGGCCCCGGCGGCCGCGAGGGCGTGCCCGCCCCCGTCGTTCGCGGCATGGAAAACCTGAAACTTGCATTGCGGCTGCGCCTGAAACGCGGCGATCTCGATGCGGCCTCAGCCGAAGCCATCGCCGCCGCCCTCGACCTTGCCGCCCAAACCGTGGAGAAAAGCTGATGACCACAAGCACGACCGCCATCCCGACCGAGCATGCCAGCAAATACCTGCAGCAGCTCTGCAAGCACTTTGCCCACAAGCTCACCGTCACCTTCGATGAACATGCGGGATCGATCACCTTCTCGATTGGCGAATGCCGGCTGAAGACGGAGAACGGCGCGCTGCGCATCGACCTCACGGCACCCAATGCCGAGGATATGGAGCAGCTGAAGGACGTGGTCATCCGCCACCTCGTGCGCTTCGCCTTCCGCGAAGAGCTTTCCCCGACCTGGCAGGATGCCTGATCAATTGGCGCCGGCGGCTTCCGAATTCTGCCGGCGCCAGTCCGAGGGGGAAAAACCCGTCCGCTTGCGGAAGAACCGTGAAAAATAGGCCGGATCCTCGAAACCAATCTCCCGGCCGATATCCTCCATGGGACGGATGGTGAAGCGCAGCAGGCGCTTGGCTTCCAAGAGGCGCCGCTCCAGCACCATGTCCTTCACCGTCTGGCCGAACACCGCGCGCGCCGCCTTGTCGAGCAGATGGGACGTCGTCGCCAGGGTCTCTACATAGCGCCCAACCGGCCAGTCTTCGCGATAGTGCCGGTCGATCGCCCGGCGCAGCTCCAGCCCGAGCGCCACCACGGGTGCTGCCGCCTCAAAACCGACCGTGCCGCCAAGCCGCGCCATCAGCGACAGCACGACGCCAATCAGCCCGGCCATGACCCGCTGGCTCGCCGCGGCACCGCCGCGATACTCGTCCATCACCATATAGAGCAGCGCGCTGATGCGCGAAAAACCCGGCGCATCGGCCTCTCCGGAGAGCAGCACGGGTGCGGCGAGCGACAGGTCCACCTGCGATGCCATGGCGCTCAAGAGATCGTCGGAGATCGACACGACGATGGCGTCGGACTGCTCGTCCACCTCGAAACCATGCACCACGTTGCTCGGCACAAAACTGATCGCCGGAGCGGAAAAATTCCAAGTCCGGTCTTCGATCTGGTAGCGCCCCGCGCCCTTGAACCAATAGGTCAGCTGCCCCATCAGCGGGTGTTTGTGCGGCGCGACCCGCCCGAAATGCAAGCTCTTGCGCTCCATCACCGTTTCGACATGCAGGAAGCCAACATCGAGCGCGCGGCTCGGCTCGCCGTAGACGAAAAAGGCTGGAACATCGCGGCTCGCGGTCATGCCGGAAAAAGTACCAGCGAATTGCCCGCTTTGTCCATGGCGCATCCGCTGTTCCCGACCTAGCATTTGTCAGGATTTTTGAGGAGAACCACCCCATGCGCGCGGAAGATCATCGCAGCGAAAAGACCCGGCCGTTCACCGGCGCCGAATATCTCGCAAGCCTTCGGGACGGACGCGAGGTCTATATCAACGGCGAACGCATCGCCGACGTCACCACCCACCCTTCCATGCGCAATTCCGCCCGCTCCATCGCCCGCATGTATGATGCGCTGCACGATCCCAAGCGTCAGGAACGGCTGACCTCGCCGACCGATACCGGCTCCGGCGGCTACACGCACAAATATTTCCGCGTCGCCCACTCCTCGGCCGATCTCGTCGCCCAGCAGGGCGCGATCGCCGACTGGGCGCGCATGTCCTATGGCTGGATGGGCCGCACGGCGGATTACAAGGCCGCGCTGATGAACACGCTCGGCGCCAATGCCGACTGGTACGGCCCCTTCAAGGACAACGCCCTTTCCTGGCACAAGCGCGCACAGGAAAGCGTGCTCTTCATGAACCACGCCATCGTCAACCCGCCGATCGACCGCCACAAGCCGGCGGACGCGGTGAAGGACGTCTTCGTGCACATCACCAAGGAGACGGATGCCGGCATCTATGTCTCCGGCGCCAAGGTCGTCGCCACCTCCTCCGCGTTGACGCACTACAATTTCCTCGCCCAGAGCTCGGCGACCGTCACCGAAGACCCGTCACTGTCGGTCATGTTCATCCTGCCGATGAATGCGCCGGGCGTGAAAATGTTCTGCCGTGTCTCCTACGAGCAGACGGCCAATACGGCGGCCCACCCGTTCGACTATCCGCTGTCCTCGCGCTTCGACGAGAACGACGCGATCCTCGTGCTCGACAATGTCTTCGTGCCCTGGGAAGACGTGCTGGTGCTGCGCGATGCCGCAAAAATCCTGTCCTTCCACCCGGCTTCCGGCTTCATGCAAGGCTATTGCTTCCAGGGCTGCACGCGCCTGGCGGTGAAGATGGACTTTTTGGCCGGTCTGCTTGCCAAGGCGCTGCGCGCCACCGGCGGCGATGCCTTCCGCGGCAACCAGGCGATGCTCGGCGAGGTCATCGCGATCCGCCACCAGTTCTGGGCCTTCTCCAACGCCATGGCCTACAACCCGATCCCCTGGGCGAACGGCGCCGTGCTGCCGAACCTCGAGGCTGCGCTCTGCTACCGCACCTTCATGTCGGAAGCCTATCCGAAGGTCATCGACATCGTGCGCCGCACCGTCGCCTCGGGCCTCATATACCTGCCCTCCTCGGCCAAGGATTTCGCCAATCCGGAGATCGACCGCTATCTCGCGCAATATGTCCGCGGCTCCGACAATATGGGCCATATCGAGCGCATCAAGATCATGAAACTCTTATGGGATGCGACCGGCACGGAATTCGGCGGCCGCCATGCGCTCTACGAGCTGAATTATGCCGGCGCGCCGGAAGAGGTTCGCCTGCAGGTGCTGAAGGGTGCCGAGCGCGGCGGACGTCTCCGGGAGATGGAAGCCCTCGTCGACCAGTGCATGGCCGATTACGACGAGACCGGCTGGACGGGCGACACCTGGCTGCCGCCGCTTGGCGACGACGCCCTGCGCAACGCTGCCGAATGAGGGCGGGGCCATGGACCTTACCATCTCCAAGACCGAATTCCGCAATGCGATGGCCCGGGTCTGCGCGCCCGTCAACGTGATTACCACCAAGGGAGCCGCCGGTCGCGGCGGCTTCACCGCCACCGCCATGTGCTCCGTGACGGACGAGCCGCCAACGCTGCTCGTCTGCATGAACAGCCGTTCGGCCCAGACCGGCCTGTTCATCGAGAACCGCCGTTTCTGCGTCAACGTGCTCACCCAGGAACACAAGACGCTGGCCGCCTCCTTCGCCGGCCAGCGGGCCGACATGGAGGCACGCTATGCCGATGCGACCTGGACGGACCTTCCCTCCGGCAACCAGGCGCTGACCGACGCCATCGTTTCCTTCGACTGCCGGCTGACGGAAGCGCGGCTCGTCGGCACGCACAACATTCTCATCGGCGAGGTCGTGGACATCCGTAGCAGGCGCGACGGGCATGCGCTCATCTATTTCGACCGCAACTATGTGCATGTGCCGACCCAGACCGGCAGCTTCGGCGGCTGATGACGATACAATCCTCTTGACAAGCGCTCCTCTATTTAACATGTTAAATAAAAGACTGCATGTGGGGAGGAACAATGCCGCATCTCACCGTCGAATATTCGGCCAATCTCGAAGGCCGCACCGACCTTGACGCGCTCTGCGGAGCGCTTCTCGAAACGCTGCTGGAAACCGGGCTCTTCGAAGTTGGCGCCGTGCGTGTGCGCGCCCTCAAGGCCGATCACTATGCCATCGCCGACCGGCTGGCGGAAAACGCCTTCATCGACCTGAACCTACGCATCGGCAAGTGCCGTAGCGCGGAAGAGAAGAAGCGCACCGGCGAGGCGCTGTTTTCCACCGCCGGCCGGCTGCTCGCTCCTCTTTTCGAGACGCCGCATTTCGCGCTCTCGCTCGAAATCCGTGAGATCGACGCGGAGTTGAGCTGGAAGAAGAACGCCATTCATCCGCGCCTGCGCGGCAAATAACAGGAAACCCCATGTCGAAACTTCAGGAAAACATCGCGAAGGCGGAAACCTATCTCGCCCGCTTCAAGGAAAAGGGCGTACTGAACCGCATCGCCGGCGAAGACGTGGGCGGCGGCGACGGCGCGACCTTTGAAAGCATCTCTCCCATCGACTTGAAGCCTTTGGCGACGGTGGCGCGGGGCACGGCCGCCGATATCGACCGTGCCGCCAAGGCCGCCAAGGCCGCCTTCGCGGAATGGTCTGCGATGCCGGGCGACACGCGCAAGAAACTCCTGCACAAGGTCGCCGACGCCATCGTCGCCCGCGCCGAAGAAATCGCCTTCGTCGAATGCATGGATACCGGGCAGTCGTTGCGTTTCATGGCCAAGGCGGCTCTCCGTGGCGCTGAAAACTTCCGCTTCTTCGCCGACCGCGCGCCGGAAGCCCGCGACGGCAAGACGTTGCGCACGGAAAACCAAGTCAACATGACGACCCGCGTGCCGATCGGCCCTGTCGGTATCATCACGCCGTGGAACACGCCGTTCATGCTCTCCACGTGGAAGATTGCGCCTGCGCTCGCCGCCGGCTGCACCATCGTGCACAAGCCGGCCGAATTCTCGCCGCTGACGGCCCGCCTGCTCGTCGAGATCGCCGAAAGCGCCGGCCTGCCGAAAGGTGTGTGGAACCTCGTCAACGGTTTCGGCGAGGATGCCGGCAAGGCACTGACCGAACACCCCCTCATCAAGGCGATCGGCTTTGTCGGCGAAAGCCGCACCGGCTCGATGATCATGAAGCAGGGCGCCGACACGCTGAAGCGCGTGCATTTCGAACTTGGCGGCAAGAACCCCGTCGTGGTCTTCGCCGATGCGGACCTCGAACGCGCCGCGGATGCTGCCGTCTTCATGATCTATTCGCTGAACGGCGAGCGCTGCACCTCCTCCTCCCGCCTGCTGGTGGAAGAGAGCATCTATGACAAATTCACCGGGCTGGTCGCGGAAAAGGCCAAGCGCATCAAGGTCGGCCATCCGCTCGACCCGGAAACGGTCGTCGGCCCGCTGATCCATCCGGTGCACGAGAAGAAGGTTCTCGAATATATCGAGATTGGCAAGTCCGAGGGCGCGACGGTTGCAGCCGGCGGCGAGAAATTCGCCGGGCCCGGCGGCGGCTGCTATGTCTCGCCGACACTGTTCACCGGCGCCAACAACCAGATGCGCATCGCCCAGGAAGAGATCTTCGGCCCCGTGTTGACGGCCATCCCCTTCAAGGACGAGGCCGAGGCGCTGGCACTCGCCAACGACGTCCAGTACGGCCTCACCGGCTATCTCTGGACGGCTGACGTCACCCGCGCCTTCCGCTTCACCGATCATCTCGATGCGGGCATGATCTGGGTGAACTCGGAAAACGTCCGACACCTGCCCACGCCCTTCGGCGGCGTCAAGAATTCCGGCATCGGCCGCGATGGCGGCGACTGGTCCTTCGATTTCTACATGGAAACGAAGAACATCGCCTTCGCCATCCGCGCCCACGCGATCCCGAAACTCGGCGGTTAAGCCGCCGGCCCGAAACTCGGCGGCTGATCCCGCTTGTTCATAGACTGCGCCCGTCCTCGTTTCTTGAGGCGGGCTTGAGGAGGACAACATGCCCGTACCCCAGCCCAATCTCTACCCGGCCTTCAACATCGTGCGCCTCAGCCATGTCGAATTCGGCGTCACCGATCTTGCCAAGTCGCGCGCCTTCTATGTCGATACGCTCGGCCTGCAGGTGACGGACGAGACCGCCGACACGATCTATCTGCGCGCCATGGAAGAGCGCGGCCATCACTGCATCGTGCTAAAGAAGTCCGACAAGCCCGAGGCCCGCGACCTCGGCTTCAAGGTCTTCGACGAGGACGATCTCGACAAGGCCGTGCATTTCTTCAAGGGCAAAGGCCTGCCGGTGGAATGGGTCGAGCGTCCCTATCAGGGCCGCACCTTCCGCACGCGTGACCCGATGGGCATCCCGCTGGAATTCTACACCAAGATGGAACGCCTGCCGCCGATCCACCAGAAATACGCGCTCTATCGCGGCGTGAAGCCGCTGCGTATCGATCACTTCAACTGCTTCTCGCCCGACGTCGACGCTTCCGTCGCCTTCTATAACGAGCTCGGCTTCCGCGTGACGGAATATACCGAGGATGCCGAAACCGGCCGCCTCTGGGCCGCCTGGACGCACCGCAAGGGCGGCGTGCACGACATCGCCTTCACCAATGGCCGCGGGCCCCGCCTGCACCACACCGCCTTCTGGGTGCCGACGCCGCTCAACATCATCGACCTGCTCGACCTCATGGCGACGACCGGCTGGGTCTCCAACATCGAGCGCGGCCCCGGCCGCCACGGCATTTCCAATGCCTTCTTCCTCTATATCCTCGATCCCGATGGTCATCGCATCGAGATCTACTGCTCGGACTACCAGACCGTCGACCCGGATCTCGAGCCCATCAAGTGGGACCTCAAGGACCCGCAGCGCCAGACGCTCTGGGGCGCCGCTGCACCGAAGTCCTGGTTCGAGCACGGCAGCCTCTTTGCCGGCGTCGAGCCTGAGGACGCCAAGCTGAAGTCCCAGCCGATCATCGCGCCGTAAGGAAGGGATCAGACCATGGACGTGAACCACCCCCGATTTGCGAGCTTCACCACGGGCGGGCGCAAAGCCTATGGCCTGGTCACGGGCAACGGCGTCATCGATCTCGCCGCCCGTTTCGGCGATCGCTTCCCGACACTGCGGGAAGTGGTCGAGGCCAACGCCTTCGACGAACTCGTCGAAGCTGCGGCCGATCGCCAGCCGGATTTCCTGCTCTCCGAGATCACCTACGAGATCCCGATCCCGGCACCGGAAAAGATCATTTGCGTCGGCGTGAATTTTCCGGATCGTAACGAGGAATACAAGGACGGCAAGGCGGCGCCCGCCAACCCGTCGCTGTTCATCCGCTTCCCGCGCTCCTTCACCGGCCACGACCGGCCGCTGATCCGTCCGCCGGAAAGCCCGCAGCTCGACTATGAGGGCGAGGTCACCATCGTCATCGGCAAGGGCGGCCGCCGTATCGCCGAGGCGGATGCGCTCGATCATATCGCGGCGCTGACCCTCTGCAACGAGGGCACGATCCGCGACTGGGTGCGGCATGCGAAATTCAACGTCACCCAGGGCAAGAATTTCGACGCCACCGGCTCCATCGGCCCTTGGCTGGTGCCTTATAAGGACGAAAGCCAGCTCGCCGACATCAAGCTCGAAACCCGCGTCAACGGCGAGGTGCGCCAGCAGGATCGCACCAGCCGGATGATCTTCTCCTTCCGCAAGATCATCAATTACATCTCCACCTTCACCACACTCGTACCGGGCGACGTCATCGTGTGCGGCACGCCGACGGGTGCCGGTGCACGCTTCGACCCGCCGATCTGGCTGAAGCCGGGCGACGTGGTAGAAGTGGAGGCCGAGGGCATCGGCCTCTTGCGCAACACCATCGCCGACGAGGTTTTCTGACCATGATGACGCAAGACGAGATCCGCGCCGCAGCGCTTGGCCTCGATGAGGCCGAGCGCACGCGCGTCCAGACGGGCCTGCTCTCGCTGAAACACCCCGGCATCACCATGGACGACGCCTATGCGATCCAGGGTGCCTGGGTGAAGAAGAAGATCGCCGACGGCCGCAAGGTCATCGGCTGGAAGATCGGCCTCACCTCCAAGGCCATGCAATATGCGTTGAATATCGACATTCCCGATTCCGGCGTGCTGTTCGACGATATGGTCTTCGAGGACGGCGCCACCGTGCCGGCCGACCGCTTCATCCAGCCGCGCGTCGAGGCGGAAATCGCCTTTGTGATGAAGGCGCCGCTGAAAGGCCCTGGCGTGACGGCCTTCGACGTGCTGAACGCCACGGACTACGTGACGCCGGCGCTCGAAATCCTCGACACGCGCATCCTGCGCGTCGATCCAGAGACGAAGAAGGCGCGCAGCATCTGCGACACGATCTCCGACAATGCCGCCAATGCCGGCATCGTCACGGGCGGGCGCGCCGTGCGTCCCGACCAGATCGACATGCGCTGGATGGGCGCCATCGTCAGCCGCAATGCGGAAGTAGAGGAAACCGGCCTTGGCGCCGGGGTGCTCAACCAGCCAGCCCGCGGCGTCGCCTGGCTCGCCAACCGCCTTGCACAATATGGCGACTGCATCGAGGCGGGGCAGATCGTGCTCGCCGGCTCGTTCATCCGCCCCGTCGAGGCCCGCCATGGCGACACGATATCAGGCGATTTCGGTCCTTACGGCACGGTCAGCCTGTTCTTCGCATAGGAGGTTTCGATGCCCGCCCCGAAAAACCCTTTCAAGCAGGCGCTGAAGGAAGGCCGTCCGCAGATCGGCCTCTGGCAGGCGCTCGCCAATCCCTACACGGTCGAGATCTGCGCCGAGGCGGGTTACGACTGGCTGCTGCTCGACGCCGAACACGCGCCGAACGACGTGCCGTTGCTCGTCTCGCAGCTCCAGGCGATGAAGGGGTCTTCAAGCCACGCCGTCATCCGCCCGCCGATCGGCGAGACCTGGATCGTCAAGCAGCTGCTCGATATCGGCGCGCAGACGCTGCTGATCCCCATGGTCGACAGTAAGACGATGGCGCAGGCGATGGTGAAGGCCGTGCGTTACCCGCCGCATGGCGTACGCGGCGTCGGTGCCGCCCTTGCGCGTGCCTCGGCCTTCAACCGTACGGTGGATTACCTCCAGACGGCCAATGACGAAGTCTGCCTGCTGCTGCAGGTCGAAAGCCGCGCCGGCCTCGAAGCGCTCGATGACATCGCCGGCACCGAGGGCGTCGATGGCGTCTTCATCGGCCCGGCCGACCTCGCCGCCGATATGGGTTTCCTTGGCAAACCCGGTGCGCCTGAGGTGCAGGCCGAGGTGGAGAAGGCGCTGAAGAAGATCCAGTCGCATGGCAAGGCGGCCGGCATCCTGATCGGCGATCTCGGCCTTGCCAAGCGCTATCTCGAACTTGGCGCCACCTTCGTCGCCATCGGCAACGATGTGACGCTGCTCGCCAATGCTACGACGAAACTGCTCGCCGACTTCAAAACCGCGGAGCCGGCCGCCGAGCCGGCCGCGGCGCCGGCAGGGGCAAAGGTCTATTGAACCAGAGGCGGCCCGGCGGGCCGCCTTTTTGTTTGTGGGAGCCGCATCTCCCGGCGGGCAGCCGGGTGCAGCCCTGGACAAGAGAATGTGCAGAACCGGACGCGACGCGATGGCCCCGGCGCTGCATGATCAATGCGGAAAAGGGAGGAAACCATGCGTTTTGACAACAAGGTTGCCATCGTCACGGGCGGCGGCACGGGTATCGGTGCCGCCGTCGCGCGGCGCATCGCCGCCGAGGGCGGCAAGGTGGCGCTGGTCGGCCGACGGCCGGAGCCGTTGCAGGCCGTCGCCGAGGAGATCGGCGCCGCCGTTTTCGCTGCGGATGCGGCCGATACCGCCAGCATGAAGGCCGCCGTCACGGCGACGGCGGAGAAATTCGGCAGCATCGATATCCTGATCGCCAATGCCGGCGGTCACGGCATGGGGCCGACCGTCTCGATGAGCGACGAGACTTGGGCGCTCGCCACGCGGCTCAACCTCAACACCGCCTTCGTCTCGGCGCGTGAGACGCTGCCGCACCTGATGCGTTCCAAGGGCAACATCGTCGTCCTGTCGTCGATCGCGGGCCTGTTCGCCGGACCGGATGCCGCCGGCTATGTCACCATGAAGCACGCCTGCATCGGGCTCGCGAAATCGCTCGCACGCGACTACGGCCGCTTCGGGGTGCGCACCAACACCATCTGCCCCGGCTGGGTCTCGACGCCGATGGCGGACGAGGAGATGCAGATGGTCATCGAGAAGTTCAAGCTGAACTCGGTTGCGGAAGCCTATGCGCTGGTCACCAAGGACGTGCCGCTCGGCCGGCCGGCAACGCCGGAGGAGGTCGCCAATGCCGTCTGCTTCCTGGCGTCAGGCGAAGCCGCGATGATCAACGGCGCCATCCTGACCGTGGACGGCGGCGCCACCACCGTCGACCTGCCGACGCTGGCCCTTGTCGATTGAGGAGGAATTTCAATGGCTCAACAGAACCCCAAGGACTGGAAGACCTACGACCAGTTCGCCTATGGCATCGACACCAACCGCCTGCCTTTGACCGAAGCGCTGGCCGGCACGAAACACACCGTCCATTTCGATGACGGCCGCGAGCTCGCCCTCGATTTCATCAAGGACAAGGTGACCTGGAACGACGCCTCCGGTTCAGGCACCGACAGCGTCGAGGTGGTCGAGGTCGCCCCCGACACCTATTTCGTCGAGATCGCCTTCGCCGAAAAACCGCTCGAAGCCGAGACCGTCATCCTCAACCTCGCCTCCCGCCGCGCGCTGTCGATCCTCTCGATCGTGCGCTCGAAGGAGGAGACGGTGGGCGAACCGCAGGTCGGCCAGATCTTCCGGCCGGGCGTGATTGCCGGCGGCGAAGCGAGCGGCATTGTGCCGGAGGAAACGCGCGACCTGATCGGCCTGCGCGCCCATTTCACCTACAGCCCCAACCATGTCTATGAGCACACCTACCTGTCCTCCAAGCGCTATGCCTGGCAGTGCCTGGTCGGCGTGCAGCGCGGCCATGGCGACGTGGACCTCGCCACCACCTACAAATTCGCCGAGGGGCAGTACATCTTCACCTTCCGCGAGTTCAAGATCCCGGTCGCCTCCACCTTCTTCTACAACTTCGCCGACATGCGCTCGACGGGCAAGTTCCTCGGCATCAACGGTGAGGGCGCGGTCCAGAACAGCAATGCCGGCGCCTTCATCCGCAAGGCCTCCGTAACCTTCTACCAGCCCGGCGAGGCACCCGTCTGATGCGCACCGCTTACGACATCGTCAAAGCCCACTACGACGCCAATGCCCGCCGCGACATGGCCGGCATGCTCGCCGATATCGCCGAGGATTGCCGCTGGACCGAAATGGACGGCTTTCCCTGCGCCGGCACCTATGTCGGTCCCGATGCCATCGTGCAGAATGTCTTCGCAGCATTGGGTGCGGCCTGGGACGGCTACACCTTCACGCTGGAGCGCCTTCTCGATACCGGCAACGACGTGGTCGCCATCGGCAACTACACGGCCGCCTACAAGGCGACCGGCAAGGCGATCAATGTGCGCGTCGTGCATGTCTGGGGCGTGGCGGACGACAAGATCCGCCGCTTCGAGCAGTTCACCGACACGCTGCGCGTCGCCGAGGCGATGCAGGCCTGAAGCACCCACGGAGGCGGCGGATCACTCCGCCGCCTCCCGCCATTGCGACGGCGTCTTGTCATAGCGCTGGCGAAAGAGCCGTGAAAAATGCGCGCTGGAGGAAAAGCCGAATTCGAAGGCGACTTCGGCAATGGAGCCGGGACGGACCGGACGGTTGCGCAGCGCTTCGGCCGCCGTCTGAAGGCGCTGTTCCCAGATGAAATCGGCCGGTGTGAGGCCCTGCGCCTCGAAGGCCCGATAGACATAGCGCACCGAACAGCCCATGCGCCGCGCGATATCAGACGCATCGAGATCGGTGCGCTGGATATTGTCCGCCACGTAAGCCTTGATGCGATCGAACAGCAAAGCCAGCGGCGGCGCATCGGTCGGGTGGTCGGCCAGCGAGCAATCGGTGATGATGGTGCGCGTCAGATCCGCCATCGCCCGGCCGAGGCTTTCGCGGCCGGCGGCATCGAGCCGGTCCATCTCGACCACAGCCCCCTGCATCATCGAGAGCAGAATGTTTTGCAGCCCGCCGGGCGCCAGTGGTGCTGCCATCGGCCGGCGCAGGCGTCCGACCACCGCACGCGGCAACGTCTCGCGCGGCACCTGCAACATCAGCACCTCGACGGGCATGGGGTTTTCGAGCCGGTAGCTGTAGGCGGGATCGTAAATCACCAGGGCCTGCGAACCGACGGTCAGATCGCAGCCGCCCTGATGGAAGAGGGAGCGGCCATGCGGCTGGATGATCAGCTTGATCATATCCGGCCTGTTGCCATCGGACAGCACACGGCTGCCATCGACCAGATGCGCCTCCGCATTCAGCCGCGTCAACCGGCACTGGCCGAGTTTTGCTGAAACGATGCGGCTCGCCCGCTCCCGCCCCTCGGAAAAATGCAGCCGCACGGAGCCGAACAGCCGGCGGGCGACGAAGCGAACATCCGTGCCGGTTGCGGCTTCGAGCGGCGAAAGCGTGCCCATGGTTCACACCGCCAGATAGGCGCCGTGGAGGATATCCGGCTGCTGGCGCAGGGTTTGCGAGAATCCGTCGAAGACGATGCGGCCACGCTCCATCACCAACGCGTGGCTGGCAAGACCCAGCGCCAGATTGGCGAACTGCTCGATCAGCAGCACACCGATGCCGTCCTGGGCGGCAAGCGTGAGCGCCTCCGCCAGCCGCTTGACGATGGCGGGCGCAAGACCGAGCGAGAGTTCGTCGACGATCATGAAGCGCGGTTTTGCCAGAAAGGCCTGCGCCATCGCCACCATCTGCTTCTGGCCGCCCGAGAGGTCGCCGGCAAGCTGATGGCGGCGGGCTTCGAGTTCCGGAAAGATGGCGAAGGCCCGTGCCAGCCCGTCGCGCCGCGCCGCAGTACCCCGCTCCAGCACCGAGACGAGTAGATTGTCCTCGACGCTCATCTGGCCAAGCACGCGGTGCCCTTCCGGCACCATGGCCACGCCGCGCCGGCGCACCGCATCGGGCGAAAGCCCCGTCAACCTGAGATCGCCGAGCGAGACGCTGCCCGATGCCGTGGGAATGGCGCCGGAGAGCGCCATGACGGTGCTGGATTTGCCGGCGCCGTTCGCGCCGAGAAGCGTGCTGATCGCGCCCGGCTGAAGCGCGAAGGAAATGCCGTGCAGCACGCGCTTGCCGCCACGCTCGACGACGAGATTGTCGACGGTGATCGTTCCAGCAGACATCACAGTTCTCCCAGATAGGCGAGGCGGACATCGGGATCGGCGAGCACCGTTTCGGTGCGGCCGAGCGCCAGGCGCTTGCCGTAGTCGAGCACAAGCGTTTCCGCGCACATGGCGCGGATGAGCTCCACATCATGATCGATCACGACGACCTGCGCGCCAAAAGCATCGGGAATGGCGAGCACGAGGTCGCGCAAACGTGCGCCCTCCTCGTCCGTCAGGCCGGCGGCCGGCTCGTCGAGCAGGATCAGGCGCGGCGTGCCAATCAGGCATTTGCCGAGTTCCACCAGCCGCCGCTCGAAGAGGTTCAGCCGCGCGCCGAGGCGGTGGGCGACGCTGCCGAGACCGACGAAATCGAGCGCGCGATCCGTCGTGCGGCCGCGCTCGCCCACGGCCGCGACATTGTCGGCGAGGGCCGCGAGATTGTCGCGGGCGGTCAGGTCTTCCACCACCTGCTCCGTCTGGAACGAACGGCGCAAGCCGGCCCGCACCCGTTGCAGCGGCGAGAGCGGCAACAACGACCGGCCATCCAGCTTGATGGCGCCTTCGATCGGGCGCACGAAGCCGGAGAGCACGTTGAGCAGCGTCGTCTTGCCGGCACCGTTGGGGCCGATGAGACCGGAGACGGGCGCACTCAGCATGGCGGTCAGCTGGTCGATCGGCTTGATGCCGCCGAAACGGACCGAGAGTGTCTCGATTTCGATCATCGCCCGGCTCCTCGGGTGAAACGCGCAAGAAGGCCGGCGATCTTTCCGGCAATGCCGGTCGGCGCCGTTGCCAGCGCGTGGAACAATGCGACGCCGAAAATGCCGATGGTGACATAACCGTCGATGCCGAGATCGGTGAGCAGCGCCGGCAACGCACGCAGCAGCAGGCCGGCGATGACGGCGCCGTACCAGTGGAAGGCGCCGCCGACCGTTGCCAAAGCAAAGAGGTTGAGGCTTTCGAAGGCGGAGAAGGCGCGGCCTTCCAGCTGACCGACATTGCCGGCAAGCAGCCCGCCCGCGATGCCCGCGAGGAAGCCCGAAAGCGCGAAGGCCCAGGCCTTGTAGGCGAGCACATTGACGCCGGAGGCGATCGCCACCGTCTCGCCCTTGCGGATCAGCGCCCAGGCGCGACCCGGCCGGGTGATCTTGTGCGCCTGCACCAGCATCAGGCCGAGCGTCGCGATGACGGCGCAATAGAGGAAATACGGCACCGCCTCGGTTGCGAGCGCCGGACGCGCCAGCATGGAGCGGCCCACCCCATCGGCGCGGCCGAGGAAACCCGGGCCGCCATCGGGAAAACCCCAGGCGGAAATGACGATCTGGAAGGCGCCGGCCAGCATCAGCGTCACCAGCGCGAGATAGAGGCCGCGCAGGCGGAGCGCCGGCACGCCGAACAGCAGGCCGAGCAGCGCCGCGACCACGCCGCCGGCAAGCAGGCTCACCTCGAAGGGCGGCTGCAAACCATGACCTATGCGCAGCGTCACCCAGCCGCCGACGCCGACCAGCGCGAACTGGCAGAGCGAGACGAGCCCGAGCTGGCCATAGAGCACCGCAACGCCGGCGACGGAAAGCGACAGCGCCATGGCCGAGGTCAGCGCCGAGAGCCAGAAGGCATTGGCGAGAAGCGCGACGGCAGCGGAAAAGATCGCCATGGCAAGGGCTACGGCAAGCAGCGGGCGCGGCTTTCGAACGGTCACTTCCGGGGCAAGCGGCACGGCGGCCGGGACAAGGGTTCTCTCAGTGTTCATCGGTCCCTCATCGAGGCACGGGAGGTGCTGCCGAGAATGGTCACGGCGATGAGCGCGATGACGAAAGGGGCGGCGGCACGATAGGGCGAGATCAGCGTGATCGGCGTCAGCACGGCCTCGGCAAGGCCGATGCCGACACCGGCGATCGCAGTGATATAGAGCGAGCGCAGCTGGCCGAGGATCGCGGCGGCGATGGCCGGGATGACGACGAAGGTCAGGAACGTGCCCTGCAGGCGTACGAGATCGGCCAGCAGCAGGCCGGCGAGGCCGGAGAACAGGCCGGTGATGACCCAGGCCGCCGTCTCCGTATGCAGCACACGCACGCCGAGAATGGCGGAGAGGTCGCGGTCATTGGCAAGCGCGCGCATGTCGAGGCCGAGACGGGTGCGGTTCAGGAGCAGCGTGATGGCGCCGACCATGGCAAGCGACAGGACGAGCGCGATCAACCGCGTAAAAGTGAGCCGCACGCCAAAAACGGTGAGATACATCTGGTCGGTCGGAAACTGCAGGCGGCGCGGCAACTCGCCCCAGATGATGCCTATGGCGGCGATCAGCACCAGCGCCGGCGCCAGCGTGCCGACGGCGCGCACGACGATGTCGCGGTGGGAGAGCAGCGGCGCGAAAAGGCGGCCGTAGAGAAAGCTCACCAAGGTTGAGGTGAGGACACCGAGGAGAATGGCCAGCGCCAGCGGCCAGTTCCATTGCAGGACCTGCCAGGCGACATGGGCGCCGAGCGCACCGAAGGCGCCGAAGGCGAAATTGAGAACCCCGGTCGAGCGGTAGAGAATGACGAGACCGACGCCGGACAGCGCGTAGACCGCGCCGATCCCCAGGCCGGAAATCAGGAATGGCAGGAGAGACATGAGGCCCTCGATCATGCGGGAAAGGAGACCCTGCGGGACACGATGCCCGCAGGGTCGATCGATCACTTCAGGCTGGCCTCGAAGGCGCGCACATCCTTCAGCTCCGGATCCGGCGACGGCGCGCAATCGGAAACGACCTTCCACTTGCCGCCTTCGCTGATCGCCATGCGCGTCGTCGAATTGGCATTGTGGCGCGGCTGCCCCTCACCGAAATACCAGGGCGCGCAGAAGATATCGCTCTTGAAGTCCTTGACGCCACGCACCGCGGCCGAGACGGTCTCGCGGGTGATGTTGGCGCTGTCGAGGCTCATCAGGGCCTTTTCGGCGATGCGCGCGGCGAGGTAACCGGCCTGGGCGAAGGTGTCGCGTGGGTCGGAGGCCTGGCCGTATTCGTCCATCACGGCAAGCCAGTTGGCATTGTCGGGCGTCGTTGCCTCGAGGTCGTTGAACTCCATGTTGACGTAGAACTTGCCATCCCAACCGGCACCGAGCGTTTCCGGCACGGAGAGGTCATAGGCGGACGCGGCCGACAGGAACTTGATCTGCTCGTTCAGGCCCTGCTCCTCGGCAGCGACGAGCAGCGGTATCGCGACGCCCTTGGACATGCCGAGCACGATGACATCGGGCTTGCTGGCGGCGGCCTGCAGCATGATCGAGGTGGCATCCGCACTGCCCGGATCCATCAGGATCGTCTCGGCGGCAAAACCCTTTTCCTTGGCGAGCAGCATCACGCCATCGCAGGACCAGGTGCCGACATTGGGTATGTTCGGGCCGATGCAGACGACCGACTTGGCGGCAAGCTGGTCGAGCGCATAGCCCATGGCGCCGAGCATGGAGACGCGCGGGCCGGCATTCGTCGGCGCGTAGTTTTCAGCAAAGAAGCATTCGCGCGGCACGCCGACGCCGGCCACGACATAGATGCCGCTCTTCTTGTAGTAGTCGGCGTTCGCCCCGCATTCGACATAGCTCGAATTGCCGACCATCAGCACGGCCTTCTCGTCATCGACGAGCTTTGCCGCAAGCTGGGCCGCCTTTTCCGGATCCCACTGGTCGTCCTCGACGAGATATTTCACCGGGCGGCCCTTGATGCCGCCATTGGCGTTGAGGCAATCGAAATAGGCTTTTGCCGCCTTGGTCGAGTTCGAAAAGTCGTCCGGCCCGGTCTTGCCGGTGATCGCGCCGATGACGATCGGTTCGCCGGTCGCGGCCGTGCCCGTACCGTCGCCGCAGGATGCGGCCGCATGTGCGCCTGCCGTGCCGGCAAGGCTGAACGCCAGGCCGACTAGCAGTCCCTTCAACACTTTCATCATGGTTTCCTCCTCCTTGGTTTTTGACCGGCCGGCGCTCCTCCGCGCCGGCCGTTTTTCAGCGTGCCGTTATGAAGGCTGCGGCGCGGGCGCCGATCATCATGCAGGGCGCATTGGTGTTGCCGGAGACGAGCGTCGGCATGACCGAGGCATCGGCGACGCGCAGGCCCTCGACGCCGCGCACCTTCAGCTCCGGCGTCACGACGGCCATTGGGTCGTCATCGCGGCCCATCTTCGCCGTACCGGCGGGATGGAACACGGTTTTCGCGCTCTGGCGGATATAGTCTTCCAGCGCCGTCGCATCGTCCTCGACACCGGGACGCGGCAAAACACGGCGCTTGACGATCGCCTGCATCGACGGGGTGTCGAGAATGCGGATCGCCGCCTTGACGCCACGCACCAGCGTTTCGACATCCTCCCGATCGGAGAGCACATTGGCGTTGAAATCGACCTTCGCCGCAGGATCGGCAGCGGTGATGCGGATCGAACCGCGCGAACGCGGTCGCAGGTAGCAGGGGCCGATAGAAAAGCCATGGCCCGGTTCCGGCTCGCGATCGACGAAACCGATCAGCACCGGCAAAACATGGAACTGCACGTCCGGCTGGCCGACACCCAGCGTATCGACGAAACCGCCGCATTCCACCACATTCGAGGTCAGGAGCCCCTGCTTCGACGTGAGATAGCGCAGCATGTGACCGACGGCCTTCAGGCCGGTATCGTGACCGAGGATGGAAATCGGCTCGAACGTTTCGGCCTGAACCGGCACCTCCATATGGTCCTGATAGTTCTCGCCGACACCCGGCAGGTCCGCCACGATATCGATGCCGAGTGAGGCGAGATGTTTGCCGTTGCCGATGCCGGAGAGCTGCAACAGCCGCGGCGTCGCGATGGCGCCGGCGGCAAGCACGATCTCGCGGTTCGCGCGATAGATGGTGCCATCGAGCAACTCGACACCGATGGCCTTGCGACCTTCGAACAGCACGCGCGCCACCTTGCGATCGGTCAGCACGGTCACATTCGGCCGCTTTTCCGCCTCGCGCAGGAAGGCCATGGCCGAACTCCAGCGCCGGCCGTTTTTGGTGGTGCTCTGGTAGAAGCCGACGCCTTCCTGGTCCGCGCCGTTAAAATCGGCATTCGGCTTCAGGCCGGATTCGACGGCCGCCTTGACGAAAGCTTCCGACAGGGGATGGCGGTGGCGGGGATTGGAGACGGTGAGCGTACCGTCCTGCCCGTGATACTGCCCGTTGAAGGCCTGGTTGTTCTCCAGCGCCTTGAAGACCGGCAGCACCTCGTCATAGGACCAGCCGCGGCAGCCCATCTGCGACCAGGTATCGTAGTCGTTGCGATGGCCACGGATATAGATCATCGCATTGAGCGAGGAGCCACCGCCCAGCACATTGCCCTGCGGAACGATCGACGGACGACCGTTGAGGCCCGGCTGCGGATCGGAGGCATAGGGATGGATATCGATCCCCTTGCCGAGCACCTTGAAGAAGGTTGCGGGGATATGGATCCACGGATCCTTGTCGCGCCGGCCGGATTCGATCAGCAGCACCCGGTTCGCGGGATTTTCCGAAAGACGGTTGACGACGACGCACCCGGCCGAGCCGCCACCGACAACGATGTAATCGTAGGTCCCGCCCATCAGCTCAGCACCGTCTGGATCGTGGTGAATTCCTTGAGACCATCGACACCGAACTCGACGCCGATGCCGGACTGCTTGACACCACCGAAGGGCGCGTTCGGCTGGATGGCACCGTGTTTGTTGATCCAGACCGAGCCGCATTCGAGCTGGAGTGCGACGGCGCGCGCCTTGTCCGGATCGCCAGACCAGACCGAACCGCCGAGGCCGGCGGGGTTGTCGTTGGCGCGCCGGATCACCTCGTCGAGATCGCTGTAGCGGATGATCGGCAGGACGGGGCCGAACTGCTCCTCGTCCACCAGCCGCACGCCATTGTCGACGTCGGCAACCAGCGTGATCGGGTAGAAATAGCCTTCGCCCGCTGGCGCTTCGCCGCCGATGAGGATGCGGCCGCCCTTCGCCTTGGCGTCCGCGACCAGCTCGCGCACCTTGTCGAACTGCATGGCATTCTGGACGGGGCCGAGAATGCTCTTCTCGTCGAGGCCGTCGCCGACGGGAATGTTCGCCGCATAGTCAGCAAGCCGCTGGCAGACGTCGTCATAGAGGCTGTCATGCACGTAGAGCCGCTTCAGCGCCGCGCAAGTCTGGCCGTTGTTGATGAAGGCGCCCCAGAACAGGCCCTCTGCGATCCGCGCCGGATCGGCATCGGGCAACACGATGCCGGCATCGTTGCCGCCGAGTTCCAGCGTCAGGCGCTTCAGGGTGGCGACGGCCGAGGCCATGATCTTCTTGCCCGTCTCGGTTGAGCCGGTGAAGGTCATCTTGGCGATGCCGGGATGAGCCGACAAAGCGGCACCGATGGCATTCTCGCCGGTCACGACATTGACGACACCCGGCGGCAGGACCTCGTTGATGATCTCGACCAGACGGATGGTGGAGAGCGGCGTCAGCGGCGACGGCTTGATGACGACGGTGTTGCCGGCGCGCACGGCGGGGATGATGTGCCAGCAGGCAATCATGACTGGCCAGTTCCACGGCGTGATCGACCCCGTGACGCCGACCGGCTTGCGGTGGATTTCGACACGGCCTTCATTGTCGTCCTGCACCAGTTCGACAGGCAGGCTGAGTTCGGCGGTGTGGCGCGTCCAGGCGAGCGCGCCGCCCAGTTCGAAGCGCGAGCCAAGGCCGTTGAGCGGCTTGCCCTGCTCCAGCGTCAGCAGGCGGGCGACCTCCTCGGCCTGCTCGCCGAGCTTTTCCGCGATGGTGCGGCAGGCGTTGGCGCGCAGCGCGTCATCCGTCTTCGACCAGGTCTCGAAGGCGGCGGCGGCAGCGGCCACTGCGCGGTCCAGATCGGCCTCGCTTGCCAGCGGCATCAGCCCGACGACGTCACCGGTCGACGGATTACGCACTTCGGCGTGGTGGGGCGTGGCGACGCGTTCGCCGCCGATGAGCAGCGTGTACTGCTTCAAAGTCATGTCCTCCCTTGACTGTCGGGAGGAGTATCGCCGCGCGGCTTACAGCCGTCTTGGGGAGAAGCGCGCGCCGGCTTGGACCGGAGCGCAGATGGTCAGCGTTCCGCGCCCTTCAGGAGGTCCGTCGGCGCGCAGTCGAACAGTTCCTTGAAGCTGCGGTTGAAATAGGAAATGTCGTTGAAGCCAGCGGAATAGGCCACCTCGGCGATAGTGCCGCCGGATTTCTGCTCTTTCAGCTGCTCGATCTTTTCCTTGGCGAGCCGCAGCCGCTTGTCGCGGATGATGGTGGTGCAGGTGACCCCCATGCCCTGGAAATCCTGCTGCAGGGTGCGGATCGAGATGCCCAGCCTCGTTGCCAGCCAGCGGGCGGAGAGGTCGTTTTCCGTCAGATGCCGGTCGATCAGCATGTCGACCATCTGCAGGCGCTTGCTGGCGCTGTCATGCAACGCATGCAGCGGCTCCGTCTCGCGGCTGGAATGAAAGGCCTGTCGCGTCGCCGTGAACATCAGCTGGCGCAGATGCGGCGAGGCGGAATCCGATTCCGCCGTCGTCATGATCTTGGCGATCAACGCATGCAGCATCTGCGCCATCGGATCATAGGCGAAAAGCTTGCGCGCCACGTCGAAATGAATGCGGCTGTCGGAATACATCATCTGGCGCGGCAGATGCAGCGAGATGTGGTTGGAGAAATGCCCGCCGAAATGAAAGGTCGTCGGACGCGTGGAATCGACAAGGATGCATTCGCCGACATCGAGCACGTTCTGCCGGTCGCCATGCTCCAGCCCGCAGCTACCCTCAATCTGCACGATGAGGAAGAGGTGCTCATTCGGGTCACGGCGGATATCGTCCCAGCCGCGCCGCACATATTCGAGATCGTTGGAGACATGGGCGAATTCCATGCCGCAGACATCGATGCGCCGGGCCGCGCCCAGCACGTCGTCGCCGCGCTCCATGGTCTTCGGATTGAAATTGCCGCAGATCGAGCGCAGATCGTCGGCCCATTGATCGTAGGATACCGGCGCCCAGGCCTCCGGCACGAGGGTCTTGTGCTGAACGAGATCCAACTTTGCCTCCCAACAAAGGTCGGTCGCGCCGCACGGATAGCGCGGAACGGGACGGCAAGGATGCGCCGCCCTGGCCGCCGAGTCAATGTGATTCACCTGTTAAGCAAATCAGGCCGCGGCATCGCCGAGATAGAGCCGGTGCAGATGCGCGGGGTCCTTCGCCAGCGCCGTGCAGTCGCCATCGTAGACGATCTGGCCGCGGCGCAGCACATAGGCCCGGTTGCCGATGGCCAGCGCAAGGGCCGCAAACTGCTCCACCAGCACCACCGCCATGCCGTCGTCGGCGAGCTGCCGCACCGCCCGCATCAGGCGGCTGACGATGACGGGCGCAAGGCCAGACGACATCTCGTCGATGAGGATGACACGCGGCCGGTTGACGATGGAGCGGGCGATGACGACCATCTGCTGCTCGCCGCCCGACAGCATGCCCGCCTCGACATTCCGGCGCTGGAAAAGCTCCGGAAAGAGGTCATAGGCCTCCTTCAGGTCCGCATCGGGATGCAGCGCCACCTTGAGATTTTCTTCCGTCGTCATGGCCGGGAAGACGGTGCGGCCCTGCTCGACATGGCTCAGACCCGCCTTGGCGCGGGCACCGGGGCGCAGCTTGGCGAGCTCCATCCCGTCGAGATTGATGAAGCCCGAACGGACCGGGATGATGCCGGAGAGGCTTTCGAGAAAGGTCGTCTTGCCGGCACCGTTGGAGCCGAGCAGCACGCTGATCTCGCCGCCCTTGGCTTCTAGATCCACACCGCGGATGACGGGAATGCCGGACCGATCGACCTGCAACGCACCGATGGAAAACGTGGTCACTCTGCGGCCTCCTCGAATTCGACACCCATATAGGCCTTCTGCACCACGGGCATGTCCAGCACTGCTGCGGGGGCACCCGAGGCGATTACGCGTCCGAAATCGAACACGGTGATCACCGAGCAGGCCCGCCGCACGAGATCCATGTCGTGCTCGATGAGGAGCACCGCGCTGCCAAAGGTCTCGGGGATAGCGGCGATGCGCGCTCCCAGTTTCAGCGCCTCGTCATAGGAGACGCCGGCGGCCGGTTCGTCGAGTAGGATGACAGGCGCGCGGGAAGCAACCGCGCCCGCGACGTCGAGCAGACGGCGCGTGCCGACATCGACGGTGGAGATCGGCGTTGCCGGGCCGGGGCAGCCGAACCAGGCGAGCAGGCTTTCCAGCTCGCTTTCGCTGATCGGGCCGGCGGCAAGGCGGATATACTCGCCGACGCGCAGTTCCGGCGCGATGCGCGTCGTCTGCCAGGTGCGGCGGATGCCGAGCTTGGAACGGGACGTCGCGGAGATTCCTTCGAGCGGCTTGCCGTTCAGCAGGATCGAACCGTCGTAACGATAGAGGAAGCCGGCGATGGCATCGACCAGCGTCGACTTGCCCGCCCCGTTCGGACCAACGAGGCCGACCACCGTGCCGGCGGGCACCTTGAGGTTCACCTTGTCGAGCGCCGTGACCGTGCCATAGCGCACGGTGAGATCGCGCACTTCCAGTGCAATGCCGGCGGGATGGCGGGTCTTGTCCGGCAGGCTGCCGGCTGCGGTCGCCGCTTCCACGGCGCGCTTCGGGCGCAGCTTGCGGGCAAGCCGCATCCAGGTCTCGGCGATCGTCTCGCTGGTTGAAAGCGCCTGCACGGCACCGAGCGCAAAGAAGACGTTGCCGACATCCTGCGGCAGGTTGAGCCGGCGCAGCAGCTCCGGGAACAGCACGATCATCATGCCGCCCGCAATAGCGCCGAGCGCGAAATGCGCGCCGGCCATGGTGGCGACGGCAAACAGCGCGAGCGACTGCATCATCGAGAAGTTTTCGGAGACCAGCGTGCCGAGATAACCGGCAAGCAGACCACCGGAAATGCCCGAAATGAAGGCGCTGATGGCGAAGGCACTGAGCTTTGCGCGCGGAATGCTGATGCCGTTGGCGGCAGCGGCACGCTCGGAATGGCGCACGGCAAGCCAGGCGGCGCCAAGACGCGAGCGGCTGACGAATTCCAGAACCACGGCGATGACGCCATAGGTCATGAGCACGAAGAGGAAATAGCCCTTGTCGCTGTCGAAAGCCTCTGGGCGGACAACCTGGGTAAAGGTCGTCTGACCAGGAAAGGTGATGGTGGCGAGCACCGTATCGAAGGCCGCCGCGAAACCGAGGGTGACGATGGCGAGGTTGATGCCGCGCAGGCGCAGTGCCGGAAGGCCGATGGCGATGCCGACGGGCACGGCGGCAAGCCCGCCGATCAGCATCCAGACGGCAAGCCCGCCCGGTGCGCCGATAAGGTTCAGATAGCCCGTCACCCAGGCGCCGACGCCGGCAAAGGACATCTGGCAGAGCGAGATCATGCCGGTGCGGCCGGTGACGAGACCGAGGCTTTGCAGCGCGATGCCGACGATGAAGACGGCGGTGATGAGGAACACCCAGTACTTCGGCAGCAGGAAGAAGATGAGGGCGCCGAGAACGGCGAGCGACAGGGCCGTGGTAGTGGCGGCGCGGAAACTAGCGTGCTTCATCCCAGCGGGCTCCTCTTTGCGACCAGAGCAGGACGGCAAGAATGACAAGGAACGGCACGGCGCCGCGATACTGGCTGAGCGGCCCGATGGCGCTGACGCTGCCTTCGATGAGGCCGATCATCACACCGCCGATCAGGGCGGCGCGAAAACTGGAGAAGGCGCCGATGAGCGCGGCGGCCAGCGCCGGCACGACGAGCAGGCTGAGCGAAGCAAAGTCCGGCGAACGCAGCGGCGCGATGATCATCAGCGCAAAGGCCGTGACACCGCCGGTGACGGCCCAGACACCGAGCGCCAGCAGGCGCACGCGAATGCCGATCAGCTCGGCGGCCATGGGCCGCTGCGAAAGCGCGCGCAATTGCAGCCCGGTGCGGGTGCGGGCGAGGAACTGCTCGGTCAAAAGGGTGAAGGCGACGGAGAGCGCGAGCGTCGTGACGGCGGCCCAGGTGACTTCCACGCCGGCCAGCCGGAAGGCGGAACCGGGAATGATCTCGGGGAAATAATGCGGATGCTGGCCGCCGGTGAGACGCAGGCCGACGGCGATGATGCCGACGAGCAGCGCCGCCGTCACGGCCGCCTTGGTCGAGGCATTGCTGCCGGCAAACCATGTGGTCATGACGAGGCCGATCGCAAGGCCGGCAAGCGCGCCCGCGGCAATGCCGAGAAACACGGCCGGGAGCAAGGGCATGCCCAGCTCGAACAGCGCGACCATGGCGAAAGTGCCCGCGGCGCCGATGGCGGCACCGGTGAAATTCACCACGGCAACGAGCCGGTAGGTGAAGATGGCGCAGACGCCGAGGATGGCATAGGCCCCGCCGGCCGATAGCCCGGCAACGGCGGCAGTGAACAATGAATCCATTCCGGAACTCCGGGTCGATGCGCGCGGCGCACCGCGTCAGTCACTCATGGTCTGCGGCCCCATGCATGGGATCCGTCAGTTTATCATGCGGGAGCCATTCCAGACCTCGCGGTAGAGACGAAATGGCTCTCCAGCCCCCTTCTCCCCCGTGGGGAGGAGGTCGCGGCAGCGGGATGAGGGGGTGGTGCAGACCTTAAAGGCCGAGCAATCCCCCTCATCCGACCCTTCGGGCCACCTTCTCCCCACGGGGAGAAGGGAGAGGTGGCAACGGCCTGCCCTCTGCCCTCAGCACCTCACTCCGCCGCAGGCAGAACGAACCAGTCCTTGGTCTTCACCGTCCACTTGCCATCAACGAGCTGCATGATCTTGGTGGCCTGCATCGGCGAATGGGTTTTCGCGTCCCCGAAGGAATAGGCGTTGCCGGCGAGCGGATAGGTCAATTCCTTGCCTTCCTTCAGCGCCGCCGTCACCGTCTCACGCGTGACTTCGCCTTCGATACCGGAGATCGTGTCGATCAGGACCTTCGCCGCCATATAGCCGCCCTGAGAGAAGGCGGTCTTGGCGAGGCCGGCCGTCTCCATGGTCTTGGCCCAGTCGGCATTGGCCTCGGTTGCTTCCGTATAGGGCTCCCATTCGGTGCCGACATAGATCGGCTGCTTGCTGTCGGCGAGCGCCTTGGAGACGCCTTCCGTGTAGCCGGGGGCCAGGAACAGCCAGTTGATGCCGCTGATCTTCTGCGCATCCGCCGTCTTGATCCACTGCACGACGCCCGGCTCGACTTGGTTGGTCAGCACCGCGTCGCAGCCGGCATCACGCGCCTTGACGAGATAGGGCGTCAGGTCGCCCTGCAACGGCAGCGTCATGTCGCTGAGCGTGATCGTGTTGCCGCTGATCTTCTCCCAGCGCGCGACGGCCGCGGCATAGGCTTCCTGCGTGCCCCCGATGATGCTGAAGAAGGTGCAGAGTTTCTTCGCACCGAGATCCTTGGTGGCGTATTCGAGCACGGCGGTGGTCAGCGTATAGGGGCCGACATTGACGGGTGCGACGCTCGGCGCGTTGAAGCAGAGCGGATCGACGCCGACGCCCTGCACGGCGAGCACGTCGTTGCGGTCATAGGTCGCCGCGTTGACGGCGCAGTCGAGCAGGCTCGCGCCGCCGGCCAGCGCCACGACGCCCTTGTTGTCGATGAGGTCGCGGGCGGCCTGGGCGGCGACCTGCGGGTCGCCCTTGTCGTCGGCGATGGTGAACTCGACCTTGCAGCCATTGATGCCGCCGGCATCGTTGAGCTGCTGGAAGACGGCCTGGGTGGCGCGCGGCGCGTCGGAGAAGTCGACGACGCCGGTCACGGTGGAGACGGCACCGATCTGGATCGGGCCGTTTTCGCAGGTCGGTGCTGCCTGTGCCGAGACGGTGGCCGCCAGGAGGATCGCCGCGGAGGCGAGAAGAAGATTGCGGGTCTTGGTCATGCTGTTCCCTTTCTTGTTGTTTCCCGAAGAGGCCTAGCGCTGATAGACAGCGCGGCCTTCAAAATAGGTGGTGAGGACCTTGGTGGCGGCGATGCGCTTCGCCTCGACATCGAAGAGGCTCTGGTCGAGCACGATAATATCGGCCGACTTGCCGGGCTCGATGGAGCCGGTCTCCTCGCCAAGGCCCATGGCGATGGCGGAGTTCAGCGTGTAGATGCGGATGGCGGTGGCAAGGTCGATCGCCTGCTCCGGCCAAAGCGAAACGCCCGGGAAAGCGCCGGACGGGTTCTGGCGCGT
Organism: Shinella sp. M27; assembly: GCF_049199905.1. Taxonomy (NCBI): domain Bacteria; kingdom Pseudomonadati; phylum Pseudomonadota; class Alphaproteobacteria; order Hyphomicrobiales; family Rhizobiaceae; genus Shinella; species Shinella sp. M27. The sequence continues at coordinate 282,690 of NZ_JBLZPK010000060.1, forward strand.
CACCATGCCCTCGATGCCGTTCAGCGGATCGGGGATCGGGATGACAGGCCAGTCGGAACCGCCGGCCAGCAGCGCGCCGGTCTTGTGCAGGTCTGCGATCGGCCAGAAGCGGGTAGCGCGCTCCTCGCCCATCGCTTCCTTGTGACCTTCGAGGAAGGTCGTCGGATACCAGATCATCGGGCAGAGATCGGCCACCACATTCAGCGAGGCGAAACGCGCGATATCCGTGGGCAGGACATAGCTGGCATGGGCGATGTGGTGCAGCACCCTGGTCGGGCCGTTGAAGTGGCGCACGGCCTCGACGGCATCGAGCATCTCGGTGACGGCATAGTCGCCGGCGCAATGGATTTTTAGGCCCAGCCCAAGCTTTTCCGACTTGTCGACATATTTGACGAGCTCGGGATAGCTGACCAGAACCTCGCCGCGATAGCCGTGCGGATGCGCCGCGTCATCGATATAGGCATCGTGGAAGGCGCCGGTGCGCGCGCCCGGCACGCCGTCGAGGAAAATCTTCGTGTAGTTGGGATGGACATGCCGCGAGCGATAGTCGTCGCGTAGCGCCAGCAGTTCGTCACCCGAGAGCCCGAACATGAAGGACGGCTCGATCAGCGGCAGGGAGGTCACGGCCCAGGCCGTCAGGTCGCCCTTGTCATCGAGACCCTTCAGCGCCTTGAGGATAGAGAGAACCGAAGCGGCATCCTGGAAGGCGGTGACCCCGTAGGAATTGACGATCTCGACGGCGCGGGCGACGGCCGCTTCGCCCATTTCCTCGGTGAAATGATCGGCGGCAACGCGCTCGACGATGCCAGCGGCGGATTCGATGAGAAGGCCGGTCAGCCTGCCGGTCACCGGATCACGGCCGAAGGCACCGGCCGGCGGGTCGGGCTGGTTGTCGGAAATGCCGGAGAGGCGCATCGCCTCGCTGTTGACCCAGCGGTTGTGCATGGTCTCGTCGCGCAGCAGCAGGGGATGGCCGAGGCCTGCGGCATCGAGCTTCGCAAGGGCCGCTTCCGAGTTGAGCGCGCTGATCATGTCGGCGCCCCACTGGTTGGCGACGATCCACTGGCCAGGCAAGGCGGCCTCCGCCTGCGCCGTCACATGGGCGCAGATCGCCTCGACGGAGGCGCCAGCGGGAAGCTGCGTCTCGAAGAGATCGGCCTGGCCGCCCATCATGATGTGGTTGTGAATATCGACGAAGCCCGGCATCGCCATACGGCCGGCAAGATCGACCACCTCGGTCGCCGCACCGCGATAGGCGTCGATCTCGGCGGCGCTGCCGACGGCGAGGATGCGCCCATTGGCAATGGCGACGGCTTCCGCCCAGGAATTGGCAGCATCGACCGTATAGATGCGGCCACGGGTCAGGATGAGGTCAGCGTGCGACGTCCCAGTCATGATAGCGATGTTCCCTTGTGGTTCATTATTCGAACCTACTATTCAACAGGAGAGTGCCGCAGTCGGAGGCGGCTGTCAACATAGTTCACACGTTAAATATATTGACCGGATGGACAAGGATTCCGACGACATGCCGCCGCCCCACAACAGAAAAACCGCCGCAGATGCGTTCGGCATCGCGGCGGTCTTGAAGCACTGATGGTACGGTCGTTTAGAGCTGGATCCACGCCGTCTTCAGGTCGAGATATTTTTCCAGCGCATGCAGCGACTTGTCGTGGCCGTTGCCGGACTGGCGCACGCCGCCGAGCGGCACCGTATTGTCCGCGCCGCCATAGGTGTTGACATGCACGACACCCGCGCGGATGCCCCGCACCATGCGATGCGCCCGCGACAGGTTGGACGTCCAGACGGCGGAAGCGAGGCCATAGTCGGTGCCGTTGGCGATGGCGAGCGCTTCCTCCTCGGTGTCGAAGGGGATGATCGACAGGATCGGGCCGAACACCTCTTCGCGGGCAAGCGTCATGCCCGGCGTGACGTCAAAGACCGTCGGCTCCATGTAGAAACCGCCTGTATCCGTAAGAACACGCTTACCACCGGTGCGCAGTTTTGCGCCCTCGGCAAGTGCCTGCTCGGCAAAACCGAGATCCTTGCGCAGCTGCATTTCGCTGGAGATCGCGCCGGCCTCTGTGGACAGCAGCAGCGGATCGCCGACCTTCATGGAGGCCGCAATGGCCGCGACCTTTGCGGAAAAATCCTCGACGATGGAGCGCTCGACCAGAAGACGCGAACCGGCGACGCAGACTTGGCCGGAATTGCGGAAGATGCCGTAGGCCGAGGTTTTGGCCGCCTTGTCGAGATCGGGCGCATCGGCGAAGACGACATTCGGCGATTTGCCACCGAGTTCGAGATAGACGCGCTTCAGGTTGGACCGCGCCGAATATTCCAGAAGACGCCGCCCGACCGGGCCGGAACCGGTGAAGACCAGCACGTCGATATCGGGATGCAGGCCCATCGCCTCGCCGGCGACGGCACCACGCCCGGTCACAACATTGAGCACGCCCTCGGGAAGGCCGGCCTCGGCGCAGAGTTCGGCAAGGCGCAGCAGCGACAGAGACGCCACTTCCGCCGGCTTCAGCACAACGGAATTGCCGGCGGCAAGTGCGGGCGCAATCTTCCAGGCACCGATCATCAACGGGAAATTCCACGGCACGATGGCGCCGACCACGCCGACCGGCTCGCGATGCACGAGGCCGAGAATATCGCCCGCCGTCGGCGCGATCTCGCCATAGACCTTGTCGATCGCCTCGGCATAGTAGCGGAAGCTGCCGGCCGCGCTGCCGGGCTCGGCCTTCAGCGCCATCGCGATTTCCGTGCCATTGTCGCGCACGCCGAGCACCGCGAGTTCCAGAGCATGTTTCTCGATCAGCTCGGCGATCTTGAGCAGCACCCGCTTGCGCTCGGCTGGCGCAGCCTTGGACCAGCGGCCCTTTTCGAAGGCGGCACGCGCGGCCTTCACCGCCCGGTCGACATCGACGGTGCCTGCATCGGCAATGCTCGTCAGACGCCGGCCATCGATCGGCGAAATGACATCCAGCGCCGCCCCTTCGGCCGGTTCGCGCCAGTTGCCGTCGATGAATAGCGCCTGCGGAGCGATGGTGAGATTGCGGAGCGCTTCGATCTTTTCCTGCATGTTCTTCCCTCGAAAGGTCGGGCGGTGCCGAAGCACCGCCCTATTTTTCAGACTTCGCGACCGACGCCGAGCCGTGCGAAGGCAACGGCGTCGCCGGACTTCAGCCGCAGCGCGCAGAGCACGCCGATAACGGCTGCGATCAGCACGAGCCCCGGCAGGAGCACGGCCAGCGGCCCTTCCGCACCGGCCAGTGCGCCGAAATTGGTGGCAATATAGACCACCAGCGCGGCAAGGATCAGCCCCGTCAGGATTGGCAGCACGACCGTCACCAGCTTGTTGCCTTCAAGGCCGGGATTACGGCTGAAGAAGGCGACGATGGAGAAGGCGGTGAGCGCCATCAGAAGGATGATCGCCAGCGTGCCGACATTCGTCAGCCACGAGAACAGCGCCAGCACCGGATCCTGCCCCGTGAAGGCGAAGAGCGCGACGACGAGAACGGCGATGACCGTCTGCACGACCGAGCCGGCATGCGGGCTTTGGAACACCGGATGGGTGACGCCGAGCGCCCTGGGCAGCAGGCCCTCGCGGCCGGCGACATACATGTAGCGGGCAACGCCGTTGTGGAAGGCGACGACGCCGGCAAACAGGCTGGTGATGAAGAGGATGCCCATGACGGTGGTGATGCCATTGCCGACATAGCGGTCCGCCAGGCCGAAGAGGAAGGTCGTCGGATCGGCAAGACCCTGGATTTCCGGCACGAGCTTGTCGACGCCGGCCCCATTGACCATCAGCCAAGAGGTCAGCATGTAGAACAGGCCGATGATCAGCACCGAGATATAGGTGGCGCGCGGCACGGTCTTTTCCGGCTCACGGGCTTCTTCTGAATAGATGGTCGTCGCCTCGAAGCCGATGAAGGCGGCAAAGCAGAACAGGATGCCGATGGCCGGCGTGCCGCTCATGAAGGCCGAGGGCGTGAAGGGCGCGGCGGAGAGCCCGCTGTCGCCGCCCTTGACGAAGATCGCGGCATCGATGACCAGCACGACGAGATATTCGAGGATAACAAGCACCGCGAGCACACGGGCGGAGAAATCGACCCGGCGATAGCCGAAGACCGCGACGAGCGCGATGCCGATATAGGTCCAGACCCACCAGGGCAGGTCGATGCCGTAACCGGCGAAGAAGCCGGCCGTCGCAGCGCCGAACAGGCCGAAGACGCCGATCTGCATGGCATTGTAGGCGAGGATGGCGATGAGCGCGGCCGCACCGCCGGCAAGCCCGCCGAGACCTTGCGCGGTATAGGCATAGAAGGCGCCGGCATTGCTGATATGGCGGGCCATCGCGACATAGCCGACGGCAAACAGCAGCAGCACGGCCGTCACGAAGGCGAAGGTCAGCGGAATGCCCGGACCGTTGCCGAGCATCATCGACAGCGGCACGCCGCCGGCAACGGCCGTCAGCGGCGCTGCCGCCGAGACGACGAGAAAGGTGACGGCCCCGACACCGAGGCTGTTCTTGCGCAACTGGTTCGCGCCGCCAGACGGCACGGTTTCATTGGTCATGATCTTGCTCCCTCCTGACGGCCCACCCCACACGGCTGCCGCCTTCAATGCCGTGCGCGAGGCGCCCGGCGGTTCCCATTCGAAGAATGTGCTTGCGGTTCATTATTTGAACCCGTATTTTAATTATAGACTTGCAAAAGCTCACCCCGGCGTCAAGTTATTTCTCATGTTAAGTATCTCGACAGGGAGGAGATGCTTGTGAGAGGCTGGACGCGAAGAGAAGGCCGTGCAGAAGTCCCGCGCGGTATGGCCATAACGAAAGGTCCGGAAGAGACACATGAGCACCATCGGCAAGGCCCTCTCGCTCCTCGACGCGATTTCCCAACTCGGCAAGGATATCGGGCTCACCGACGTCGCGCGGCTGGCCGAACTCGACAAGGCGACGGCGCGGCGCTTCCTGGTGGAGCTTGAGAAATACGGCTTCGTGGAGCAGGACGAGGAGACGCGAAAATACCGGCTGGGTGCGGCACCCGTGCGGCTGGCGCGCATCCGCCAGGCGCGCTTTCCCTTCGTTTCGGTCGCCGCCCCATTCGTCAAGGCGCTGGCGGACGAGGTGGGCGAGACGGTGCATCTCTCGGAGTTCAGCGGCGGCCGGCTCTCCACCATCCATGTCGAGGATTCCTCGCAGGCCCATCGCGTGATCGTCGATCTCGGCACGCCCCTACCCTTCCATGCCACGGCCTCGGGCCTCGCCTATCTCGCCTTCCTGCCGGCCGACGAGATCGAGCGTGCGCTGAAGCGCCCGATGGAGCGGTTTTCCGCCGAGACGGTCACCGAGCCGGAAGCGGTTCGCCTTCTGGTGAAAGAGACCGCCCGGCGCGGTTTCTCGATCAACCAGCAGGGTTTCGAAATGGGCGTGATCAGCGCCGCGGCACCGGTCCTCGCACCGAGCGGAAAACCCATCGGCGCGCTTGCGGTCGCAGCCCCGACCGCCCGCACCAACAGGACCCGCATGCTGGATATCGGCCAGAAGACCATGGCCGCCGCCCAAGGCATCGCGCAGAAATATTATGGTGCGAAAACCTGACCGGCCACGGCACTGAGGCCGTTCGAAGGATTTTTCTCCGGGTCGTCATTTTATAATACATAATATCTATCGATTTTATTTTTTACTGCGAAACTTTCCTCAAACCAACCGGAGAGCTTTGCCATGGGGATTATCGAAAAACAGCCAATCGACTACACGCAGCACCCGCGCGTGAATTCCGACGATCCGGTGCCGCCGCGCCCGCGCCCGCAGAGCCCCGCCCACATCATCGGAAGCGATGAGGAGGCGATTGCCGTCGCCAGGCGGCTGGCTGCCGACTTCGCACAGGGAGCAGCGCTGCGCGACCGCGAAGGCCTGTTGCCGCTGAAGGAAATCGACGCCTATTCGCAAAGCGGCCTCTGGGGCATCAACGTGCCCAAGGCCTATGGCGGCGCGGGCGTTTCCTACAAGACGCTGGCCCGCGTCATCGCAATTCTCGCCGCGGCCGATTCCTCGATTGCCCAGATCACCCAGAACCATCTCGCCATCAACGGCCATATCGACCTCGACGGTACGGAAGAGCAGAAGAAGGAGTTCTTCGGCTGGGTCCTATCCGGCCTGCGCTTCGGCAATGCCTTTTCCGAGCTCAACAGCAAGACCGTCGACGCCTTCGAGACGCGCGTCTCACATGAGGGCGACGAGGCGGTGGTGAACGGCGAAAAGTTCTATACGACCGGGGCGCTCCTCTCGCACATCATCCCGATCGTCGCCGTCGATGCCGAGGAGAAGGGTTATCTCGTCTTTACCGACCGTGATGCGCCCGGCATCACCGTTACCAACAACTGGTCGAGCTTTGGCCAGCGCACCACGGCCTCCGGCGCGGTAAAGATCGAGAATGTGCGCGTGCCGAAGAGCCGGCTTTTGCCGGTCGCCGCCTTTGATCGGCCGACCATTGCCGGCCCCGTCTCGCAGATCATCCAGGCCGCCATCGATGCCGGCATCGCGCGCGGCGCCATCGACGACGCCATCGCCTTCATCAAGACGCAGAGCCGTCCATGGATCGACAGCGGAAAGGAGACGGCGGGCGAAGACCCCTTCACCATCGCCGCCATCGGCGACCTGAAGATCAGGCTGCATGCGGCCGAAGCCCTGCTCGACATCGCCGGCGAGGCTATCGACGCCGGCCTGAAGAGCGCGACGGAAGAGACGATCAACGATGCGACCATCAAGACCGCCGAAGCCAAGGTGCTGACGACGGAGATCGCGATCCTCGCCACCAACAAGCTGTTCGAACTGGCCGGCACGCGCTCCACACTCGCCAAGCACAATCTCGACCGCCACTGGCGCAATGCGCGTGCGCATACGCTGCACGATCCCGTGCGCTGGAAATTCTTCCATGTTGGCAATTTCTACCTCAACGGGATCAACGCCCCGCGCCACGCCTGGAGTTGAGTATCCATCCGGGTGCCGGTCCGGCCGGCACTCGTTCCCTCACCGGATATCCAACCATGCCGCTGCGCCGCCACATCGTCGCCAACGCCGCCCCGCCGCCGAAAACAGCGCGCTACGCGCATGCTGTGGAAGCGGGCGGACTGCTCCATGTCACCGGCCAGCTGCCGATCGATCCCGATCAACCCGATGCACAGCTGCCCGCCTCGATCGAGGCCCAGACCGAACTCGTCTTCCGCAATCTACTCCGCATTCTCGACGCCACGGAATATCGGCTGGAAGACACCGTCTTCGCCCGGATCTATCTCACGAATTTTGCTGGCGATTATGCGGGCCTCAATGCGGTCTATCACCGGTATTTCAGTGCGGATGCGCACCTGCCGGCCCGTACCACGGTCGGCGTTGCCGCGCTCGGACGCGACGCGCTGGTCGAAATCGACCTCGTCGTGGCGAAGGCGTGACAGGGCGGAAAACTTCTTCCATAAGAACGGGATCCGAAGCATCCATCGCCGAAAGCCCCCGTGAGCCTCGAAGACGACACGCCCGCCGATGTGCCCACCCCGCGCATGTTCTCCTGGGCGCGCAATTCGACGATCTATCGCATCGAACGGCGCATGCACACGGAAAAGCAGCTCTTCGACGCCATTTCCCGCAAGGCACGGGAAAAGTTCGAGGATATCAGCGACGCGCAGGTCAAGGCATTGGCCGATGCCGCGGTGAAATTCGCCTATGACAACAAGGCGCTCGACGACACGGCCTTTGCCGAGATGAGCAGCCGCTCGGGCATGCGCAGCGGCCGGTCGAAGCGCGCGGTCGTGCAGAAACTTTCGCAGAAAGGCATCGCCAAGGAAACGGCCGCCGCCGCGGTGGCCGAGATGGACGACCTCTATGCGGCCGTCGTGCTCGCCCGCAAACGCGCCTTCGGCCCGTTCCGCAAGGTGGAGCTGGACGACAAGCGCAAGGCCAAGGAATTCTCCGCCTTCGCCCGCGGCGGCTTCAGCTTCGATATCAGTAGAAAGATCTTTGCCATGACGCTGGAAGAGGCCGAGGAGGTGCTGGACGCCGGCCGCCATCTCTGATGGCCGGCGGCGCGGCTCAGGTCACGCGGTAAAAGCTCGCCTTTGCCAAGGTGCCCGCCCCGTCTGTCAGCAATGTGCCGATGAAGGCCGCATCGCGCAACCAGGCATAGGGACCGTCGGCCACTTCGAATTGCGGCACCGTGCGTCCGCGAAAATCGCCGTGCTCATCCGCCCGCACCGTGCCGGCATTGATCAGCGAGATCAGCACGCCATCCTGAGTGCGCAGCGTGTATCGCGCCCAGATTTCGCTGACGCCGTCCGGCCGGGTCAGGCACCAGTCAGCGCCGCCGGGCAGGACCTCGCCGCCGATGCCGGGTCCGGTGAAGCGCCCGCCAATGATCGGGATGATTTCGCGCACACCGCCGCCAACATCGCCGACGACGAGCGCTGGCGCGATCTCCGCCTCGATGCGCATGACAAGTTCCAGCCCCGGCTGATCCATCTCCGCCATGATCTCCTCTCCTCAAAGCCCGAGCGCTATGCCGTCCTTGCGCGATTCCGACCCGCCGATCAGCGTGCCGTTTTCCCAATCGATGCGGATCGCCTGTGCCCCGCCGATCGGCCCTTCGGCCGGCACGAGCGAGAAGCCGCGCCGCTGGAGTTCGCTTGCGGTTGCGGCCGGCAGCGTGTGTTCGGCTTCGACGAGCGTGCCTTCCGACTTGGGAATGAGACGCGGCAAGTCGATTGCCTCCTGCAGGTCCATGCCATAGTCGAAGACCTTGGAGATGAGATGGGCGTGGCCCATCGCCTGATAATAACCGCCCATGACGCCGAAGGGCATTTCCACCCGGCCGCCGCGCGTGACCATGCCGGGAATGATGGTGTGCAGCGGCCTTTTGCCGGGCGCCACCACGTTCGGATGGCCGGGCTTCAGCGAAAAACTCTGGCCGCGATTGTGCAGCACGACGCCCGAGCGCGGCGCGACGAGGCCGGTGCCGAAACTGTCGAAGACCGAATTGATGAAGCTGACGGCATTGCGGTCGCGGTCCACCACGGAAATATAGACCGTGTCGCGGTGCAACGGCATGTCGAAGGCCGGCAGGTCGGTCAGCGCGCGATTGAGGTCGATCATGCCGGCCAGCCGATCTGCAAGCCCGTCCGACAACAGCTCCTCGACGGGCACATGCGCCTTGTCCGGATCGGCAAGCCAGGCGTCGCGCGCGGCATAGGCAAGCCGCGTCGCCTCGATTTCCAGATGCAGTCTGTCAGGCGATTGCGGATCGCCCTTGGCCTCGAAACGGCTCAGAATGTTCAGGATCAGCAGCGCGATGATGCCCTGCCCGTTCGGCGGGCATTCGTGGATGGTGTGGCCGCGGAAATCCGTCGTCACGGGCGTTACGTAATCGCCCCGCGCCTCCGCAAAATCCTCCAGCGTGTGCAGGCCACCGAGGGAACGGAGATAGGACACCATGTCCTCAGCCACCGCCCCGGTATAGAACCCGTTGCGCCCTTCGGCCGCAATCCGCTTCAGCGTGGCCGCAAGCTCCGGCTGGTGGTGCACCTCGCCGATCTTTGGCGCACGCCCCTTCGGCAGGAAGATGCGCGCGGCGGTGGGCTCGGAGGCCAGCAACTCCTCCTCGATCAACCAGTCGCGATGAACGCGCGGGCTGATCGCGTAACCTTCCTCGGCAAAGCGGATGGCCGGCGCCAGCACGTCGGCAAAGGGCATGCGGCCGTGATCGGCATGCAGCCGCGTCCAGGCATCGATGGCGCCGGGAATGGTCACGGCCGAGGGCGATTGCCGCGGCACCTCGGCAAGACCCCGCTCGGTGAACCAGTCGAGCGTCAGCGCCGCCGGCGTGCGCCCGGACCCGTTATAGGCGACGACCTTGTCGGACCCGCCCGGCGCATATAGCACGAAGCAATCGCCACCGATGCCCGTCGAGCCCGGTTCGACGACGCATTGCATGGCCGAGGCGGCGATCGCCGCATCCATCGCATTGCCGCCGGCCTCCATGATCTGCAAGGCGGCGAGCGTCGCGGATGGGTGCGACGTCGCCGCCATTGCATGGCGGGCGACGGCAACGGAGCGGGTCGGCCTTTCGAAATTGCGCATTCTCTTCGTTCTCCTCGGTATTTTTTACCCCGCCGGTCCGGCAGGTTCTTATGAAGTGATGTCAGGGGCCGCAGTGACGGCAAAGCCCTTGCCGAAGCGCTCGCGCACCTTGCGGGAAAAGGCGGAAACGGTGGCGTGATCGGCCGAGCTTGCGGTGACGAGCACGAATTCCACATCCTCCAGCGCCGGCAGCAGCGGCGGGGTGATTTCGCGAAGGCCTGCCGGGGCCAGGCTGCGCGGCTGCACCAGCACGCCCATGCCCGCCCGCGCCGCCGCCGTCAGCCCGCTCAGGCTCTGGCATGAACAGACGATGCGCCAGGGCGTGCCCGCGTGCTCCAGCGCCTCCATCAGCAGCGCCCGCGTGAGGCTCGGCGGCGGGAAGACGATCAGCGGCAGAACGGGCTTGGCGAGGATCGCCTCGGGATCGCTCGCCAGCCACACGAGCGGTTCGCGCAGGATGGCATCGCCGCGCTGCTCGCCGATCCGGCGCTTGGCCATGACGAGATCGAGCTCGCCGCGATCCTGCATGTCGGCCAGGGTCTTGGAGAGCGCGACGGAAAGCTGGAGATCGACGGAGGGGTGATCGGCGATGAAGTCCTCCAGCAGACCCGGCAGCTGCCCGCTCACCAGATCTTCTGAAATGCCGAGCCGGAAGGGACCGCGCGGCGCATCGGCATCGAAGCGCGCCACCGTCTGCCGTTCCAGCGCCAGAAGCTGGCGGGCATTGGGCAGCAGCGCCTCCCCGTCGCTCGTCAGGCGCACCGCATGCGTATCGCGGTCGATCAGCCGCCGGCCAAGGCTTCGCTCCAGCCGCTGAAGATGCTGGCTGACCGTCGACTGGCCAAGGTTCAGCCGCTCCGCCGAAAGTGTGAAACTTTTGGTCTGGGCCACCATGACGAAACTGCGCAACTGAGCAAGATCGAGCATATCACGTTTCTCGATAAGCATTATCGATTGCATCGCAAAACAGGATAGCGCATTTTAAGGGCCTGTCGAGACCTTCCCGGATCGTGACCGATGAAACGCTTCCTGCCCGATACATTCACCTTGCTGCTCGTTGGCGCCGTGCTGCTCGCCTCGCTCGTGCCGATTTCGGGCGAGCCGGCGGAGTGGTTCGGTATCGCCACCAACATCGCGATCGCGCTATTGTTCTTCCTGCACGGCGCACGTCTTTCGACGGACACCGTCGTCGCCGGTTTCCTGCACTGGCGCCTTCAGCTCTTCATCCTGGTGACGACCTTCGCAATCTTCCCGCTGCTCGGCCTCGGGCTCGGCCTGTTCTCGCCCTGGCTGATCGACCAGCCGCTCTATCTCGGCCTGCTCTTCCTCTGCGTGCTGCCATCCACCGTGCAGTCGTCGATCGCCTTCACCTCGATTGCCGGCGGAAATGTGCCCGCCGCGATCTGCGCGGCATCGACATCGAATATTCTCGGGATTTTCCTGACGCCGGCGCTGGTGGCGCTGCTCTTCTCCACCGGCGGCAATGCCGGCATTTCCTTCGACATGATCTGGAAGATCATGCTGCAGCTCTTCCTGCCCTTCGTCGCCGGCCAGGTGCTGCAACCCTTCATCGGCAACTGGATCCGCTCGAAGAAGACGCTGCTCAATCCCTTCGACCGCGGCTCGATCCTGATGGTCGTCTATCTCGCCTTTTCGGAAGCGGTGACGGAGGGCATCTGGCACCGGCTTGCCATCGGGGATCTCGCGCTGCTCATCCTCGTCGACATCCTGCTGCTCGCCGCAGTCCTTCTCATCACCAGCCTCGGCGGCAAGCTTCTGGGTTTCAACCGGGAAGACCGCATCACCGCCGTCTTCTGCGGCTCGAAGAAGAGCCTTGCCAGCGGCGTGCCCATGGCGAGCGTCATCTTCGCCGGCCAGTCGATCGGCGCCATCGTGCTGCCACTGATGCTCTTCCATCAGATCCAGCTGATGGTCTGCGCCTGGCTGGCGCGCGTCTATGCCGACCGGCAGAAGACGCTTGAGGCGGAGCCGGTACAGGCGGGCTGACGCAAACCCGGCCTGCGCATCAGAACAAGGCGTCGTCGAACAGATCGTCGTCGCTCATGGCTGCGGGTTGGACGGGTGCCGCCTCGAGCGTCCCGCCAAAGTAGCGGGCATGAATTTCGCGTTCCGAGGCCATAGTATAGACACGCGCGATACGGCTGCCGAGATCGGCCATCGCCTCCTCAAGTCCGGCGGTATCCGGCATCTCATGATCGATCAGATCGCCGGCACTTGCCGCACAGTCGGCGAGCACATCGCCGAGTTCAGCGTTGAAATCGAGGCCGGCAATCGTCCTGCCCGCCTTGGCGGAGACATCCGCGCCGCAATCCCGCAGCGCAGCCATATCCTCTTCCATCCGGTCGCCGGCGCGGCGAATATGGTCGAGCACCTCTTCGAGATGGATATCGAGCGAGCCGCCGGCCGCATTGCCGGCTTCGCCAAGCTTGCCGGCATCGCCCTCCAGCGATTGCAGCGCAACCAGGATGCGTTCGGCCGTCTCGTCGAGCTGGGCGGAGAAGGTGCGCAGCTCCGCGGTCACCACGTTGATCGCCCGCCCCTCTTCGCCGAGCTTGCTGCAGCGCAGGTTGGTGTTGAGTGCCATGTAGTGGATATCAGTGCGGACCAGCTGGATCGTCTTCACGCCCTTCAGCAGCTCCCGCACAGTCTCCACCGTGCTCGACCCCAGCGCATTGGCCTTGCCGGCCGCCTGCTCGATATCGCGCACGACGGCGCGGGCAGCATCGATATCGGCTTCCAGCGTGCGCATGGCACGGTCGGCCGATTGGCCGTCGGTGGCAGCCATGTCGCCGTAAAGCGCCATCAGACCATCGATATCGGTCCCGAAACTACGGATCGTTCCGATGACGGTCTTGCATTCGCGCCCGAAGTCGCTGGTGATCGCGACAAGCTGATCGCGCACGAGATGGTGCACAAGGGCCGTCAGACGCCCGGCCGCGTCACCATCCAGCGTGCCGGCCGCCAGATGCTCGTCCAGAAAGGCGAAGGCTGACTGGCAATGTTCGATGCGCTGGCGCGTAATGTCGCCGATCTGCATGGCGGAGAGCGTGGTCGCGACCTTCGTCTGCACGAGACGGGCCGAACTGCCGACCTTACCGGCGAGCTGCGAAAGATGCTTGCGCTGGGATGTGAGGTCCGCTGCATTGCGCGAGAGATTGGTGGCAATGTCGGGTACACTGCGGCGGAAGCGCTCCAACGCCTCTCCTCCGCCCAAGGACGCCGCGTCGATCACGCCGCTGAGCGTGCCAATCTTCGCGCCGAGCGCATCGACTTCCTTCCTGCCGAACTGGATGCGTTCGAGGATTTCTTCCGCAAAGCCCGAGAAATCCGGAATGGCGGCGCCCGTGATCTTGGCCGTCGTCGCGAAAGTGCGCAGATAGCGCAGCGTCTCCTGCATATCCGCAATATGGGTGCCGAGCGACTTTTCCGTCACCGAAACACTGGCGAGGCGCTGCTGACGCGTTTCCTCGATGGCCGGCAGCGCGGTCAGCTGATCGACCGTCGCAACCAGCCGGCCGATCGTCGCCTGCGCGGTCTCGTCGTCAAGCGAACGGGAGAGGTTTTCCAGCGATGCAACCATTCGGTTGAGCACATCGAGCACGGCGAGCAGCACCACGCCCCCGTCGAGGAAGCGTTGTTCGATGCGGGAACGGGCCCCTTCGAGACGGGAAACGAGTTCCGTCCCGGTCGTCTGCCGCTCCACGCGGACTGCGCTCGCTGTTCCTGACACGCCATACCCCACTTTCAAGAAATCTAGGCCTGACCCTAGGACGAACAATGTAACGCGCAGTAAATTCGCATCTCCTTATGAAGTGAATTCGGGCCTTTAAGCGCTGTTTGCACGCCACCACCCGAGGATGCAGGCATCCCTAGAATTAGGGATTTATAAATAATATCTCTAATGTCTTATGTTTTAATTTAAATAATATTATCAGATGGTTAAGCCGAATGCGTCACCTAACGTGAATTGTTGTATAAGCAATGCAGCAACCACCAAAAGGTGAATTTAGCAACCGCGCTTTACGGATCGTTAAGGCTATCGATGAATTCTGGCGCGGGGAATACTCCCTTGCAAAACGTTTATCGGGGCCAGCATGTCCTCCACCTTGTCCGGTGACGCGCCATTAACCTTACCAAATGCGCTCACCATCAAGAATATATTAGCCGTTCAAGAGATTATCCTGAGCCATTTGGCGGATAATCCAGCAACGATACTTGATATCGACGCGGAGGCTCAGGTCGACCTGAGCTTTGTCCAGCTCGTTACGGCTGCGCGCAAACACGCGGAAGCGCACGCGAACCGGCTTCTACTTGCTCGCCCGGCGACGGGAGACCTTTACGACGTGCTGAAGCGTGGCGGATTTCTCGACGAGATGACGCCGGACGCCGCACATTTCTGGTTGCATCAGGAGAAAAATTGATGACCGCGAAAATCTTGACCGTGGACGATTCCGCCAGCATCCGGCTGACGACACGCGTCACCCTGAGCAATGCCGGCTACACCGTGACCGAAGCGGTCGATGGGCTCGACGGCTTGAGCAAACTTAAGGCAGGTGAATACGACCTGGTGATCACCGACCTCAACATGCCCAATATGGACGGCCTGACCATGATCCGCGAGCTGCGCAAGCTGCCCGCGCATACCGGCGTGCCGGTCATCTTCCTCACCACGGAGTCAGACGGCGAGATCAAGGCGCAGGCCAAGGCGGCCGGCGCCACGGGCTGGCTCACCAAACCGTTCGATCCGGAAAGCCTCGTCAAGATCGCCAGAAAGGTCCTCGGCAAATGAGCAATCCGGACCCGATCTCAGTTTTCCGGACAGAAGCGGCCGAACTGCTGGAACAGATCGAGTCCGGCCTTCTCGACCTGACGCGCAGCCTCGACGATCGCGACCAGATCGATGCCGTCTTCCGCGGCCTGCACACCCTGAAGGGGTCCGGCGCGATGTTCGGCTTCGAGGCTCTGGCCGCCTTCACGCACCATTGCGAAACCGCCTTCGACCGCGTGCGCAAGGGCGATGTGCCGGCGACGCATGAACTGGTCTCGGCGGTCTTGTCCGCCCAGGACCATATGCGGGCGCTGCTCGAAACGCCGAACGGCGACCACGATGCGATGAGCGCCAGCCTGCTCGACAACCTGCACCGCGCCGTCAACGGCGCGGGCTCCCCTGCCCCCGTCTCAACCGCAACCCTTATGGCCGTAGCATCGGACCAGGATGCCGGCGGCATGCGCGAATGGCGCATCCGTTTCAGCCTGCCGGCCAATGCCATGGCGAACGGTACCAATCCGCTCGGCCTGCTCGACGAGATGCGCGATCTCGGAGAATGCAAGATCATTGCCGACGCCACTGATGTTCCGGATCTCGCCACGCTCGAGCCGCGCGACATCCACCTAGCCTGGGACGTGACCCTCAAGACCGAAAAGCCCCGCAGTGACATCGAGGACGTCTTCATCTTCGTCATGGACGAGATGGAGCTCGACATCACGGAGATCGCCGTCGAGCGCCCGGCCGCCGTCCATGTCGCCGCTGCCCCGGAAGCTACGATGCCTAAAGCGGTGGTGGTTTCGGAGCGCGAGGCACCCGCCATCCAGGCCGCCAACGATTCCAAACAGGCGAAATCCGCCGAAAACGTCCGCGTACCCGCCGAGCGTCTCGACGAGATGATGGACCGCGTCGGCGAGCTGGTCATCGCCCAGTCGCGCCTCACACAGCTTGCAGGTGCCGCGGCCGATCTCGGCCTGCGCTCCGTCTCCGAGGAAATCGAACGCCTGTCCGGCGAATTGCGCGACACGATGATGGTGCTGCGCATGATGCCGGTCGCGAGCCTTTTCAGCCGCTTCCGCCGCCTTGTGCACGACCTGTCGCGCGAGACCGGCAAGGAAATCGAACTCATAACCGAGGGCGAAAACACCGAGGTCGACAAGACGGTCATCGACCGGCTCGCCGATCCGCTCGTCCATCTCGTGCGCAATTCCATCGACCATGGCCTGGAAAAACCCGACGAGCGCATCGCTGCCGGCAAGGACCCCAAGGGCAAGGTCATCCTCTCGGCGCACCAGACGGGCGGCGAGGTCATCATCACCATCAAGGACGACGGCCGCGGCATCAACCGCGACCGGGTCCGCGCCAAGGCGGAATCGTCGGGCCTCATCCAGCCGGGCCAGACGCTGTCCGATCCGGAACTGCTGCAGCTCATCTTCCAGCCGGGTTTCTCAACCGCCCAGGCTGTCACCAATCTCTCCGGCCGCGGCGTCGGCATGGATGTGGTGAAGAAGACCGTCGAAGCGCTGCGCGGCGCCATCGACATCGTCAGCAAGCCGGGCGACGGATCGGAAGTATCGCTGCGCATTCCGCTGACGCTCGCCATCATCGAAGGCCTGCTCGTGCGCGTCGGTGGCGGCTGCTACGTCATCCCGCTTTCGGCCGTCGAGGAATGCCTGGAATTGTCGCTCGAAGACGACCTGCGCTCGCGCGGCCGCTCCTTCATCTCGCTGCGCGACAGTCTCGTGCCGTTCCTGCGCCTGCGCGAACTGTTCCGCACAGGCACCCAGCCCGACCAGCACCAGAAGGTCGTGGTCATCTCGACCGGCTCCGAGCGCGTCGGCCTCGTCGTCGACCAGATCATCGGCGACCACCAGACAGTCATCAAATCCATGTCCAAGCTGCACCATGACGTCGCCACCTTCTCGGGCGCGACCATTTTGGGAGATGGCAGCGTCGCGCTGATCCTCGACGTCACCCATCTCGTCGCGGCCGGGCAGCACCAGGAGGCGCAAATGCGGGCGGCAGGATGAGCGAAGCGGCACGGAAACTCGACTACGGCACGATCTGGGGCGAGGAGGAAGACCTGTCCGTCCTCACCTTCAACCTCAACGGCGAGACCTTCGCAATCGAGGCGATCGTCGTGCAGGAAATCCTAGATCTTCTGCCGGAAACCCACGTTCCCGGCAGCAAGCCCTTCGTTTCGAGCGTCATCAATTTTCGCGGCAAGGTGATCCCGCTTGCCGACATCCGCCTTGCCTTCGGCATGGACGCGACGGAAACCACCATCGACAGCCGCATCATCGTCATCGAGCTCGATCTCGACGACGAACCGACCCTCGTCGGCATCCGCACCGACAAGGTCAACGAAGTCACGACCCTTGCCAAGGTCGCCAGCGAGCCGCCACCGAGTGTGGGCATGCGCTGGCGCGCTGATTACATCAACTGCCTCGTCAAGCGAGGCGGCGAATTCATCATCGTTCCGAACCTGCACGCGATCTTCTCCTCTCGGAAAGACCGCACTGGCAACGCGCAAGCGCCGAACTAGGCACTCAGGAGAGACCCATGCGCTTCACCATCAAATTCAAGCTGTTCCTGACCTTCGGCTTCATGATCGCGGTGCTGGTCGGCACCGCGGCCTACGGCATCATGAGCCTCGGCGGCCTCAACACGACGCTCGGCGACGTGCTGAACGGCCCGGCCGAGCGCCTGAAGCTCGCCCAGGCGCTGAACAACCTGCAGCTCCAGCAGATCCGCCAGCAGAAAAACATGCTGTCGTCGGCAAATGCCACTGAGACCAATCGCTACATTGGCCTCAGCGACGAAGCCCGCAAGGAATTCGACGCGACGTTCGATGCTGTCCTCGCCAAGGCGACGGAGCAGGGCAAAATGATGTGGAACAAGCTCGCCGGCTTCACCACCGACTTCCGCCGCAACGATGACCGTATTCGCGCATTGGCGCTGGCCGGCGATACCGACAGTGCAACACGCATCTCGAACACCGACGCCCGCGCAGTGACAAACGAGATCGACAAACTGCTCGACGAAGTGGTGAAGCTCGAGGAAGGCCGTCTCGACGAAGCCGAAGTTAACGCCCAAGCCCAGTATGAGAGCACACGCACGCTCATGGTGACAGCCGCCGCCATCGCGGTCCTGATCGCCGCCATGGCTGCCGTCTGGATCGTGCTGTCGATCAACCGCGGCCTCAACCGCGCTGCCAGCGCCGTCCAGAGCGTGGCGGATGGCGACCTCACCCGCTTTGCCGACATCACCACGAAGGACGAGATCGGCGATATGCTCGGCCATGTCAACACGATGATCGAGCGCCTGCGCGGTGTCGTGGCGGATGCGCTGTCGGCCTCCGACAATGTCTCCTCGGGCAGCCAGGAACTCTCGGCCAGTTCCGAGCAGCTCTCGCAGGGCGCGACCGAGCAGGCATCGTCGGCCGAAGAGGCTTCCGCCTCGATGGAGGAGATGGCCGCCAACATCAAACAGAACGCCGACAACGCCGCCCAGACGGAGAAGATCGCCCGCCAATCGGCCAAGGATGCCGAAGCCTCCGGCGAGGCGGTCGGCCGTGCGGTCGGCGCCATGCGCACCATCGCGGAGAAGATCTCCATCGTTCAGGAAATCGCCCGCCAGACCGACCTGCTCGCGCTCAACGCCGCCGTGGAAGCGGCTCGTGCCGGCGAACACGGCAAGGGCTTCGCTGTCGTCGCCTCGGAAGTGCGCAAGCTCGCCGAACGCAGCCAGGC
>NZ_JBLZPK010000060.1:301387-303298 GCF_049199905.1 Shinella sp. M27
CCGCAAGACCGCCGAATTGATCTCGGAAATCTCTGCGGCCTGCCGCGAGCAGGATATCGGCGCCTCGCAGATCAATGAAGCGATCCAGCAGCTCGACAAAGTGACCCAGCAGAACGCCGGGGCCTCCGAAGAGATGTCCGGCACGTCCGAAGAACTCGCCGCCCAGGCGGAAGAGCTTCAGGCCTCCATCGCCTTCTTCCGCGTCGATAATGCCGGCCGCAAGGAAGCGGACCACGCCGGAAAGCTGCGCGCGACCGCCGCCAAAATGGCCGCGCCTGCCGCCACCAAGCGTCCGGTTGCTCAACGCACCGCAACGGCGACGTCCAAGACACCGCGCAGCAACGGCTTTGCCCTCGACATGTCGATGGGCGGCCCTGACGCCGACGATGCGGATTTCCGCCAGAGCGCTTGATCATGTGACTATTCGCGACGCATCCCGATAACGGATGCGTCGCGCGGACCAGCCGGCGCATGTAGGCATCGGTAAAAAAGGGCTGCATCGGCAGCCCGCGGAAGGGTGAGTGTATCGGTCTTCACGCATGGGAGCGCCGCAATAGCGGACGCCTCGCCCCAAAGGCATCTGCGACAAGGAGAATCCGAGATGCGCCTAACCATCAAGTTGAAGCTGGGCCTTGCCTTCGGCTTCCTGATCATCCTTCTGTGTGTTTCGGCCGGTATCGGCATCCGCAGCCTCAGCGAAATGAACACGCTGCGCAACGACCTCATCGAGGGTCCGATCCAGCAGGACGACTATGCCAACGATCTCGCGGCCGCCTTCGACGGGCTTGGCCTTGCCGAAGGCGACCTGCTGATGGCCACTACGCCGGAGCGGGCGAACAAAGCGAAGGCGACCATCACCGCCGAGCGGGCCGCCTTCGAAAAGGCGCTCAACGACGGCCAGAACGACGCGACCGGCGAATTCAAGGCCAAGTGGCAGGAAGTCCGCGACTTCTGGGATGACTATATGGCCATCAACGACCGCGTCGTCTCGCTGGTCGGCTCCGGCCAGCGCGATCTCGCGCTTGAACTCAATCAGACCGATGGCGCTGCCGCCTCCGACAAGCTCGACACGATGACCGCAGGCCTTTCGGCCCTAACCGAGACGGCCATCAGCGATTCCGACACCGTGGCCGACGCCAGCTATGTGACGGCCTTCTACACGCTGGTCACGCTGACGGTCGCCGCCTTCCTGCTTTCGGTCGGTGCCGCTCTCTGGATCGCGCTCGGCATCAATACAGGCCTGCGCAAGATCAGGACGGTCGCGGAAGCCGTCGCCGT
Source organism: Shinella sp. M27 (assembly GCF_049199905.1). NCBI lineage: Bacteria > Pseudomonadati > Pseudomonadota > Alphaproteobacteria > Hyphomicrobiales > Rhizobiaceae > Shinella > Shinella sp. M27. The sequence goes on from NZ_JBLZPK010000060.1 coordinate 302,666, forward strand.
CGGCGATCTCAATCAGACGGTCGAGATCAAGACGAACGACGAGATCAAGGACCTTGTCGACACCATCAATGTGATGACCGGCAACCTGCGCAACACCGCCACCATCGCCGACCAGATCGCCAATGGCGACCTGACCGTCACGCCGAAGCCTCTCTCCGACCAGGATACGCTCGGCCTGTCGCTGGAAAGCATGGTGGAACGCCTGCGCGGTGTCGTCGCGGACGCTCTTTCCGCCGCCAACAACGTCTCCTCCGGCAGCCAGGAACTGTCGGCGAGCTCCGAGCAGCTCTCGCAGGGCGCGACCGAGCAGGCGTCCTCCGCCGAAGAGGCCTCCGCCTCGATGGAGGAAATGGCCGCCAACATCAAGCAGAACGCCGACAACGCCGCCCAGACGGAGAAGATCGCCCGTCAATCGGCCAAGGATGCCGAAGCTTCCGGCGAGGCGGTCGGCCGTGCGGTCGGCGCCATGCGAACCATCGCGGAAAAGATCTCCATCGTTCAGGAAATCGCACGCCAGACCGACTTGCTCGCGCTGAACGCCGCCGTGGAAGCAGCCCGTGCCGGCGAACACGGCAAGGGCTTTGCCGTCGTCGCCTCGGAAGTGCGCAAGCTCGCCGAACGCAGCCAGGCGGC
>NZ_JBLZPK010000060.1:303323-310884 GCF_049199905.1 Shinella sp. M27
CATCCGCAAGACCGCCGAATTGATCTCGGAAATCTCTGCGGCCTGCCGCGAGCAGGATATCGGCGCCTCGCAGATCAATGAAGCGATCCAGCAGCTCGACAAAGTGACCCAGCAGAACGCCGGGGCCTCCGAAGAGATGTCCGGCACGTCGGAAGAACTCGCCGCCCAGGCGGAAGAACTTCAGACCTCGATTGCCTTCTTCCGCGTCGATCGTGCGGCAGGTGTTCCGGCGTCCGCCCAGCGCCGTCCGGCACCCGTCGCAGCCCGCCCTGCGGCGAAGTCCACTGCGGCACCGGCTCGCAAATCCGACAACAGCGTCAATGCCCAACAGGCCCGCGCCCGCGGTTTTGCCCTCGACATGTCGATGGGCGGTCCGGATGCCGACGACGCAGACTTCAGGGAAAGCGCTTGATCATGGCCGGCACGTCCTCCGAATCCCAGTACGTCACCTTCTCCCTCGACAACGAGGTCTTCGCGGTCCCGGTTTCCGTGGTTCGGGAAATCCTTGACCATGAGGATGCCTTCAGGATCCCGCATGGGCCGGAATACCTGCTCGGTCTCAGGGACGTGCGCGGCCAGGGCGTGCCGGTCATCGATCTGCGTCTTCGTCTCGGCATGACGAAGACCGAGAAGACGCCGCACACGCGCGCACTCGTGCTCGATGTGCCGATCGGCGAAAAGACCCTGACACTGGGCCTTGTCGCCGACCGCGTCTACGAGGTCATTCCCTTCCGCAACGAGGAAATCGAGGGCGCGCCTGATATCGGCGTGCGCTGGCCGTCCGATTACATTGCCGGCGTCGTGCGCCGCAATGGCGGCTTCGTCGTCATCGTCGATCTCGCCCGCCTGTTCTCCGGCGCGGAGGTGGCGATGATGGGTTCGGCAAACCGTCTCGCCGCTACGGCATAATTCAGGAGAGCGGCGTGGGAGCAGCATTGCGGGCGCAGGCGAGCGAAGACGGCTTGACCAGCCGGAATTTCGAGGCGCTGTCGCGCTATATCTACGACTATAGCGGTATCAAGATGCCGATCACGAAGTTGACGATGCTGGAAGGCCGCCTGCGGCGCCGTCTCAGGGCCACCGGCATTCCCAATTTCAACGCCTATTGCGACTATCTCTTCAAACACGGCGGTATCGAGAAGGAAGCGATCTTCCTGATCGACGCCGTCACGACCAACAAGACGGACTTCTTCCGCGAGCCGAAGCATTTCGAATTCATGGAGCGCACCGGCCTGCCGGAACTCGCCGCCGCCGGACACAAGCGGCTGCGGCTGTGGAGTGCCGCCTGCTCCATCGGTGCCGAGCCCTATACGATGGCGATGGTTCTGCAGGATTTCGCCGACACCACACCGGGTATCGACTACCGCATTCTCGCGACCGACCTTTCGACCGACGTGCTGCAGGCCGCCCGCCGCGGCGTCTATCCCCGCGACATGGTTCAGCCCGTGCCGGCGGACGTGCAGCGGCGCTACGTGATGGTTTCGCGCGACGCCGCACGCGGCGAAGTGCGCATCCATCCACGGCTACGCGCGACCATCGGCTTTGCCCGCATGAACCTCATGGACAGCGCCTATAAGGTGGGCGAGCCCATGCACATGATCTTCTGCCGCAATGTGCTGATCTATTTCGACAAGCCGACGCAGGCCAAGGTGCTGTCACGGCTCTGCGATTGCCTCATCCCCGGCGGCTATCTCTATGTCGGTCACTCCGAAACGGTCACCGGCATTTCCCTGCCGGTGCGCCAGGTCGCCAACACGGTTTTCAAGAAGATCTGATGCCCCTTCCCGGCCGCAAAATCCGCGTTCTCATCATCGACGATTCCGCAAGCGTGCGTCAGGCGCTGACCCATGTGCTGGAAGAGGACCCCGAGATCGAAGTGATGGGCGCGGCCTCCGACCCTTTCATGGCGGCGAAGAAGATCCAGGAAGAGTTGCCCGACGTCATCACGCTCGACGTGGAAATGCCGCGCATGGACGGCATCACCTTCCTGCGCAAGATCATGTCGCAGCGGCCGATCCCCGTCGTCATGTGCTCCTCGCTGACCGAGGAAGGCTCCGAGACGCTGATGCAGGCACTGGAAGCCGGCGCCGTCGATATCATCCTGAAACCGAAGATCGGAGCGGCCGATCATCTCGCCGAATCCGGCACGCGCATCCGCGAGGCGGTCAAGGGGGCGGCCGTTGCCCGCCTCGGCACGAACCGCCGCAGCGCCGCCGCAAGCGGCCCGACGGCAAAGCTCACCGCCGATGCCGTGCTGCCCCCGCCGACCGGCCGCGCCATGGCCAAGACGACGGAAATGGTCGCCTGCATCGGCGCCTCGACCGGCGGCACGGAGGCGCTGCGCGTTCTCCTGGAACAGTTGCCGGCCAATTCGCCCGGCATCGTCATCGTCCAGCACATGCCGGAGAAATTCACCGCCGCCTTCGCCAAGCGGCTGAACAGCCTCTGCGAAGTCGAGGTCAAGGAAGCGGTGCACGGAAACCCCGTGCTGCGCGGCCATGTGCTGATCGCACCCGGCGACCGCCACATGATGCTGGAACGGCAAGGCGCCCGCTACCATGTCGCGGTGCGCGAAGGCCCGCTCGTCTCGCGCCACCGGCCCTCCGTCGACGTGCTCTTCCGCTCCGCCGCCCGCGCGGCGGGTGCAAACGCCATGGGCGTGATCATGACCGGCATGGGCGATGACGGCGCCCGCGGCATGGCAGAGATGCACCAGGCCGGCGCCTATACGGTGGCGCAGGATGAGGCGAGTTCCATCGTCTTCGGCATGCCGAAGGAAGCCATCGCCCACGGCGGCGTCGACAGGATCCTGCCGCTTGACCAGCTCGCCCGCGAAATCCTCGCCGCCGACCGGCGCCGATAGGGTAAAAGCACGCTATCTCTCTGTTTTCATGCAACTCCGCGCCGAAAACGATCGTACCCCTTCGTTCGGAAGTTTCCGGATTTTCACCACCCGTTAACCATAATTGGCGACAGTGAAGAGACACCATGCAGGGTGTTTTGTTCGAGCGATGACCGGCTCACGAACCGATCCGGAGAGGCCATGCCCGTCATCACCTTCGCCAACACCAAGGGCGGCGCCGGCAAGACGACCGCGGTGCTTTTGCTTGCGACCGAGCTTGCCCGTCTCGGCTTTCGCGTCTCGGTGCTCGATGCCGATCCGCAGCACTGGATCACCCGCTGGCATGAAAACTCCGAGGGCGCGCTCGGCAAGCGCCTCAATGTCGTGCCCTATGTCACTATGAGCACGATCGACCGGCAGCTCGCCGAGGAAAAGGCCCGCGCCGATTTCGTGCTGATCGACCTGCCGGGCTCGCGCAGTTCGCTCCTCGCCAAGGCCGTCGGCCATGCCGACTATGTGCTGATCCCCGTGCAGGGCTCGGCGATGGACGCCCAGGGCGGCGCCAATGTCATTGAGCTCCTGCACTATCTCGAAGACAAGGCCAATATCCGCATCCGCCATTCCGTCGTGCTCACCCGCGTCAACTCCATGGTGACAACGCGGGCGATGAATGCCGTGAAGGACCTGCTCGCAGCCCGCCGCGTCCATCTCCTGGAAACTCCGATCATCGAACGCTCCGCCTTCCGCGACATTTTCGGCTGCGGGGGAACGCTTTACTCGATGGACGCCAAACGCGTCAGCAACCTCGACAAGGCGCAGGAAAACGCCCGTGCGCTGGCGCTCGAGGTGCTCAAGCAGATTCCGGCCACCGTCGCTCCGGCAACCAACAGCCTGAAGGACGTGGCATAACCCGCGATTTGCTCCCTTCGCAGAAGAAGCGCCGGACGTGGGTCAGAAGCGAACCTTGACCATGCCCTTGAAGACGCGGCCCCAGCCGGGATAGTCGGGCGCGACTTCAAATTTTTCATCGAGCAGATTATAGGCACCGGCCTCGAAGACAAAGTTCTTGTCGAACGGCTCCCAAGTCAATTGCGCGTCGAGCGTCCAGTAGCCGTCCATCACGGCGGCTGTTTGGTTGCCGTGGCGTTTGCCAATATAGTTCGCCGCAAGGGTCGCCTTCACATTCGCCTCGCTCACATAGGTGAGCGCGACTTGCCCCGCATGCCGCGGCAAGAAAGGCAGAGCGCGACCGAAACCAAAGCTTGAGGGATCCTTGTCCTGCGAAGAGGCCAGTGCATAGGTCGCTGAGAGACCGAAGCCGTGATCGAGCGCCAGATTGCCCGTAATCGCCACGCGATCCGCCTCAGCCTTCCGGGAATCAAAATTCGAGAGCAGTATGACGTCGCTGATCGACAGATCGTGAAAAATCTGATGCTGATAATCGACCGTCGTGAAGAAGCGATCTGACCATTCGGCATCCCATTTGAGGGCGAAGGTATCCGCGTAGCCCTCCGCACCCACGCCGAACTCATTCGGTTGCAAGCCCAGAAGCCCGATCGGCGCAAGTGTGGGCGTGCTCATGTCAGTTCCCTGACGTATATAGCCGGCGCGCAACCAATGGCCTTCCGCTGGCGTCCAGGCAAGCCCGATCCGCGGCTCCAGACGGCTGATGTCGTCGTCTCCACTCATCAGCGTACCGAAGAGCCCGTATTCGGCCTCCAGGCCTGGCGCGATATCGTGAAGCACATCGACATAAATACGACCGTAGAGACTGCTTTCCTCGATCCGGGTCGGCGGCAGTGGAATGCCCACAACCCAATCGCTCTCCTTGGCCGTACGCATGATCGACCCGCCCTCCATGCCGTAGCGCCAAGTAAGATCATCGGCCTCGAAGATGTGCTGAATAGCCGCCACATAGTTTTTCTGGTTCACCTCGGCCAGGCGGTCGAGGACCAGCGGGAACGGTGTGATATTCTGCCTCAAGCCAACATCAGCGGAAGAATAGAACAGAGCTGTGTTGACAACGTTGCGATAGTCGATCGTATGGCTCCAGCCTAATCCTGCGGTCGTGAAAGACGTGTCCAGACCGTATGTAAAGGCCATCGGAGGCGTCGACGGAATAGGTACGTCGAAATCGAATGTAGACTTGTTGTGATTGATATAAGCAACCAAGCGGTCATCGGGCGTGATCGTGGACGTCACATAGCCAGTAGCGCTCGACACTTCCGTTTCGCTGTTGATACCAAACTGCGTCACGCCATTGTCGATGTTCCGCGTCTGATCAGGCGTTCTAGCATATTCCAGATTCAGATATCCGCTGACGGGTACCGGCTCGTTCGCATAGCCTTGAAGCTCTATTTGCCCGTTTATCCCTTCCGTGCCGGGATTGAACGTCGTTCCGACACCGACCATTCCTTCAAAAAACGGGCGTCGCAGCAGGTTCGCCGAGCGTGATCGACCAGACAGCATATGCGGATCAAGCAGCATGCCCTGAAGGAACGAGGAGAAAGAGCTGCTGTTCTGCGTATTGGTGATGGCATTGCCGCCGTAAAAGAAGGCATTGGCGAGCGGATTCGTTCCGCCCCGCAAGGATTGGTCGATATAGGCGCTGCCGGAAAAAGCATCGAAGACAGCGTCACCATAATATTGCCCCCAGGCGTCGAGTCCCTGCAGACGAAAAGCGTTGTTCAGAGTTGAGCCCGCATCCTGATTGGCGCCGAGCGAAGCATAGTGACCACCTTGGGCTCGTGATCGGCGAAGGAATTCCTGCGCATAGTGGATCGCCCCCTGCGCATCGTATTCGTCGATCGCGATGGCCGTGCGGACGGAGGAGATGACAGGGTCGTTCTTGTCCAGCCGTTCGGCATTGTCGAGGGCCTGTTGCCCCGGCTCACGGGCGCCGCCTTCATAATGCGCGGCAGCCAGCATGAGCTGGGATTGCGAATGGGCCGGGTTGGCTGTCGAGGCCGCGAGAAGATCGTCCAGCGCCTTGTCGATCTCGCCGGTCTGCAAATAGTACCGGCCGCGTGCCAGGAAAGCGATGCTGAACGACGGATCGGCGGCAATCGCGAGATCGATCTCGCGCTTCGCGTCCTTCATCCGAGACTGGTCGAGATAGAAGATGGCCAGATTGGCGTGGCCGATCGCGCTTTCCGGATCCAGTGCGATCGAACGCTTCATCGCCGCTTCTGCCCTGCGCTCATCACCGCGGGCACTCTGGGCGAGACCGATATCGTTCCACACCATGGACGAACCCGGCATGAGCGTCGCGGCGCGGTCGAGGTCCGCGAGCGCAGCCTCTATATTCCCCTCGAAATCCCCGCGCAACCGCGCACGGGCGATAAGAGCCAGTGCATCGTCAGGATCGATCGCCAGTGCCTGATCAACCGCCTCGCGCATCTGCGCGCGATCGTTGGTGAGCTGGGCGAGAAGCGCGCGGATCGCGGGCAGCGACGATTCCCCTGGAAAACGAGCTTCCGCCGCCTTGATGGTCGCAACCGCCGCCGGGATATCCTCCAGGAAACCGGCGGTATAGGCCTTCATGACGGCCGAATAGGGATCTCGCACCTCCGTCGGCGGCTTCAGAGCGAGCCTGGGACTGAGGAGCGTTCGCGCGTAATATTCGCCATAGGCCGCAATCGCCCGGCGCTTCGGGTCAAGAGCTGGCATTGCCTCCGCAAAAAAGCGGGCTGCGTCGTCATAACGCTTTTCCGCGCCGGCCACGAGCGCGTCGAGATAGGCCACGCGCGCCTTGCCTGCGCGCGACATCGGCCTCTTGCGGGCCTCGGCCAGCGCCTCCAGAGCCGGTCCCCGCCCTTCGAGGCTGAAGCGCGTCTCCGCAAGCGTCAGCCAATCCTCAGCACTTCGCCGTTCGGGTGCAATCGCCTGGACCCGTACGTCTTCCGCGCGCATCTCCTTGACCGGCAGCGGGTTGGCCGGCATGAAGGTGAAACCGTCGCGCAGCGTAATATAGAAGAGCATCTGCTCACGATCGTCAGGCGTCACGATCACGAGTTTCTGCGGTGCCTGGCCCGGCGTGGCGACGGCCGCCTCGCCCTGCGCCACCTGGACACTGCCGTAGTCGTTCTTCAATTCGACCTGGCCTTCCAGCACGATCAGCGAGGTCTTGTCGCCCTGGACCGTCAGCGACCAGTCCGTGCCGCGGATCGCCGCCGTTGCCGCCGGGGTCTCGACCGCCAGCCCCTGCCCGCCACGCTCGGCGCGCGCCCACATCGTGCCGCTTTCGAGGTTGAGCATCGTGTCGCCGGCCGGCGCCATCTGCTTGACCTGAAGGGTGGAGTTGCGCCCGAGTCGCACCTGCGTGCGATCGGCAAAAAGGATTGCGAGCTGTCCGGTCGCATTGGTGCGCAGAAGATCGCCGCCCAAAAGGTTCTGATGGCGCACGACATCCTGCCAGTTCGACAGGTCGACGAAACGCACCTCCTCGCCCAGCTTCTGATCGATGACCGAACCGGCCACCGGCCTTGCGCCGCGGTCGAGAGGATCGGCAAGCGACGCGCCGGCCTGAGCCACGAGAAGGCTGCCCGCCAACAGCGGCACGGTCAGAACGGAAAGCGACGCGATACCCGCCCGGTATCGGTACAGATGCTGGTGCCTGTGCAATCCAACCCCCAACTGGATGCGGAAGACCGCGTGAGACCGGCTTGGAATTTGCCCTGGTCGCCTCGGCCGCAGGAAAATCACGCGGGGTGGAAACAG
>NZ_JBLZPK010000060.1:311206-333406 GCF_049199905.1 Shinella sp. M27
ATGCCGATGCGGGAAAAGGGCCCGCCTCGGCATGAGGATCCTTCCGAAGCGGGCGTTACGGAAATTTGTGATCAGCAGGGACCATCTGCGTTTCGATCACCAGGGTTACCTCGTCGCCGAGTGCGGGAATGCCGAAACCAAGGCCCCATTCGCTGCGCCGGATATGCCCGGTTGCCGAGAAGCCGATCTTGGGAATGCCCATGAAGGGATGTTTCAACATCGAGCCGTTGAAAGTGACGTCGAGCGTTGCGGGATGCGTTTGCCCGCGGAAGGTGAGCAGCCCTTCGACGACGCCCGTCTTCTCTCCAGTCACACGGACCGATTTCGAGACGAAGCGGATCGGCTTGCCGGCAAGGAATTCCTCGTCGCCACCAATCTTCTTGTCGAAATCCACCACCTCGGGCCAGGGATAATCGGTCCGCACGGACATCGGGTCGATGTCCACGCTGAGGCTCGACCCCTCGGGCTCGGCCGGCTTCCAGTCCAGCCGCGCATCCACTTTGATGAAGCGCGCGGTGTAGTTCGACAGGCCGGAATGATGGAACGACCAGGCAAGGCTCGAATGCGAGGGATCGGTCTTGTACAGGCCGGCGGGGGCGGCTTCCTGCTGTTCGGCGGCAAGCGCCGGGGCAAGGCCCGCCATGAGGGCGAGGGAGAGGATTGTCGTGCGGATCATTGCGGTGGTTCCTTTCTGAAGGGTGGGCATGCGCCATCGCCCTGCCGACTGGCAGTTTTCGAGGAAATGGCGGGTTGGATTGATGGCCGGCCGGCCGGCCGCGGTGGAAATTACGGGGTCATTTCTTTCAGTCTCCAGGTCACTTTCGCCAGGAACTCCGTCTCATGGAAATTCGGCGCCTGCCGCTTCCATGCGGTCGGGTCGTCGCCATCCGGAAGGATCTCCAGCGTGGCAGCGGTGCCGGTCGGGCGGCTGACACCGTTCATGCTGCCCTTGATCTTGAAAGCCCGCTCGGCACGGCCGTTCAGCGGCGCATTCTTGAGAACAGCGGTGATCCACTGCGTCACCGTGCCCTGGCTCACGATATCCGGACCACCCGGTAAACCGCCGTTCACGGTGCTCTCCAGCAGGCCGCCCCGCAGTTTCGACCGGATTGTCTGGTGCACGGGGATGGCCGGCATGTAGAAGGTCTGGATATACATTTTCCCGGTCCAGACATCCGTGACGATCTGGTTGCTGGAGCAGACGACCGGCATTTCCGACGCGACGACGGCGCCTTCGGAGGCACCGACGGCCGTCTCCTTTCCCGCCACGGGACCGGTCACGTCGTTCAGCATTTCGGCGGCCTCGTACCGGTAGTCGGCGACGACGGTCGCGCCACAGCCGCCATCGGATGCCCAATTCATGTCCCAGCGCTGGAAGCGGTCGGGGGCCGGCTCGGCGAAGCCGGGGCCGGTGTCGGATGTGTCGATACCGTTGGGTACCATGGCGTATCGGCTGCCCTTTTCCTGCAGGCAGGCATCGAATCTCCCTGCATCGGCCATGCCGACGGTCGCGCTGCATTCGGTGCTGATCTGCTGCATCGTCTGCACCAGGGCGGCATCCTGGTCGGTCGCCTTCTCCGCCATTATCTCCAGGCCGAGCGCCATGAGGCAGGTCCGGTCGCCGTTGCAGGCTTGCGAGCGTGCCGCAAGATCGGCCAGGCGCTCCGGATCGACCTGGATCAATTTGCCCGGATCGAGCACGGTGTTGAACGGGCTCGCCCCGCTTCCGCCTCGCCGGGCAATCGCGGCCGCGCGGGACTGATCCTCGGCCGCCTTGCGTAGCGCGGTCGCGCCATAGTCCGGGTCATAGGGGTTGACGCTGTCCAGCGACCGCGCCGCGACATAAGGAATGTTCAGCGTGAAGGACTGGCTGAAGGCGCCGTCCCTCCATTCCGTTCCGTTCTTCCACCTTTCGCGGCCGGATTCGATTTCAACCTCGACCTCGAAAACCGCGCTGGATGCGGTTTCACCGGCGATGGCCGTGCCGGCGGGAAGCGCGACGCCTCCGCAGACGATGAGCCCCATCGCGGCCAAGACGGACGCTCCGCCGCGACGCAGCCCACGGCAGGACCGCCGCATCTTCAACGGCTGATCGACGTTCATATCCAGAAACCTTCCTGAAAATCGCGATTGAACGGCGGCCGTCACGGGCTGCAGATCACGCTGCCGAGGTGAACCATGGTTCCGTTTCCGCAATGATCGTGCGGCTTCTTCGCCCCGTAATCCGGTTCCGATACATTCGCGGTCGTGACCTCACCGGGAGGCGCATCGACGGTCCGGTCCGGCATTGCGCCGCCGAACCCGGCACCGGCCAGGCTGCCCATGGCAACCCCGCCGATAGCCTGCTCGGCAGGGGTGCTGCAGGCCGCCGCCGAGAGCGAAAGAATGCCGGCGGCAATCGCTGCAATGATCCTGTTCATGAAGTTTCCCTGTTTTATGGGCTTGCGACGATGCCGGCTGTCAGGCCGCCTCGGATGTATCCTCGGGCAGGAAGGTCAGGCCGAAATCCCGTGCGACGGAGGCCACCTGTTCCGGCGTTTCGGGCTTGCAGAGCTCGATGACGGGAAAGAAGGTTTCGAAGCCGCCCGGCGTCACGACGACCATGATGCGGCCTTCCGTCTCTCCGACATTCTGGAAGCGATGGGGCAGGCCGCGCGGCAGCGCGATGCAGCCGCCCTCGGCAAGCTCCAGATAGTCGCCGGCGCACCAGAAGCCGAAACGCCCCGAGAGCACGCGGAAGAATTCGTCCTCACGCTCGTGCACATGCAGCGGCGGTCCGCCGGCGGGCGGCACGACGGCCTCGAACATGCCGAATGCGCCACCCGTATTGGCGCCCATCATGCGGATGATGTGTTCGCCGAACGCCATTGCCAGCGTTCCGTGGTCCGGCGGGGATACCGCCGCATAGCTGAAGGGTTTCATCGTCTTCTCCTGATCGACTGTTTCGTGTTTCCGGATGGTTGCCGGCAGCACCGCGATCCGTGGAAGGCTCTATAGCCGAGCAAAAAACCGGCCGTTCCTAAATGAATGTGCAAGCCCGTGCCGATATCCTAAAAGTTTGCTAAGAGGACTGGAAACACGCGGGCGGGGGCAGCAGTGCGGCTGGACGACAAGCTTTTGGATTTCTTCAAACGGCCGCTGATGTGCATCGTCGCCGTCGCGGACGAGGCACGCCGCCCTTCCGCCGGGCGCGGCGTCGGTTTCCATGTCGGGGAGGACCGCGAGACGATCGACGTCATCTTCTCAGCCTGGCAATGGCCGCGGCTGGAGCCCGCCATTCGCCAGACGGGCCGGGTCGCCGCGACCTTCGTCAGCCCGTCGGATTATGTCAGCTTCCAGCTCAAGGGATCGGCCGTCATGCGTGACGCCGACGCCCGCGACGACGAGGCCGCGCAGCATTTCATGGCCAGGGCGACGGGTGAGCTTGAGGGGCTCGGCGTGCCGCGCGACATCATAGCACCTTGGCTCACCGCCCGCGAGGCGCGGGTGGCGCGGCTTACCGTCAGCGAAATCTACATTCAGACGCCCGGCCCACTCGCCGGAATGCTGGCCGGCGCGAGGTCCTGATGCCCATGCGCCTCAGCGATCTCTCCGCCTGTTTCGAGGGCGTCATCCCCTCCATCATCGCCACCGCCTCGGCGGACGGCATGCCGAACATTTCCTATCTTTCCCATGTGGTGCGGGTCGATGAGGAGCATGTCGCCCTCTCCAACCAGTTCTTCGCCAAGACGGCGGCGAATGTGCGCGCCAATCCGCATGTCACGCTGATTCTCGTCGACGGCTTCACGGGCGATCAGTATCTGCTCGACATCGGCTTCGTGCGCTCCGTCGATGCCGGCCCGCTCTTCGAGAGGATCGCCCTGCAGCTCAAGGCGAGCAGCGCGCAGGTCGGCATGTCCGAGGTGATGCGGCTGCGAAGCGCCGATACCTTCCGCGTGCATGGGATCGAGAAGGTTCCCTCTCCTGTCGAGACGACCGCCGCCCCGACGGCCCGTACCGCCGTCAGCCTGCCTGCCCTTTCCGAGGCGGTCCGCACCATCGAGCGGCAGGCGGAGGCGGACGAGATCATCGACAGCCTGCTTTCCGGTGTGCGGCAGGTTCTCGGTTATCAGAACGCGCTCGTGCTCATCCGCGACGGCCATCGCGGCTCGCTGGCCACCACCGGCAGCATCGGCTACGAGCGATCGGGGCTGGGATCGGAGGTTGCCGGCGGCGAGGGCATGATCGGTGCGGCGGCGGCAAGCGGCCAGACGATCAAGGTCAGCGACATGAGCCGCGTGCGCCGGTTCGGCGAAGCGATCAGCCAGGAGGAAGAGGCGCAGGAAAACACCACGCGCATCGTCGCCTTTCCAGAGCTGCCTGGCGCGATGAGCCAGATCGCCGTGCCCATGGCCGCCCGCGGCGTGGTGGTCGGCGTGCTTTTCATCGAAAGCCCGCAACGGCTCGCCTTCCGCGAGGAAGACGAGGCTGCGCTGGCGATCCTCGCCGGTCAGGCCGCCGTCGCCCTGACAGTCAGTGAGGGGGAGGCCGCATCGATCGAACCGGCCCGAAGCGCGCCCCGGCTCCAATCCGGCGCCGCCGGCCGGGAGATCCGTGTGACCCATCACCGCGCGGACGACAGCATCTTCATCGACAATACCTATATCGTGAAGGGCGTCGCCGGTGCGCTGCTGCGCCTGATGGTCGAATGGCATCATGGCGACGGGCGCATCGAGTTCACCAATCGCGAAATGCGGCTGGCGATCGGCGGCCGGATGCCGGAGATCAAGGACAATCTGGAGACCCGCCTCCTCCTGCTGCGCCGTCGGCTTGAGGAAAAACAGGCTCCCATACGCCTTGTCCGCGCCGGGCGGGGCCGCGTCCGGCTGGAAGCCGATGGCCCGCTCGTGCTCAGGGAACCCGGAGAATAGCGGGAAAGCGTCTGGATATAAGCAACCGATTGCCGCTTGAGATGCGTCGCCGCAAGGACGCGGCGTTGTCTGCAAAGCGCCCATCCCGCCTCTCAGCCATAGGCCTTCGATCCAGTTGCGGCAGAACTGCCTGCCTTCCTCGGGCTTGAAGGAAGCCGGGGTTCAAGCAGCCGCTTCGCGGGTCGATCCTGTCGTGCAGATCGTCATTCCCAAGACAAGCCTGCACCGTCTGGTGAAAGGTATCGCCCGACGTGCCGCATCCCGATCGGCCGTCATGGCTTGCCGAGAATGAAGAACACCTTGCGCACCGGCGTCAGGTTCTCCCAAGTTCCCTCGAAGCCCGCGGAGACCACAAAGGTTTCGCCGGCCGCGAACACGCGGGAGTGGCCTGCCTTGTCGGTCAGCCGCACGGTTCCCTCAAGGATGTGGCAAAGCTCGTCGTAGTCGCACTGGCAGCGCTCCAGATGGGGCTCCGCCTCCCAGATGCCGGCGAGGGCTGCGCGATCCGGCGCTTCGAAATGGCGCCAGCTTTGCGCGCGATAGGGCGTGTCCACGACGGCAGGATCGGATGTTTCCGTCACACGCGGCGCGATTTTCGCGGCGTCGAAGGCGATCACGTGGGCTGGTTCGGTCACGTCAGGTCCTTTCTGATGGCGTCAGGATGCGAAGCCGACGCCGAGGCGGTCGAATGTCCGCAGCATGCGGGAGCGCCGGCCGGTCTCGTCTTCGCGGGCAAGATCGCGCTGGGTCCACCGCACCGCCATGTCGCAGAACGGCTCCGGCGGAAATGGCACCGGGCGGCGACGCAGCATGCGCAAGGCCGTGCGCTCCGTCTGCTTGTCCTCGATGAGGTCGAGCATCGTCAGCGCCGCGAAGCGCGAAGCCGACACGCCTTGCCCGGTGAAGCCGAGCGCATAGGCAACCTGGCCGGCAAAGGCGGTGCCGGCAAAAAACGTCATGCGCGCCGACACGTCGATGATGCCGCCCCAGCGATAATCGAAGCGCACATCTGATAGAGCCGGGAAAGCAGCCGAGAAATTGGCCTGAAGCGTCGCAAATGTCTGTTCGCGGTCCAGAAGCGCCGGATCGCGGCGCCCGCCGCGATGATAGATCGCATCGAAGCCGCCCCACAGGATGCGGTTGTCCGCGGTCTTGCGGGAATAGTGAAACTGGTTTCCGCTGTCTGCGATCCCGTAGTGACCAACCCAGCCGATGGCGCGCAGCTGCGCGTCAGACAGAGGCTCGGTTACAAGCGCATAGTCGAAGACGGGAAGGATGGTGGGACGCAGGCGACGCAGCAGCGGCAGGTCGGCATTGGTGGCCAGTGCCACTTTCGGCGCCGTCAGGACGGCCTCGGGTGTGCCGAGACGGATCTGCCCGTCCCGGCGCGCAATCGACGTCACCTGCGTGTTTTCGTGGATCGCGATCCCCGCCGCAAGGCAGGCCGCACGAAGACCGGCGACGAGTTTGCCGGGATGGACAAGGGCGTAATTCGGCTCGAACAGGCCGGCGACATAGTGCGGGCTGTCCAGCCGCTCCGCCAGCGCCTGCCCCGTCAGGAGCTGCGTCTCGACACCGAAGGAACCGTAGAGGTCTTTCATGGCCCGCAGGCCATCGACCTGCCAGGGCCTGGCGGCAACGTTCAGCTTGCCGGACCGCTGGAACTCGGCATCGATGCCATAGGTGCCGAGATCGGCTTCGAGGTCGTCGAGGTTCTGTCGGCCCAGGCGAACGAGGTTCTCCGCCTCCTTCGGCCAGCGGCCCACGGCATTGGCAACTCCGTGCGAAATGCTCGGCGCGCAGAAGCCGCCGTTGCGACCGCTTGCGGCCTCGCCGCAACGGCCCGCCTCGATCAGCACGATCCGCGCATCGGGCCAGCGTTCCCTCGCCTTCAAGGCACTCCAGAGCCCGACGAACCCGCCGCCGACAATGGCGAAGTCAGCCGTGGTGTCCCGCGCCAGCGCCGGACACGCCGCCAGGACCGGCAACCCCTGCCGCCAGACCGGAAAACGGGACGCTTCATCGAAGCGGGAGGATTGGGACATCGCATATATCCTTGAATACGGCGCATCATTCCGGCTTGCCGCGCCCGTCGCTTCCGCAGCCGTGGCTCACAAACCCCACCTTCGTGCCCTCGGTCAAGCCTCCCAGGTTACGGCACCGTCGCATATCGTCATGCGAACGTTAGCCTGCCCGAGTACCGTTGGTTCCAGCGCTTCTATATCCCGGTACATTGAAATCCTCCTTCCATGCGATGATAGTGGCGCGCGTCTGGGCAGGCGACGAGAACAAGGTCTCGTTTAGGCATTGGTCTTGGAAGCTACCGTTAAGACTTTCGACGAAACCGTTCTGCGTCGGCTTGCCGGGCGGTGTAATGACATTCGACAAGCGTTCCTATCACGCCACCATAGGTCGTCTTGTATTTGTAGACGGCTGCATACGAGATGCCGTATTTGCGGCAGACATCGGCCATCTTCGCCCGCCTCCTGCTCTTTCAAAATCCCGATGATCTGTTCTTCCGTGAGCGGAAACGCTTAAGGTCGGCCGTCTAATCGGCCGAACTCTACGAAAATATGAAGGAAGTTTAGGCGCTCAGGTCAAGTTCTTAGTGGCAATCAACACCCCGAACGTCAAAAACCTCCGTCGCGTATGCTTCGGGGCTTCGTTTGGTTTGCTGGTCTTGCTCTCTTCCGCCCAAGCGTTAAAACATCGAAAGCCCCGGGACATTACTGTCACCGGGGCTTTTTGTTATTTGGTTGCGGGGGCATGAGGACACAGAGACTTGTAACATCCACGCTTTAAAAGGGATCGAACCGACGTCCCAGCTTACCGGTACAGGTGACGCGTTTCGATTCCAAAGTCTTAGTTTATCATTCCCGCTAATGATGGCCCTCTTTCAGCTCGCTTGGATTCGGGCCAAGACAACATCGAGTGCATGCGCCAGAGCCTTGAGACCTCCGTCTTTGTTAAACTGGGCAAACATGCTCTCGTTGAGCCCGCCCTTCGTGGAATACTCATGACGAAGATCTTCCAGGGATATCGATGGGTTGTGGAAGGCGACCGTTGAGAGACTCAAGAAATGTTGAGTGAGATAGGCGCGTGCGCTTTCTCGCGGCAGCCCCTTGGACTGCATCCAACCGACGACGTGATCCATAATGCCGAAGTAGGACCCCATCAGCGCACTCGCCGCGGCGAGTACGTCGAACTCCTCGATCGTCTTGCAGGCGACCGCCGTCCCCAGCGTGGAAAAGAAGGCTTCGACAGTCGGATCCGGAGGGAAAATCGTGGTGACGCCGCTGCCGGTCGCAACGAACGGCAGCGGCACCGCGCGCACGAGATCGACGGGAACGCCGATCAAGGAACGCAGCGCCGCATGGTCAGTCGTCGCGATCAGGCTGACGACCTGCTGGCCAGGCCGGAATCGGAGGGCGCGCAAGACCTCCTCGGCAACATTTGGTCGGACCGCGAGAAAGAGGATATCCGCTGCATCGACTACATGCTGGTTATCAGCAGCAACGGTCACCTGCGATGACAGGGCCGCGAGGCGCGAGGCGGTTTTTTCCGAGCGAGGCGATACGATGATTTCGGGTGACGGCTCCGCCCGGGAGACGATACCCATCACGATTGCTTCGGTGATCGTACCGGTACCTATGAAGCCAAGCCGAGGTTTGGGCAACGACATGAAACGTCAGTCCTCGACAGGATTGTGGAAGCCGGCCGCAAGCATGAAGCCCGACGTGGATGCCGGCGGTTCCGCATGGACATCCGGCCGTGGCTTCGGGATCATCGCATGCGCCGCGACGACCGAGCGGATCGCTACGGGGCGATAGTTTCGAACCAGATCGGGCCGGTCCGCGCTTTTCTCTTTGTCGGCTTTGTCGTTCATGGCCTTCTCCACAGGCACGGCGGACGCTGACGGCAACGCCTATCACTCCACCTCGTATTTCACCATCGTACCACCACCCGTCGCCTGATCGGTCGGGAAAACCTCGACGCGGGCGACATCGACATAGACGGGCAGTGCGATCACGTCGTTGACGATGCGGGCGATGTGTTCGGGCTGGATCGGCCGGTAACCGTCATAAAGCACGGCCTGTGCCTGGTTGTTGGCAATCGAGGTGCGGTAGAGATCCGTCTGGACGCGGCCGGGGACGATCTCACTTACCCGCACCGACGTGCCGAGCAGGTCGCAGCGCAGGTTGTCGCAAAACAGGCTGAGCCCAGCCTTCGACGCGCCGTAAGCGCCCATGTTCGGATAGGCCGCCTGCCCACCGCTAGAACCGATATAGATGAGGTGGCCTCGCTTGCGCGCCACCATGCCCGGCAGCACGGCGCGCGTCAGATGCAGCGGCGCCTTGAGGTTGACGTCGATCATCGCGTCGATCTCGGCGGGATCGATGTCTTGGAAGGCTGCGCGGGTCGAGAGGATTCCGGCATTGTTGACGAGGACATCGACCTCGACGCCGTCGAGCGCAGCGGCGATGCGGGCCGAATCGCGCACATCCGCCGGCACGGGAATCGCACCGGTCTGGTCCATGAGCTCGGCAAGCTGCGCTTCGTTGCGGCCGACGGCATAGACGGTGAGGCCGCGGGCGCGCAGCATCGGCACGATGGCCTTGCCGATGCCGCTGGTCGCGCCGGTCACGACGGCAACGCGATAGGCATCAGACATAGATGTAGCCCCCGCTGATCACTACATTCTCGCCCGTCGCATAGGTGTTGCGGCTCGATGCCATCATCACGATCCATTCGGCCATTTCGACGGGTTCCGCCGCGCGGCCGAGCGCGCTCGCCTTGGCCAATTCCGGCAGGAAGCCCAGTTCCTTGGCCCGATCGGTGGCAAAGCCGGCGGGCGCGACCGAATTCACCAGGATCTGGTCCTTGGCGCATTCCTGCGCGAAGGATTTGGTGAGGCTGACGACAGCGGCCTTGGTGGCGGCGTAATGGGCGTTTTGCGGATGCGCCTTGAAGGCATCGACCGATGTGATGTTGACGATGCGGCCGGTCACCTCGGGCGGATTGACGAACTGGCGCATGTGGCGCACCGCCGCGACCATCATGTGATAGGTGCCCTTCACATTGATGGCGTTTTCGAGATCCCAGTCCTCGTCGGAAATCTCAAGGATGGGCTTGCGCGGATAGATCGCCGCGCTGTTGACCAGCGCGTGGATGCGGCCGAGCTTGTCGACAATCGCCTCGAAGCCACCATGCGCCGTCTCGGCCCGGGAGATATCGGCGACGGCCGTCGCCACTTCGGCGCCGAGCGCTTCGAGCTCTGCGGCGGAAGAGGCCAGCAGCGCCTCATTGCGATCGATAAGGCCGATCTTCGTCGCGCCGTTGGCAACCATCAGCCGGGCGGTCACCAGCCCCAGCCCCGAAGCGCCGCCGACGATGACAACAGACTGGTTCTTCATGTTCCGACCTCGCGATTTCGGGTTGCGCCGCCATATTGGCATGTTATCACTTATATGCCAACTTATATCAAGCACAAGCCCCTTTTTGGACTTCGAGATGATCCCTCGCCTTGCCGCAGAACACCACACCGCGTCACCAGCCGAGGCGTTCCTGTCGTATCTCGCGAGCGTGGGCCTTGAAGGAGAGATTGGTCGATCAGCGGCAGAGCGCAATGTCTTCGCCACTGATAACTCCATCTATCAGGTCGAACCGGCGGCCATTCTGTTCCCAAGGAATACCGACGACCTCAAGCGCATAGCTAAAGCCTTGGCCCGAAAAGAATTCTCCGAGATCAGCGTTGCCCCGCGCGGCGGCGGTACGGGTACCAACGGCCAATCGCTGACATCGGGCGTGGTCGTGGATTGTTCGCGGCATATGAACCGCATCCTCGAGATAGACCCAGTGCGCCGCGTCGCGCGGGTCGAGGCGGGCGTCGTCAAGGACCAGCTGAACAAGGCGCTGGCGCCGCACGGCCTATTTTTTGCCCCCGAACTCTCGACCTCAAACCGGGCAACGATCGGCGGCATGATCTCGACCGATGCTTGCGGCCAGGGCTCCTGCCTTTATGGAAAGACGAGCAATCATGTGCTGGCCTTGCGCGTCGTACTGACCGACGGCACCGACTTCCTCTCCCGGCCCGTGCGCGAGGAGGAATTGCGCGCACTCCAGGCGCGGCGCGACCGGATCGGCGATATCCACCGCACCGTCGCCCGCATCACCAGCAAAGATCGTGCCGAGATCGAACGCATCTTCCCGAAACTCAACCGCTTCATGACTGGCTACGACCTCGCCCATGTGCGACGCGACGATGGCGTTTTCGACCTCAACGCGGTGCTCTGCGGATCGGAAGGCACGCTGGCGATGATTGCCGAGGCGGAGCTGAACCTGCTGCCGATCCCGGCGCACGCCGCGCTCGTCAACATCCGCTACGATAATTTCAACGCCGCACTGGAGGACGCACGCAATCTCGTGGCGCTCGATGTCGCCTCGGTCGAGACGATCGATGAAACGGTGTTGCGGCTGGCCAAGGGCGATATCGTCTGGCCGCGCATCGCCGCCTTCTTCCCCGACGATGCTCACGGACCGGCCAATGGCATCAACATTACCGAGATCCTGGCCGATACGTCAGAGGAACTTGCGGAAAAACTCTCGGCCGTGACGACGGCCTTGCAACACAGCCCCTTTACCGGCCGCAGGGGATTTACGATCACGCTGGGAAAGGCCGAGATCGAAGCGGTCTGGACGATGCGCAAGCGAGCGGTCGGCCTCCTCGGCAATGTCGACGGGCCGGTGCGGCCGGTGCCCTTCGTCGAGGATACTGCCGTTCCGCCGGAAAACCTTGCCGCCTATATCCGCGAATTTCGGGCGGTTCTCGATCAGGAAGGTCTCACCTATGGCATGTTCGGCCATGTCGATGCCGGCGTGCTGCATGTGCGCCCGGCGCTCGATCTTACCCGCCCCGAACATGCCGTGCTGGTGCGCCGCATCAGCGATTCCGTCGTGGCGCTGACGCGTAAATATGGCGGCGTGCTCTGGGGCGAGCACGGCAAGGGCGTGCGCTCGAAATATGTGCCAGCGTTTTTCGGGCCGCTTTATCCGCGGCTGCAGGAGATCAAGGCCGCCTTCGATCCGCTCGGCCAGCTCAATCCCGGCAAGATCGTCGCGCCCGCCGGCCGCACCCTGCCTGATATCGACGCCATCCCGCTGCGCGGCACGCTCGACCGTGACATCGGCAACGACATCCGCGCCGCCTTCGACAATGCCGCCTATTGCAACGGCAACGGCGCCTGCTTCGATTTCGATACGGACGGGCTGATGTGTCCCTCCTACAAGGCGACGCGCGACCGGCGCTTCTCGCCGAAAGGCCGCGCCTCGCTGATGCGCGAATGGCTGCGGCGGCTTGCCGAGAAGGGCATCGACCCGCGCCGCGAAGCCGCGCGGCCGCAACCGCTTGGCTTCTTGAAGCGTCTATGGAACAGCCTCAATCCCGCCAATCGTGATGACTTTTCTCACGAGGTGCGCGCGGCGATGGATACCTGCCTTGCCTGCAAGGCATGCGCCGGGCAATGCCCCGTCAAGGTGAGCGTACCCGCCTTCCGCGCCAAGTTCCTCGCGCTCTATTACCAGCGCTATCTGCGGCAGTTGAAGGATCCCTTGGTCGCCGCCATCGAAACCACCCTGCCGCTGATGGCGCGAGTGCGGCCGCTTTATAATCTCGTTGCCGGTTCCTTAGCAGGACAGGCCGCGATGCGGCGCGCCGGCCTCACGGCACTGCCCACGCTCCCGTCAATATCGGTGCGCCGAACGCTCGCCCGGCAGAACGTGTCCATCGCCACCCCGGCGCGACTGGCACGCCTCGATGCTGCAGTGCGGGCCGAGGCCGTCGTTTTCGTGCCGGATGCCTTCACCGAGCATTTCGATCCGGACGTGCTCCTCGACGCGGTGGAAGTGGCGCGGCTGCTCGGGCTGACACCCTTCATCGCGCCGCCACTGGTCAACGGCAAGGCGCTGCATGTCCACGGCTATCTCGGCGCCTTCGAGAAAGCCGCCCGCCGCACCGCAGCAACCATCGACAGGCTGGCGGAAGCCGGCGTGCCGCTGGTCGGCATCGATCCGTCCATGACCCTTGCCTTCCGCAGCGAATATTCCGGCACGGGGATGAGAGCGCGCGTCCTCCTGCCGCAGGAATGGCTGGCCACGGTCCTCGACCGTCTCCCCTCGCCGGCCGGCGGAGAGCGCAAGCGCGTCCAGCTCATGGCCCATTGCACCGAGCGCACCAATGCGCCGGTGGCAACCGCCCAGTGGAAGGCTGTGTTCGCGAAGCTGGGCATGGAGCTCGTCGTCGGCGAGGTCGGGTGCTGCGGCATGGCAGGTACCTTCGGCCATGAGGTGCGCAACCGTGCACTTTCCGAGACACTCTACGCGATGAGCTGGCAGCCCGCGCTGGCCACGCCGGACCGCGCCGAACTAGTGATGGCGACGGGTTACTCCTGCCGGTCGCAGGTCAAGCTCATGGACGGCGTGAGACTTCCCCATCCGATTCAGGCCATCCGAACCACCCTTCAAGACAGCCCCACAATTCCCTTGGGTGAAGATACGACGTATGATATGTGACAAATTAGAAGAATTAACGCAAAGGCTGTATCGGAATGTCGGTTATCACGCAGCGCGGCAATCTCGGTGAGATCGTCGTCGCCAAGCTTAGCGAGCGCATCGATTCCGGGCTTTACACTCCGGGCGAGAAGATTCCGTCGAGTGCACAGCTTTGCGAGGAGTTCGGCGTTTCCCGCACCGTCATCCGCGAGGCGCTGACCTCGCTCAAGGTCGCCGGCCGCGTGATTACCCGGCAGGGAGCCGGCGTCTATGTGACGGAGAAAGACGCAAGGACGCTGAACTTCGAGATCAGCCGCATCGACGACATCCGCTCGGCCATGCAGATCTTGGAACTGCGGCTCGGCGTGGAAATGCAGTCGGTTGCACTTGCCGCCCAGCGCCGCACGCCCGAGGCGCTCGCCGAGATTGCCCGCGCCTTCGACCATATCGAAACCCTCGATACGGATGATGCTGAGGTCGAGGCGCGCGCCGATTTCGAATTTCACCTCGCCATCGCGAAGGCGACGCGAAACCCGCATTTCCCGCGTTTTCTGGAAGCGGTCATGGGCGAGATCAATTTTGATCTCGTGCTCAAGCACAGTCAGTCCGGCCGCTCCTACAATGCCTATCTGAAGAAGATCAACAAGGAGCACGCCGCGATCCTAGCGGCGATCACCCAGGGCGACGCCAAAACGGCAAAACAGGCGCTCTCCGCCCATTTGGAAGAAAGCCTCAACCGCTACCGCGCCCTGCTCGCAGAGCCCGCGGGCACGAAGGCGAAAGCCTGACCCCTCTCCTGCCGATCGAAGGACAAGGCATCCTTTGACGAACCGCGCTCCCGCGCGGTCCTGCGTTGTGGGGTATCCCGCGTTTTGCCCGCCCTTCGAGCCTCCCGATAGCGCCGCGTCGTCAAGGATAGCTTGTCTATCGACGGAATTTCTTACGCAGGTCCGTGAGTGGGGCAGCCATATACTCCCTCCAGTGGCGAAGAAACTTGCAGGCGATCCCCACACGGCAAGCGCGTGGGACGCAGACTGGGATGGAAACATCACGGTCTCCTGTTCTCACGTCCTTCCGGGGGTGAGGCAGACCAGAAGCCGGCATTTGCCCCTGCAATGACAAGAGATGCGGAACGAACCGCATCCCAATGAAGAGATTCATGGCTTAACCAGAGGGAAGCCCCGCACATGACACAGATTTCGAAATTCCTGGCGGCGACTGCCATCGCCTCCTCACTGCTCCTTGCGCCGGCCTTTGCCGCCGACACGATCAAAATCGGCGTCGCCGGGCCCTATACCGGCGCCAACGCCACCTTTGGCGAACAGGTCTATAATGGCGTGTCCACCTATGTGAATGAGGTGAACGCGGCAGGCGGCATCAATGGCAAGCAGGTCGAGCTCGTGAAGGGCGACGACGCCTGCGAGCCCAAGCAGGCCGTGGCCGTCGCCAACCGCTTCGTTGATCAAGACAAGGTGCAGGCGGTGATCGGCCACTTCTGCTCGTCGAGCACAATCCCGGCTTCCGAAATCTACAATGACGCCGGCATTCTCGAAATGACGCCGTCCTCCACCAACCCGACCGTGACCGACCGCGGCTTCGACAATCTCTTCCGCGGCTGCGGCCGTGACGACCAGCAGGCCGTCGTCGCCGCCGGCTTCATTCTCGACACGCTGAAGCGGGACAAGATCGCCCTCGTCCACGACAAGGATACCTATGGCCAGGGCCTCGTCGATGCCGTCAAGAAGACCATGGAAGAGCGCGGCGTGCAGCCGGTCCTCTACGAAGGCCTGACACGCGGCGAACGCGACTTCAACGCCCTCGTCACCAAGATCAAGAGCACCGGCGCCAATGCCGTCTATTTCGGCGGTCTCATTCCGGAAGGCGGCCCGTTGGTACGCCAATTGAAGGAACAGGGCGTCGACGTGGTCTTCGTAACAGGCGATGCCTTCGCCCAGGCCGAGCTGGTCGCCGCCGCCGGCGGACCGGCCAACCTGAAGGACGTCTATTACTCCGCGACCCCGGACCCACTCGCCGACCCCTCGACCAAGGGCGTGCAGGACGCGCTGACCAAGGCCGGCGTGACGCCCGCCAACTACGTACTCTACGGCTATGCCAATGCCCAGGCTGTCGTCGCGGCGCTGAAGGCCGGCGAGGACATCGATGCCCAGGCCGCCTGGCTGCGCGGCAACACGGTCGATTCCGCCATCGGCAAGATCACCTGGGACGAGAAGGGCGACATCAAGGACTTCAAGTTCGTCTTCTATAACTTCGACGACAAGGGAACCCCCGTTCTCGTCAAGTAAGGACGACCTGTCCATGCCGGTCGGACCGCTGTCCGGCCGGCTCTCCGTACCCAAATCTCAGGGGGTCCGCGTATGGATGTCTACATTCTCATCCAGCAATTGTTCAACGGCATCACGCTCGGCACGATCTACGGCCTGATCGCGGTCGGCTACACCATGGTCTACGGCGTCATCCGCATGATCAACTTTGCCCATGGCGACGTCTACATGGTCTCGGCCTATATCGCCGCGATCACCCTTGCCGTCCTCAGCTTCTTCGGTATCCAGTCCGTGCCCTTCGCGCTGATCTCGGTATTGGTCATCACCTGCGCCATCACCGCCCTCTACGGCTGGGCCATCGAGCGCGTCGCCTATCGGCCCCTGCGCGGCTCCACCAAACTTGCCCCCCTGATCTCGGCCATCGGCATTTCGCTGATGCTGCAGAGCTATGTGCAGATCGCCCAGGGCGCGCGCGACCAGGGTGTGCCCACGCTCATCAGCGGCGCCTTCCGCTTCGGCGACGGCGTGCACTTCGCCCAGATCACCTATATGCAGACCGTGATCCTCCTCGCCTCGCTGATCGCCATGGGCATCCTGACCTATGTCATCAATCACACGCGCATCGGCCGCGAGTGCCGCGCGGTGCAGCAGAACATCCGCATCTCGGCCGTGCTCGGCGTCAACACCGACCGCATCATCTCCACCGTCTTCGTCATCGGCGCCGCGACGGCGGCGGTCGGCGGCGTGCTCGTCACGTTCAACTACGGTTCGTTCAATTTTTTCATCGGCTTCGTCATGGGCATCAAGGCCTTCACCGCGGCCGTGCTTGGCGGCATCGGATCGCTGCCCGGCGCGGTGCTCGGCGGCGTGCTGCTCGGCCTGACGGAAGCCCTGTTCGCCGGCTATGTCAGCACCGACTACAAGGACGTCTTCGCATTCGCGCTGCTCATCATCCTCCTCTTCTTCCGCCCCTATGGCCTGCTCGGGCGGCCGGAAATCCAGAAAGTGTAAGGCGAGAGACATGGAAACGAACCGCCTCCTCACGCTCGCCAAGCAAGTACTGTTCACCTTCACCGTCTCGCTGATCCTCTTCGCGCCGATTTCTGGCCTCATGCTGGAAGGCTTCTCGTTCCGAAACGAACTGACGCGCGCCGTGCTGCTCGCCGCACTCGTTGCGGCCGGGCGGGTCGCCCTATCGCTTATCGGCATGACGGCCGTTGGCCGGAAGATCGCCGGCAAGGCCGCCAGCAATGGCAGTGGCGTCACGGTCATGACCGGCAAGGAGAAATCGCCCGCCTTGATCCTCGGCCTGATCTTTCTCGCCGGCCTCGCGCTGCCCTTCTTCGCCGACAAGTACTTTCTCGGGATCGCGATCCTAGCGCTGATCTACTGTCTACTCGGCCTCGGGCTCAATATTGTCGTCGGCCTTGCCGGCCTGCTCGATCTGGGTTTTGTCGCCTTCTATGCGGTCGGCGCCTATCTCCTCGCACTCGGTGCGCAATATCTCGGCCTCGGCTTCTGGAGCGCACTGATCATCGCCCCTTTCCTCGCCGGCCTCTGCGGCATGGTGCTCGCCTTCCCGGTCCTGAAGATGCACGGCGACTATCTTGCAATCGTCACGCTCGGCTTCGGCGAAATCATCCGCCTCGTCCTCAACAACTGGCTGGAATTTACCGGCGGGCCGAATGGCGCGTCCGTTCCGCCCCCTACGCTCTTGGGCCTCGAATTCACCCGCACGGCCAAGCAGGGCGGCGTGCCGCTGCATGATTATTTCGGCATCGCCTACCGCGCCGACTACAAATTCTGGTTCATCTATCTCGTGCTGTTCCTCGTCGTCTGCCTTGTCGTTTACGCCGTCGAACGCCTGCGCGTCATGCCGCTCGGCCGCATGTGGGAAGCGCTGCGCGAAGACGAGATCGCCTGCCGCTCGCTCGGCGTGAACCACGTCTTCACCAAGCTCACCGCCTTCATGCTCGGCGCGTCGACGGGCGGGCTCGCCGGCGTGTTCTTCGCCGTCCACCAGGGGTTCGTGAACCCGACGTCCTTCACCTTCTTCGAGTCCGCCCTGATCCTTGCGATCGTCGTGCTCGGCGGCCTCGGCTCGACCGTCGGTGTCATCGTCGCCGCGCTGGTCCTGACCGTCCTGCCGGAATTGCTGCGCGATTTCGCCGAGTATCGCGTGCTGGTCTTCGGCGTGCTGATGGTGGTGATGATGATCTGGAAGCCCCGCGGCCTCGTGCGCGTCCAGCGCCCGGCCTTCTTCCCGAGCACCGCGCCGAAGGGCAACGATACGGCATCGCTTTCCGCAAGCCCGGAGGCAGTCCGATGAGCATGCCCCTCCTCGAGGTCCGCAATGTGACCATGCGTTTCGGAGGCATCGTCGCCAACCGCAATGTCAGCTTCGCCGTCGAGCCCGGTGGCGTCACGGCCCTGATCGGTCCGAACGGCGCCGGCAAGACGACGATGTTCAACTGCATCACCGGCTTCTATCGCGCCAGCGAGGGCCAGATTCTGCTCAACGGTCCAGATGGACCGCAGGATATCGGCACGCTGATTAACAGGCCGGTCACCGGCGGCTCTCATCTGGTCACCCGTGCCGGCATCGCCCGAACCTTCCAGAATATCCGCCTGTTCAAGGAAATGTCGGTCGTGGAAAACCTGCTGGTCGCCCAGCATCTGATGACGGCCAACAATCTCGTCAGCGGCGTGTTCCGCACGCCCGCCTTCCGCAGGGCCGAGCGCGAGGCCGTCGACCGCGCCTATCACTGGCTGGGCGAGATGAACCTCACCGACGATGCCAACCGGCTGGCGGGCGAACTGCCCTATGGCCGCCAACGCCGCCTCGAGATCGCCCGCGCCATGTGCACGGGACCGCGCCTCATCTGCCTCGACGAACCGGCCGCCGGTCTCAACCCGTCGGAAACGCACGAGCTTTCCGAGGTCATCCAGCGGCTGTGCAAGCAGCATGGCCAGACCGTGCTCGTCATCGAGCACGACATGGGTCTGGTCATGCGCATTTCCGACCATGTCGTCGTGCTCGACCACGGCGAGGTGATATCAGACGGCACGCCGGAGCATGTGGCGAACGATCCTGCCGTCATCGCCGCCTATCTCGGCGTGAGTGAAGAAGAGGTTGAGGCATGAGCGAGGCCCCCCTGCTGGAGTTTTCCGGCGTTCGCGCCCACTACGGGCCCGTCGAGGCACTGAAAGATGTGAACGTCCATATTTTCAAGGGGGAGATCGTCAGCCTGATCGGCGCAAACGGCGCCGGCAAGACAACGCTGCTTTCCTCGATTTTTGGCGCGCCCCGCGCCTCGGCCGGAAAGGTCCTGCACAAGGGCGAGGACATTTCCAAACTTCCCACCAACCGGATTTCGCGGCGCGGCATCGCGCTCGTGCCGGAGGGCCGGCAGATCTATCAGGACATGAGCGTCGAGGAGAACATGATGATGGGTACGACACCCATCGGCATGGCGCATTTCGAGGACGACCGGACGACGATGTTCGAGCTCTTCCCACGCCTCAAGGAGCGTCGCAATCAGACCGCCGGCACCATGTCGGGCGGCGAGCAGCAGATGCTCGCCATCGCCCGCGCCATGATGGCCCGGCCGGAACTGATCCTGTTCGACGAACCCTCGCTAGGGCTTGCACCGCTCGTCGTCAAACGCGTCTTCGACGTGCTGCGCGAGATCGCCGCCATGGGCAAGACGATCTTCCTGGTCGAGCAAAATGCCAACCACGCGCTGAAACTGTCGCAGCGCGCCTATGTCATGGTCAACGGCCGCATTCATCTCTCGGGCGAAAGCGCCGCGCTGCTCGACAATGAAGAGGTCCGCAAGGCCTATCTCGGCCTGCACTGAACGGAAAAGGCAATGCTGCACAAGAACCTCATTGCCGGCGAATGGGTCTCCGGCGACGCCTCGGCGAACATCAACCCCTCCAACACCAATGACATCGTCGGCGACTATGCCCGTGCCAGCACCAAGGACACGAAGGCCGCGATCGCTGCTGCTAAGGCCGCCTTTGCGGTCTGGTCGCGCTCTGGCATCCTTGAGCGCCATGCCATCCTGAAGAAGACGGGCGATGAGGTCCTCGCCCGCAAAGAGGAGCTCGGCCGCCTGCTTGCTCGCGAAGAGGGCAAGACGCTGCCCGAGGCAATCGGCGAAGTCACCCGCGCCGGACAGATCTTCGATTTCTTCGCCGGCGAGGTCCTGCGCCTGTCCGGCGAAGTCCTGCCGTCGGTGCGGCCCAACATTGGCGTCGAGATCACCCGCGAGGCCGTCGGTGTCGTCGGCATCATCACGCCCTGGAACTTCCCGATCGCCATCCCTGCCTGGAAGATCGCCCCGGCGCTCGCCTACGGCAACACGGTCGTCCTGAAACCCGCCGATCTCGTGCCGGGCTCCGCCTGGGCACTGGTCGATATCCTGCATCGTGCCGGCGCGCCGGCGGGCGTCGTCAACCTCGTCATGGGCAGCGGCAGCGTTGTCGGCCAGACGCTGCTCGACAGCCCGGATGTGCAGGCGCTGACCTTCACCGGCTCCATAGCCACCGGCAAGCGCGTCGCGCTTGCCTCCATCGAGCACAACCGCAAATTCCAGCTCGAAATGGGCGGCAAGAACCCCTTCGTCGTGCTCGACGATACCGATCTTTCCGTCGCCGTCGAGGCGGCCGCCAATTCGTCGTTCTTCTCGACCGGCCAGCGCTGCACCGCCTCCTCGCGCCTGATCGTCACCGAAGGCATCCATGACCGTTTCGTCGCCGCGTTGACGGAGCGCCTGAAGAGCCTCGTGATCGACGATGCGCTGAAAGCCGGCACCCATATCGGCCCCGTTGTCGATCAAACCCAGCTGACGCAGGATGCCGGCTATATCGATATAGGCCGCGCGGAGGGGGCAAGGCTCGCCTTCGGCGGCGAGCGGCTGGAACGGGATACACCCGGCTTCTACCTCGCGCCCGCCCTCTTTACCGAGGCGACGAACGACATGCGCATTGCCCGCGAGGAGATTTTTGGTCCCGTCGCAGCCGTCATTCGCGTGAAAGATTATGACGAGGCTCTGGCGGTCGCCAACGACACCAGCTTCGGCCTTTCGTCCGGCATCGCCACGACGAGCCTCAAGCACGCCACCCATTTCAAGCGCAATTCGGAAGCCGGCATGGTGATGGTCAACCTGCCGACCGCCGGCGTCGATTTCCATGTACCGTTCGGCGGTCGCAAGGGATCGTCCTACGGCCCGCGCGAACAGGGCCGCTATGCCGCCGAGTTCTACACCACCGTCAAAACCGCCTACACGCTGGCCTGAGGATCGATCCATGAAACTGCTTGTGCCCATCAAACGCGTTGTTGACTACAACGTGAAGATCCGCGTCAAAGCGGATGGTTCGGGTGTCGAACTTGCGAACGTGAAGATGTCGATGAACCCCTTCGACGAAATCTCCGTGGAAGAGGCGCTGCGTCTGAAGGAAGCCGGCAAGGCTGAGGAAGTGGTCGTGGTTTCGATCGGTCCTGCGAAGGCCGAAGAGACGCTGCGCACTGCGCTCGCCATGGGCGCAGACCGCGCCGTGCTGGTCGAGACGGACGATGCCGTCGAGCCGCTGGCCGTCGCCAAGATCCTCAAGGGTGTCGCGGAAGCCGAACAGCCGGGCCTCATCATCGTCGGCAAGCAGGCGATCGACGACGACAGCAACCAGACCGGCCAGATGCTGTCGGCGTTGCTCGGTTGGGCCCAGGCGACGTTCGCCTCCAAGGTCGAGATCGGTTCGGGTTCGGCTCAGGTCACGCGCGAAGTTGACGGTGGTCTCCAGACCATCGAAGTCAAGCTTCCGGCCGTCGTCACGACGGACCTTCGCCTCAACGAGCCGCGTTATGCCTCGCTGCCGAACATCATGAAGGCGAAGAAGAAGCCGCTCGACAAGAAGTCGCCGGCCGATTTCGGCGTCGACACGAGCCCGCGCCTCAAGGTGCTGAAGACCGAGGAGCCGTCGGGCCGCAAGGCGGGCGTCAAGGTCAAGTCGGTTGCCGAACTGGTCGACAAGCTGAAGAACGAAGCCGGCGTGCTGTAAGGAAGAATTGAGGAGATTACGAACATGGCCATTCTTCTTCTGGCAGATCACGACAACGCAACCCTTTCCGACCAGACCGCCAAGGCGCTGACGGCAGCCGCCAAGATCGGTTCGGACGTGCATGTGCTCGTCGCAGGCTCCGGTGCCAAGGCGGCTGCCGATGCCGCCGCAAAGCTCTCGGGCGTCTCCAAGGTGCTGCTCGCCGACGATGCAAGCCTCGGCAACAACCTCGCCGAACCGCTGGCAGCCCTCATCGTGTCGCTTGCCGGCTCCTATGACGCCATCGTCTCGGCTGCGACCTCGGTCGGCAAGAACGTGCTGCCGCGCGTTGCCGCCCTGCTCGATGTCGCGCAGGTCTCCGAGATCGTCGAAGTCGTCTCGGCCGACACGTTCAAGCG
>NZ_JBLZPK010000061.1:0-3455 GCF_049199905.1 Shinella sp. M27
GGGAAACGGCCGGTGCTCCGCTTGGTTCCGGGCCGGTCCGGCTTGAGCGATCCGCCGGCTTGAACGGAACGGAGCCAGTGCTATTCTGCGCCCGCATGAGCGTCGTGATGCGTGAGCGAAGAACCGGACGACGGGTTTTCCATTCTGTCTTTCGCTCGCAAGACGGCCCAATTTAGTGCAGCAGAATTGCCAAGCCGTTCAAAAACTCCGGACTGTCCGGCTTTGCACCGGGCGCCAAAGCGATCTATACAATGTCTATAGAATATGATCTTTTGCCCGACCGAACCAGCGCACCCTGAAACCACCTTCCGCAAGGAGCTGACGCCATGGGTACGATTTCATCCGCACTTGACCGACCGGTGCGCACCGCCGCAGTGATCGGCACCGAAGACGAAGCGATACAGGTGGCCCGCACGGTAGCGGGCCTGTTCGATCTTTCAGGCCCGGCGGCAAGTGGCACGGCCGAAGCGCGACTCGATCTGCTCTCCCGCTCAGGCCTGTTCGGCATTTCCGTTCCCACCGAACAGGGCGGCATCGATGTTTCCAACACCGTTCTGGTCGCCGTCTGCGCGGAGGCCGCGTCGCATTCGGCCGCGCTTGGCGAAATCCTTGCTGCGCATTTCACCGCGCTCGAACATATCCGCAGCTTCGGCACCGAGGGCCAGCGCAACACGATCTTTGCCGCCGCCCGCTCCGGCGCCCGGCTCGCAAGGGCCGTCGGCCGGCGCAACGGCGCCGATCTGGAGGCCCTGCCGCTGGCCATTGTCGGCCTTGCCCATCGCCTGAGCGGCGAGGCGCTGTCGACGCCCTGCACGCGGCATGCGGACTGGATGCTGATCCCCGTGCTCGGTGACACCGGCAAGACCGCCGGCCTGCTGCTGCCGACCCGAATCGACGGCCTGCGCTACGCCGCCAACAGCTGCGAGCCCGCCCCCGGCGGCGTGCAACCCGCCGAGCCGGTCCTGTTCAAGGATGTGCTCATCGACGGCGATGTCCTGCTGCATGCTGCCGGCGAGACGCCGCAGCCACCCGTTCCCCACGCCCTCGATCTTCTGCTGGAGGCAAGCCGCCATCTCGGCGCCGGCCGTCGCGCGCTGCGTCAGGTTCTGGATGGGGCGACGGAGCCGCTCCCGGTCGGCCTGCTCGCCGCCCGCCTTGCCGCAGCGGAGGCCATGGCCGAGGAGGCCGGACGCGCCATCGACGCCGCCCAGATCGGCCTGGCCGGACAGCACCGGACAAACGCCTTCCTCGCCGCAACGGCCGCGCTCACGGTGGCGCAGGAGGCGGCGAGCGCCATACGGCAGGTCGGATCGGTCGGGATGGAAAAAGCGGAGCAAACCTTGTCTGCCCCGTCACGGGCCGCTCTGGAACACAGCGGCCGCCTGCTGATCGAGATGCACCGGCATGCGCCGGAGGCCGAAACCTGAAACATGTCGGGCTGGCCCGCCCCGATGGACGGGCCATGAAGCGCCTCAGCCGGCGCGCTTTTCCAGTTCTTCCTCGTCGATGATCGCGGCAGCGCCGGGGACGGCGACGAACTGTTCCAGCGTCATCGTATCGAGAATGGAGGCAATGGCGTCGCGCACGTCAGTCATGGCGCGACGAACCTGACAGGTTTCCGGATCGGCGCAATCCTCACAGGCCTCGAAGGCCGTGCGGCTGGCGCAGCGGATGGGTGCCAGAGGACCATCGAGCACGCGGATGGCGTGGCCGATGCGGATTTCGGAGGCGGCATGCGACAGCGAATAGCCGCCGCCCGGCCCCTTCTTGGAGCGCAGCATGCCGGCATTGCGCAGCTCCAGAAGGATCGTGTCGAGAAACTTCTTCGGAATGTTGTTGCGCAGCGCGATCTCGCTGACGAAAGCCGTTTCACCGGGCGCAAGCCGCGCCAGATCCACCAGGGCTTTCAGTCCGTATTTTCCCTTTTTCGTCAGCATGTCCGCCTGCTTTCCATCCGCATGTCTTACTCGTCCGGATCACCCGGCGGCGCGAAACCGTCTGTCCCGCTCTCGGGATGGGTCCGTCGTCTTCGGGAAGATCGATCGGTTCACCCTTGACGGGTGATTCCGGCTCATTCTAGGCACCGAAGTGCGAAAAACATATAAAAACGGTATAATTTATTTGCGCCGTGCGTCGCAAGAAGAACAGCCTGGCTTTTCGCGTTTTCACGCGGTTTTCCTGTAAGACGTGCCCTATCCGCATCATTTTCTGCCGTCTTCGACCACATGCCCCGCATTTTCCGCTTCTGCCACCCACGGTAGGGCCGTACGTCCCGTTCCACGACACCCCGCAGTGAACGCAAAACCAATTGCCGAGCGGCCGCAAAATTGAGGCGAAAATTTCTCTACTAAATTTATCGATTATATAATCTCAAGTCACCGGCCCGCCAGAGACCTCGGGCAACGGCAACTTGAGGAGAGCTCCATGACCATCACCCGCAGAACCCTGCTGGCCGCCACCGCCGCCCTGACGCTGGCCGCATCCTTCAGCACGGCCTTCGCCGAGGAGGTAACGCTCAACATCGGCTACCAGCCGATCGTCGAGCCCTCACGCGTCCCCCAGGCCGACGGCACCTATGAGAAGGTGACCGGCGCCAAGATCAACTGGCAGAAATTCGACGGCGGCGCCGACGTGATCGCGGCCATCGCTTCCGGCTCGCTCGATATCGGCTATGTCGGCTCCTCGCCGCTCACCGCCGCCGCCAGCCGCGAACTGCCGATCGAGACGATCTTCGTCGTCGGCCTGATCAGCGAGGCCGAGGCGGTCGCGGTGAAGGGCATCGAAAAGCCCGAAGACCTCGCCGGCAAGAAGGTCGCGACTCCCTTCGTCTCGACCGCCCATTACAGCCTGCTGACCGCGCTGAAGCACTGGAACGTCAATCCGAAATCGGTGGAGATCCTCAACCTGCGTCCGCCGGAAATCGCGGCCGCCTGGGAGCGCGGCGACCTCGACGGCGCCTATGTCTGGGATCCGGTGCTCTCCGAACTGAAGAAGAGCGGCAAGGTGCTCGCGACCTCGGCCGACGTCGCCGAATGGGGCGGCCCGACCTTCGACGCCTGGATCGTCAGCAAGAAATTCGCCGAAGAGCATCCCGATGTCGTGACCGCCTTCGTGAAGGTGACGGGTGACGCGACGGCCGCCTACCGCGCCAATCCGGACGCCTGGAACGCCACCTCGCCGGAAGCGGAAAAGATCGCCCGCCTCACCGGCGCCAAGCAGGACGAGGTTCCGGCCCTCCTCAAGGGCTATATCTTCCCGACGCTGGAAGAGCAGGCCGGTGAAGCGCTGCTCGGCGGCGGCACGGTGAAGGCGGTTTCCGATACCGCGGCCTTCCTGCTCGAACAGGGCAAGATCCCGGCCACCCTTTCCGACTACAAGCCCTACGTCTCCACCCGCTGGGTCACGGACGCGACCAAACTCGCCTACTGATCGGCGAACATCCTGCGGCGGAGGTG
>NZ_JBLZPK010000062.1:0-21004 GCF_049199905.1 Shinella sp. M27
ATTCCGCGCCCGCAACCGCGTCGAAGGCATGATGCTGGTCGGTCTCATCGGCGCCTCGTCGATCGCCATCCTCACCACCGTCGGCATCGTCGCCTCGATGTTCACGGAAGCCGTGCACTTCTTCAACATGGTGCCGGCCTGGGAATTCTTCTTCGGCACGGTCTGGGATCCGCGTTTCGCCGCTGCGGGTGCCACGGCATCCGCCGGCCAGTTCGGCCTGATCCCGCTGCTTGCCGGCACGCTCTATATCGGCTTCGTCGCCATGCTGGTCGCCGTGCCGGTCGGCCTCTTCGCCGCCATCTACATGTCGGAATATGCCTCGCGGCACGTCCGCTCGGTGGCCAAGCCGCTGCTCGAAGTGCTCGCCGGCATCCCGACCATCGTTTACGGCTTCTTCGCGCTGGTGACCGTCGGCCCGTTCCTGCGCGATATCTCCGCCCAGCTGAACGGCCTCGTCACGGGCAACTATACCAACTTCATCCAGGCACAGAGCGTCCTGACCGCCGGTTTCGTCATGGGCATCATGCTGATCCCCTATGTCTCCTCGCTGTCGGACGATATCATCACCGCCGTGCCGCGCGCCCTGCGTGACGGTTCGCTCGGTCTGGGTGCCACGCGCTCTGAAACGATCAAGCGCGTCATCCTGCCCGCCGCCCTGCCGGGCATCGTCGGCGCGCTGCTGATGACCGCCTCGCGCGCCGTCGGCGAAACCATGATTGTGGTGCTTGCCGCCGGTGTTGCCGCCCGCATGCAGCTCAATCCCTTCGAGCCGATGACAACAGTGACCGTCAAGATCGTCAACCAGCTGACAGGTGACCTCGAATTCACCTCGCCTCAGACGCTGGTGGCCTTCGCCCTCGGCATTACGCTGTTCTTCATCACGCTTTGCCTGAACATCTACGCCCTTTACATCGTGCGCAAATACCGGGAGCAGTACGAATGAGCCAGGTCTCCACGAGCCCTTCGATGGCCGCCCTTGGCGTCTCCGCCAAACCCGAACGCCGCGATATCGGCCTTCGCCGCCGCTACGCCGCCGAGCGCCGCTTCCGCCTTTTCGGCATGGCAGCGATCGCCTTCGGTCTGCTCTTCCTGTTCCTTCTGTTGTTTTCGGTGGTCTCCAAGGGCTACACCGCCTTCCAGCAGTCGATGATCACCATTCCGGTGGAGTTCTCCGAACAGGTTATCGACAAGAACAACGAGCGCGCCACCAACCCGCAGAAGCTGGTCTCGGCCAACTATCCGGTCGTTGCCCGTAACGCGCTCGCCAAGGTTCTCGGCGTCGATGAAAAGGACCGTGCCGGCCTCAAGGCCGTCAACGGCATGATCTCGGACAGCGTTCGCACGCAGTTCCGCGACATGGTCGTCGCCAATCCGGCGATCATCGGCACCACGCAGACGGTGACCTTCCTCGCCCACGGCGACCTCGACTCTGCCTTCAAGGGGCAGATCGATCTCTCGGTAGCGGAAAACAACCGCAAGATCTCCGACAAGCAGGTCGGCTGGATGAACACGCTCGTCGAAAGCGGCGCGCTCTCCAAGCACTTCAACACCGGCCTCTTCGTCAACGGCGCATCGAGCCGCCCGGAAGCGGCGGGCCTCGGCGTTGCCATCGTCGGCTCGCTCTACATGATGCTGATCGTGCTCGTGCTGTCGCTGCCGATCGGCGTCGCCGCCTCGATCTACCTCGAGGAATTCGCCCCGAAGAACCGTTTCACCGACCTCATCGAGGTGAACATCAACAACCTCGCCGCCGTGCCCTCGATCGTCTACGGTCTGCTCGGTCTCGCCGTCTTCGTCAATTTCGCGGGCTTCCCGCGCTCGGCAGCCCTCGTCGGCGGCCTGGTGCTGACGCTGATGACGCTGCCGACGATCATCATCGCGACCCGCGCTGCCCTCAAGGCCGTGCCCCCGTCGATCCGCTCCGCCGCCCTCGGCCTCGGCGCATCCAAGATGCAGACCGTGTTCCACCACGTCCTGCCGCTCGCCATGCCGGGCATCCTGACAGGCACGATCATCGGTCTGGCGCATGCGCTCGGCGAAACCGCACCGCTGCTGCTCATCGGCATGGTCGCCTTCGTCGCCGACATTCCCGGAACGCCGCTGGAACCCTCCACGGCTCTGCCGGTACAGATCTACATGTGGGCGAACGAGGCCGAGCGTGCCTTCGTGGAGCGCACCTCGGGCGCCATCATGGTGCTCCTCATCTTCCTCATCCTCATGAATGTTGGCGCCATCCTGTTGCGCCGCCGTTTCGAACGGCGCTGGTAGAAGGACCGATCCTATGAACATGATGTCAGAAGCAGCAGTCGAGAAAGCGCTGGACAAGAAAATGAACGACATTTCCTACAAGATGATCGGCAAGGACGTTTCGGTCTATTACGGCGACAAGCGCGCCCTCTACGACGTCAACCTGAACGTCCGCGAAAACACCGTGACGGCGCTGATCGGCCCGTCGGGCTGCGGCAAGTCGACCTTCCTGCGCACGCTCAACCGCATGAACGACACGATCGACGGCTGCCGCGTCACCGGCCGCATCACGCTCGATGCGGACGATATCTACGATCCGAACATCGACGTCGTCGAACTGCGCGCCCGCGTCGGCATGGTCTTCCAGAAGCCGAACCCGTTCCCGAAGTCGATCTACGAAAACGTCGCCTACGGCCCGCGCATCCACGGTCTTGCCAAGTCGAAGGCCGACATGGACGCCATCGTGGAGAAGAGCCTGCAGAAGGCGGGCCTGTGGAACGAGGTGAAGGACCGCCTGCAGGAAGGCGGCACGGGCCTCTCCGGCGGCCAGCAGCAGCGCCTGTGCATCGCACGCGCCGTCGCCGTCAGCCCCGAGGTCATCCTGATGGACGAGCCCTGCTCGGCGCTCGACCCGATCGCGACGGCCAAGGTCGAGGAGCTCATCCACGAGCTGCGCGCCAACTTCACCATCGTCATCGTGACGCACTCCATGCAGCAGGCGGCCCGCGTCTCGCAGCGCACCGCCATGTTCCACCTCGGCAACCTCGTCGAGGAGAACGACACCGACAAGATGTTCACCAACCCGGATGACCAGCGCACGCAGGACTACATCATGGGCCGCTTCGGCTGACGCTTCCGTCGCTGACGCCCCTGAAACCCGAGCGCATTAAGGACAGAACGATGTCATCGACCCATATTGTTTCGATTTACGACGAAGAACTGAAGTACCTCTCCCGCCGCATCTCTGAAATGGGCGGCACGGCCGAGCAGATGGTGGCGGATTCCGTCCGCGCCCTCGTCTCTACCGACGTGGCGCTGGCCCAGAAGGTCATTTCCGAGGATGTCATCCTCGACAATGCCGAGCGCCAGATCAACGAAAAGGCGATCGTCACCATCGCCAAGCGTCAGCCGATGGCGGCGGACCTGCGCGAAATCATGGGCACGATCCGCATCGCTGCCGAACTGGAGCGCGTCGGCGACCTCGGCAAGAACACCGCCAAGCGCGTGATTGCCGTGCAGAGCTCGGGCATGCCGCGCAAGCTCGCCCGGGGCCTGGAGCATCTCGCCGAACTCGCGCTGATGCAGCTCAAGGAAGTGCTCGACGTCTTCGCCACCCGCTCGGTGGACAAGGCCAAGGCGATCCGCGAGCGTGACGACGAGATCGACGCGATCTACACCTCGCTGTTCCGCGAACTCCTGACGTACATGATGGAAGACCCGCGTAACATCACGCCCTGCACGCATCTTTTGTTCTGCGCCAAGAACATCGAGCGCATCGGCGACCACGCGACCAACATCGCCGAAACCATCTACTACATGGCGACCGGCTCCCAGCCCGAGGGCGAGCGCCCGAAGGACGACACGTCGACATCGGTCGTCGCGGCCGACATCGCCGAAGCGTCCGAGTAAGTTTGAGCAGGAACCCTGTCCATGGTGCCCAGAATAGCCGTCGTGGAAGACGAGGAGGCGCTAAGCGTTCTCCTGCGCTACAATCTCGAAGCCGAGGGTTTCGAGGTCGATACGATCCTATCGGGTGACGAGGCGGAAATGCGCTTGCAGGAGCGCATGCCCGACCTCCTCATCCTCGACTGGATGCTGCCGGGCGTTTCCGGCATCGAGCTGTGCCGGCGCCTGCGCCAGCGGCCGGAAACAGAGCGCTTGCCGATCATCATGCTGACGGCGCGCGGCGAGGAGAGCGAGCGCGTGCGTGGCCTGGCCACCGGCGCGGATGACTATGTCGTCAAGCCGTTCTCGACGCCGGAGCTGGTTGCGCGCGTGCGCGCCATGCTGCGCCGTGCCAAGCCCGAGGTCGTCTCGACGGTGCTGCGCTGCGGCGATATCGAGCTCGACCGCGAGACGCATCGCGTCCACCGTCGCACCCGCGAGGTTCGCCTCGGCCCGACGGAGTTCCGCCTCCTGGAATTCCTGATGACCTCGCCGAGCCGCGTCTTCTCGCGCTCGCAGCTGCTGGACGGTGTGTGGGGACACGACATCTATGTCGACGAGCGCACCGTCGATGTGCATGTCGGCCGCCTGCGCAAGGCGCTCAATTTCGCCAACATGCAGGACGTCATCCGCACGGTCCGCGGCGCCGGCTATTCGCTGGAAACCTGAGCGACGCAATTCCTCCCAAGGACGGAAATGGGCCCTACGGGCCTGTTTGCGTTTTTGGGCTGCCCATCCATCGCCTCAAACAAAAACGGAGCCTTTCGGCTCCGCTTTCATTTCATATCGATTGCCGTCAGCGCATCCGGCGGCGCTCGGCCGAGGGCTGGTAGGCGAGGCGCTGGTGGTAGGTGCAGTAGGGCGAATTGTCAGGGGATTCGTTGCCGCAGAAATGGAAGTCGTCGTTCAGCGGATCGCCGATCGGCCACTTGCAGGTGCGCTCGGTGAGCTGCGTCAGTTCCAGCTTGCGCGACATCGGCACTACGACATTGTTGCCGTTGGCGGGAACCGGGAGCTGTTCGGCAACGGCCTCGAATTCCGTGTCCATGTCGTCCTTGGCGATCGCTGCCGGACGGGCTGCGGTGCGCGGCGTGACGGCACGGGCCTGGAAGGTCGCGGGGCGGGGGGCCGCCGGCGCCGGGCGCTTCGGGCGGGCGGCGGTCTGCGTGCCGCCGGCCTTGGCGCGGCCAGGCAGGTTGAGCCGGTGCACCTTGCCGATAACGGCATTGCGGCTGACGCCGCCGAGTTGCGCCGCGATCTGGCTCGCGCTCAAACCCTCGGCCCAGAGCTTCTTGAGTCTTTCGACGCGCTCGTCTGTCCAGTTCATGTTTTCGTCTCCGCTCGGCGTTCGATGCGGGAATCCCTCGTCGCGTCCCGGACAGATCCGGAACCTGAACGCCTTCAACTCTTTTGGTGACTAGTTCCGCCGCATGCAGTCTAGTAATTGGTCCTTAACCTAGAGACCGGTGGACTCTGTGACAAGAGTCGCAGGAATCGGCGCGAATCGATTTCGAGGTTTTCCCCAACTTGCTGGTCGGGTGTGACTCGATGGAGACACCTTCCGCGCGTGCCGTGAATCCTCACCCTGCGGGAGGTTCAGCGTCACTCGGGGTGCGATTTTGTTGACATCCCCAGGTGAAATGCCGATAGTGCCGCATGCCGCCGAAAGGCGGCTTTTGATTTTTCTGGAGCCCGGAAAAGTCAAGTGTCAGACGTCTTTTTTCGCATCTCTTTTCGGAGGATACGCGCCATGGCCGATGCCGCGCCGCTCTATGAAACCTATATGCGTGCGCCGCTCCGGTTCACGCGCGGGGAGGGCGTCTGGCTGATCGCCGAAGATGGCGAGCGATATCTCGATTTCGCCGCCGGCGTCGCCGTCAATTCGCTGGGCCATGCGCATCCTCATCTCGTTGCCGCGCTGAAGGATCAGGCCGACAAGGTCTGGCACCTGTCCAACCTCTATGAGGTGCCCGGCCAGGAAAGCCTCGGCCGCCGGCTGACCGACGCGACCTTCGCCGACAAGGTGTTCTTCACCAATTCGGGTGCCGAAGCGCTGGAATGCGCCATCAAGACCGCGCGCCGCTATCACTTCGCCAAGGGCCATCCCGGCAAGTTCCACATCCTCACCTTCGACGGCGCCTTCCACGGCCGCACCATCGCGACGATCGCGGCCGGCGGGCAGGAAAAGTATATCGAAGGCTTCGGCCCCAAGGCGCCGGGCTTCCTGAAGCTGCCCTTCGGCGATATCGCCGCCGTCAAGGATGCGATCACCGAGGAAACCGCCGGCATTCTGATCGAGCCGGTGCAGGGCGAGGGCGGCATCCGCCCCGTATCGAAGGAATTCATGCAGGAGCTGCGCCAGCTCTGCGACGAATACGGCCTGCTGCTGATCCTCGACGAGGTCCAGTCCGGCGTCGGCCGCACGGGCCGCCTCTTTGCCCATGAATGGGCGGGCGTGACGCCCGACATCATGGCGGTCGCCAAGGGCATCGGCGGCGGTTTCCCGCTCGGCGCCTGCCTTGCCACCAACGAGGCCGCCTCAGGCATGGTCGCCGGCACGCATGGCTCGACCTATGGCGGCAATCCGCTCGCCATGGCCGTCGGCAATGCCGTGCTCGACGTCGTGCTCGAAGACGGCTTCCTCGAACATGTGCGCGACGTGGCGCTGGTCTTCCGTCAGGGCCTTGCGGCGCTGAAGGATCGTTTCCCCGAGGTCATCGAGGATGTGCGCGGCGAAGGCCTGATGCTCGGCATCAAGGCGAAAATCCCCGTCGCCGACCTCCTGAAGGCCGTGCGCGCGGAAAAACTGCTGGGCGTGCCGGCCGGCGACAATGTGCTGCGGCTCCTGCCGCCGCTCACCGTCACCGCCGAAGAGGCACGCGAAGGGCTCGCCCGCATCGAGCGCGCAGCCGAAAAGCTGACGGCGGCGAAAGCCGCCTGATCAGAGACCGGGACAGACAGGACACATCATGGCCAAGCATTTCCTCGACCTTTCCGCCGTTTCGGAAAGCGATCTCCGCGTCATCATGGACGATGCGCACAAGCGCAAGGCAGCCAACAAGGCCGGCAAGGAAGAGCGACCGCTCGCCGGCAAGATGCTCGCGATGATCTTCGAGAAGCCCTCCACCCGCACGCGCGTCTCCTTCGATGTCGGCATGCGCCAGCTTGGGGGCGAGACGCTGTTCCTGTCGGGCACGGAAATGCAGCTCGGCCGCGCCGAGACGATCGGCGACACCGCCAAGGTTCTGTCGCGCTATGTCGATGCCATCATGATCCGCACGACGGATCACAACCGTCTGCTGGAGCTTGCCGAGCACGCCACCGTTCCCGTCATCAACGCGCTGACGGACCTGACGCATCCCTGCCAGATCATGGCCGACGTCATGACCTTCGAGGAGCATCGTGGTCTGGCCAAGGGCAAGACGTTCGCCTGGACCGGCGACGGCAACAATGTGCTGCATTCCTTCGTCGAGGGCTCCGCCCGCTTCGGCTACACGATGAAGATGGCCGTGCCGATGGGCTCGGAGCCCGACGACAAGATCCTCAACTGGGCGCGCGACAATGGCGGCAACATCCTGCTCGGCCATGATCCTGATGCCATCATCGACGGCGTCGATCTCGTCGTCACCGACTGCTGGGTCTCGATGAACCAGGAACACCGCGCCCGTGGCCACAACATCTTCCAGCCCTACCAGGTCAACAAGCAGCTGATGGCGCGCGCCGACAAGGATGCGCTGTTCATGCACTGCCTGCCGGCCCATCGCGGCGAGGAGGTGACGGACGAGGTCATCGACGGCCCGCAGTCCGTGGTCTTCGACGAGGCGGAAAACCGCCTGCACGCGCAGAAGTCGATCCTCGCCTGGTGCCTCGGCGCCGTCTGAGACGCGTCTTGAAAAATCGTGCCACCCGCACGATCTAGGGGCCATCACGAAGCGCCGGAAGGCGCTTTCTCTGGCGTATGCCCGCCCGGTATGGAATGATCGGGCAAGAGCGCGCTCAAATCACGGTAGAACGCCGGTCGAAAGCAGCCGGGCCCATGGCCCGGTGGCTTCCCGGTGTGCAAGGAGCAGAACGATGATGGCTGAAAGTGCCCTGAAACTCGGTGAAGTCGGCTTTGCCGGCGACGACCATGTCCTGCCGTTCCAGGTCGAGGGCCTCGACGTGCGCGGCCGTGCCGTGCAGCTCGGCCCGATGCTCGACACCATTCTCGGCCGGCACAATTATCCCGCTCCCGTCGCGCGGCTGCTTGCCGAAGCCATCACGCTTACCGTGCTGCTCGGCACCTCGCTGAAATTCGAGGGCAAGCTGATCGTCCAGACCAAGGGCGATGGCCCGGTCGACCTGCTGGTCGCGGATTTCGCCGCACCTGAGAACGTGCGCGCCTATGCCCGCTTCGATCAGGACGCGCTCGACGCCGCAATCGCGGCCGGCGCCACGGAGCCGCATGAGCTGCTCGGCAAGGGCATCCTCGCCTTCACCATCGACCAGGGCGCGCATACGCAGCGCTACCAGGGCATCGTTCCGCTCGACGGCCACACACTCGAAGAGATCGCCGGCGTCTATTTCCGCCAGTCGGAGCAGATTCCGACCAAGGTGCGGCTGGGTGTCGCCGAACTCTACGACCGCGACGAGGCCGGCAAATCCCGCCATCGCTGGCGGGCCGGCGGCATGGTCGCGCAGTTCCTGCCACAGGCACCGGAACGCATGCGCCAATCGGACCTTCCGGGCGGTGACGGTGATGAGGCCGGCCACAAGATCGCCGAGGACGACAACTGGGCCGAAGCGAAAGCCATGGTCGAGACGATCGACGCCGACGAGTTGACGGATCCCAATGTCGGCACCGAACGGCTGCTGTTCCGTCTCTTCCATGAGCGCGGCGTGCGCGTTTACGAACCGCAGCAGGTCTTCGACCGTTGTTCCTGCTCGCGTGAGAAGCTGAAGGGCGTGCTTGCCGGCCTCAGCGCCGACGACATCGCGCACACGGCCGACGACAAGGGCGAGATTGCGGTGACCTGTGAGTTCTGCTCGACGACCTACCGCTTCGAAGCGGCGGAGGTTTTGCCGCAGTAAGGCGGTGCACGCCCCTCATCCGGCTGCCGCCATCTTCTCCCCGCAGGCGGGGAGAAGGGAGGGATGGAAGATCCCGCCTTGCGTCCACGAAAGTGATTTCAGGAAAACAGTCCGACTGAGTCCCTTCGCCCCGACTGCGGGGAGAAGGTGGCCGGGAGGCCGGATGAGGGGCAATCGCTCACCGCTCAATTCAGCGTGCGCGACTGCCCCGGCGTATCCAGCGAAAAGGCGGGAATGGCGACGTCGAAGGCCTCGCCGTTTTCCGCTTCCATGCGGTAGCGGCCGAACATGATGCCGGACGGCGTTTCCAGCGGGCAGCCGGAGGAGTATTCGTAGGTATCGCCGGGGCGCAGCACCGGCTGCTCGCCGATGACGCCGGGGCCG
Organism: Shinella sp. M27; assembly: GCF_049199905.1. Classification (NCBI taxonomy): domain Bacteria; kingdom Pseudomonadati; phylum Pseudomonadota; class Alphaproteobacteria; order Hyphomicrobiales; family Rhizobiaceae; genus Shinella; species Shinella sp. M27. Next base: position 9,367 of record NZ_JBLZPK010000062.1, read on the forward strand.
TTGACCTCGTCCACCTGGCCGTTCTGGTCGGTGATGTTCCAGTAGCGTGTCACGAGCCGCACGGCGATGGCGGAATGATTTGAAATGACGACCCTGTATCCCCAGACATAACGGCTGTCGTCGGGATCGGACTGATCGGCCAGATAATACGGCTCTACGGTCACTTCGATGTCGCGGGTCAGCGCACGATACATAGGCAAGCCTTGAACTGATTAGGTCCTGCTATTGTACAGGATTATGGTTTCGTCAAGGATAAGCAAAGAAGGCACCGGCTTTGTCGGCCGGTGCCTCCGCATTTGTCCGTTCTGTGTGGGCGAAATCAGGCCTGGACCTTGGAAAGCGCGCGGGCGAAATCTTCGAGCAGGTCTTCGCTGTCCTCGATGCCGGCCGAGAAGCGCACGGTGCCGGCGGAGATGCCAAGCTCGGTGCGGGCTTCGTCCGTCAGGTTCTTGTGCGTCGTCGTCGCCGGATGCGTGATCAGGCTCTTGGCGTCGCCGAGATTGTTGGAGATCTTCACGACTTCCAACGCATCCTGCAGCGTAAACGCGGCTTCCTTGCCACCCTTCATCTCGAAGCAGACGAGCGTCGAGCCGCCCGTCATCTGTTTGGCGATGATATCGGCCTGCGGGTGGTCCTTGCGGCCGGGATAGATCACGCGGGCGATCTGCTTCTGGTCGGCAAGGAAGTCGGCGATGCGGCTCGCATTCTCCGTCTGCTGCTTGACACGCAACGGAAGCGTCTCGATCCCCTTCAGCAGCGTCCAGGCATTGAACGGCGACATGGCCGGGCCGGTGTGGCGGAAGTAATCGTGCAGGTTCTCGTCGATCCACTGCTTGTCTGAAAGCACGACGCCGCCGAGGCAACGGCCCTGGCCGTCGATATGCTTGGTGGCGGAATAGACGACGATATGCGCGCCCAGTTCCAGCGGCTTCTGAAAGAGCGGCGTCGCAAACACGTTGTCGACGACGACCTTGGCGCCGATCTGGTTGGCGAGCTTGGCGACGCCTGCGATATCGATCACTTCGAGCGTCGGGTTGGTCGGGCTTTCCAGGAAGAAGACCTTGGTGTTCTTCTGGATCGCGCCTTCCCAGTTGGCGAGGTCGCGGCCGTCGATCAGCGTGCATTCGATGCCGTATTTCGGCGCGAGCGTCTCGACCACCCAGCGGCAGGAGCCGAAGAGCGCGCGGGCGGCGACGATATGGTCGCCGGCTTTCAACTGGCAGAGGATCGCGGCGGAGACGGCGGCCATGCCGGAAGCGGTGGCGCGCGCATCCTCGGCGCCTTCCAGCATGCACATGCGCTTTTCGAACATGTCGTTGGTCGGGCTGCCGTAGCGGGCGTAGATGAAACCATCCGTCTCGCCCTTGAAGCGGGCTTCGGCCGCCGCAGAGGTATCATAGACAAAGCCCTGCGTGAGGAAGATGGCTTCGGCGGTTTCGCCGTGCTGGGAGCGGGTGGTTCCGCCGTGAACGAGTTGGGTGGCCGGGCGCCAGGACTTGCTCATGTGATCGTCGCCTTCAAACAAAAAAACCGGCCGCAAAAGCAGGCCGGTTTTGAACCCGGCCTTTTTAGCTACTTGTTTAACGTGGCTGCAAGCCGGCCGGCCAAATCACCACGGGATAATCTGCTAATACTGCGCGCCCGCGCTTGCGTCAATTGCCGGCATTTGGTTTTGTGCGAGCCCTCTGACAGGACGGGATTATCATGGCTTCTGCGACGCGCAGCACGGGCATTCTGGCGGACAACGCCATCAGCGGCTTGTTCGACAGCGGGCGGCTGAAAAGCGAGGCCGCGCTCGACAAGGACCAGATCCAGCCCGCAAGCCTCGACCTGCGCCTGGGCGCCAAGGCGTTTCGCGTGCGCGCCAGCTTCCTGCCGGGGCCGTCCCATCTCGTCGCCGACAAGCTCGACCGGCTGCAGCTGCACGTCATCGATCTCTCCGAAGGTGCCGTGCTGGAAACCGGCTGCGTCTATATCGTGCCGCTGATGGAAAGCCTCGACCTGCCGGCGGACCTTGCCGCCTCCGCAAACCCGAAGAGCTCCACCGGCCGCCTCGATATCTTCACCCGCGTCATCACCGATCGCGCGCAGGAATTCGACAAGATCCCGGCCGGCTATTCCGGTCCGCTCTATCTCGAAATCTCGCCGCGCACCTTCCCCATCGTCGTGCGCCGCGGTTCGCGCCTGTCGCAGATCCGCTTCCGCAGGGGCAAGGCCCTGCTCAATGAAAGCGAGCTGCTGGCGCTCCATGGGTCCGATACGCTCGTCGCCAGCGAGACGCCGAACGTCTCGGGCGGCGGCATCGCGCTCTCCATCGACCTCAAGGGCACCGGCCCGCACGGCCTGATCGGCTATCGCGGCAAGCACCACACCTCCGTGGTCGATGTCGACCGTAAGAACCAGCACGACATCTTCGATTTCTGGGAGCCGCTGTTCAGCCGCGGCCGCAATGAGCTCATCCTCGATCCCGACGAGTTCTATATCCTCGTCTCGCGCGAGGCCGTGCATGTGCCGCCGCTTTATGCCGCCGAGATGACGCCTTTCGATCCGTTGGTCGGCGAGTTCCGCGTGCATTATGCGGGCTTCTTCGATCCCGGCTTCGGCCATGCACCGGCCGGCGGCTCGGGCAGCCGCGCGGTGCTGGAAGTGCGCAGCCACGAGGTACCGTTCATCCTGGAGCATGGCCAGATCGTCGGCCGCCTCGTCTATGAGCACATGCTCGAGGCGCCGAAAGGGCTCTACGGTTCCGGCCTCGGCTCGAACTACCAGGCGCAGGGCCTGAAGCTCTCCAAGCATTTCCGCGCGGGCTGAACCCCGGCGCCGGGCGCTTTACAAGCAGGTTAAACGTTTTTATTGTGCGGTGAGCCGTGCTTCTTTTGCGGCGCCACGGCCAAGACGGGCTTTCCATGTCAAGACCCACGATCAAGACCATCGCGCAGGAAACCGGCCTTTCGATCGCCACCGTATCGAAGGCGCTGAACGACAGCCCGCAGGTGCGGCCGGAAACCCGCGCCGTCGTCGTGGCGGCCGCCGAGCGCGTCGGCTACCAGCTCAATATGCATGGCGTGCAGCTGCGCACGGGAAAAACCTATCAGGTCGCCGCCATCATGACGGCGCCCGGCCCCAAGCAGAACGAGTGGGAAGGCGTCGAATATGCCCAGCTGCTCAGCGGCATTTCCTGGGCGCTGGAGGATAGTCCCTATCGTGTCTCGCTCTATGCGGTGCGTTCTTTCGAGGAGAGCATCGCCACGATCCGCCAGATCGTCTCTCTGAAAAAGGCCGACGGCATCATCGTGTCGGGAACCCATGCCGGCGATCCGCGCGTGCGCCTTATGCAGGAAGCGGACTTCCCCTTCGTCACCTATGGCACGACGATCCACAACGCCCCGCACGCCTATGTCGATGCCGACAACGAGCAGATGATCCGCCTGTCGGTGGCGCGCCTCGCCGAACGCGGCCACAGCCGCATCGCGCTGATCAACCCGATGGCGGACCTCACCTATGCGCTGACCCGGCTGGAAGCCTATCGCGAGGCTCTCGACATCGCCGGCCTGACCTTCGATCCGGCGCTCACCGCCCACGGCCATCTCACCCCCGCCTTCGGCCGCGAAAACGTGCTGCACATGTCGAGCTTTTCAAATCCGCCGACCGCCTATATCTGCGCCAACGAAGCCTCCGCTCTCGGCGCCTTCTCCGGCTTCCACGCCCGCGGCCTCGTGCACGGCCGCGACGCCGTGATCAACGCGACCGACGACCTTAATGTCAGCCAATATTTCGCCCCGCCCATCACCACCTATTTCCTGCCGATCCACGAACCGAGCGAAATGCTCGGCCGCTATATCCTGCGCCGGATGGAGGGCGAGGCGCCGGAAGAGCTCCAGACGCTGATCATGCCGAAGCTGATCGAGCGTTCGGATGATCGGCTGGCGTGAAACGTTGTGTCCATCTCTGGCCGAATAAACAGTCCCGTCGGAGAAGCTTTTTAGGTCGGCAGCCACGCAGCGGGCGCTAGCCGTCATGGGTAAAGTTGTCCCTGTCTTTTCCGCAAAATGGTGATTCATAACCCGATGAAGCCGGCCATTGTTCCGGCGCAATCGCGCTGGAAAAAAGCTTAGGTTTTGTCAAGAAGGTCAGCGCCGAAATGCGTATTATCCTGAAAATTCTCACGGTTTTTCTTATGGTCGCCTGTTCGCCTTTACATGCCCTTGCGTGGGGCAGGGAAGGACACAAAGTCGTTGCTCTTATCGCCGAAAGCCGACTGACGCCCGCAGCCCGCGCGGAGGTGCAGCGCCTACTGGCGAGTGAAGGCTCTTCCTCTCTTGCTGATGTCGCCCTTTGGGCTGACGAGATTAAATCTGTTAAGGCGCTACGGCAGCCGTCGCATGGCGTCAATCTTCCTCTCGACAGCAGTCCATATGACCCAAAACGTGATTGTGGTCACAAAATATGCGTGATCGAAGCCATCGAAAGGCTGCAGCCAACTCTTGCCGACAAGAGGCTCCCGATCTCTGCGCGAATGATGGCTCTTAAATATCTAGTCCATCTGGTCGGTGATATTCATCAGCCTCTGCATGCTACGGTCATCGCCAGCTATCGGACGATTGTCTTCAACGGTGTAAGCCAGCGTCTGCACAAGGTTTGGGATTCGGGCATCATTGGTGCATACAAGCGCAAGCCAAACTTTATGGCCTTGGACATAGAGGCTACCCACCGACGCCCCGTGCACTACGGGACACCCTTGATGTGGGTACTAGAGAGCCGCGATATTGCACGGGACACCATTTTTCCTGCAGTGCCTGCCAACAGTGTTCTTCCCCCTGACTATGCGATTCGGAACTGGGACCTTGTTGAGGAGCGGCTTCACGAAGCCGGGTGGCGTCTTGCGATGATGCTGAACATGGCGTTGGATCCCGGAAGTGCCGTAGTTCGATAGAGCGAGCTTCACGTTGGCGAAATGGCTGCGATGGGCACGAACGAGAAGGCCGGGCTGAGACAAACGAGATCAAGTAAATGAACCACGCGATCTGAGTTCATCGCCATCCCTTATACCCGATTAACTCATCGTCGATCCGATCCAGCGAATACCCTGTCGCTGCCGAATGAAAGATCTGTGGCGGGTTATTCGGAGTTGACTTGATGTTGAGCATTGGAGATGTCATGGGAATCCCATGCGTGGAAACATGGCGATACTCATAGTGCGCTGTATGTCATCCAGGATGACCCTGATGGGACGGGGTACTCGCCTGGCGATACGTCTTGCTACGCTTGGGAATTGATCCCATTGATGAGCTGCTTAGGGTGTATTCCTCTGTTTTCGGCGAATTTGAAGCGATGGCGGCACTCTTGATAGCGTGCCGAACAGCCACGCCAGTGCAGAGCAGGGGTAAGCAAGAGGTTGAAAAGGGTATGGGCGCTCTCAGAGACTGGAAGCAGGTTTTTCCAAATTCACGATTCGAAGGTCCGGTAACGCTTGGTCAGGCAGAGTTGCTCGGAACATGTTCAATAGGGGCGTTCAGCTACGTGGAAGGGGTTGCCCATCTTCACAATACAGACGTAGGACGCTTTTGTTCGATCGCTCGTGGGGTCGTTGCTGGTCCGGGGGAACACCCGATCGAGAATATGAGCACCCATCTTTTCACCTACAGTGCCGGCACGAAATTTTCATTCTGTCCTGAGATGGATAATTTCAGGACCAAGAGCGCCTTTAAACGAAATCGCCAACGAACAACCATCGGGAACGATGTCTGGATCGGAGCAGGCGCGTTCGTCCGCCGTGGCGTTACCGTTTCAGACGGGGCAGTAATCGGCGCTCATGCGCTGGTTCTAGAGGATGTCGAACCCTATGCAATTGTGGTGGGCACGCCTGCCAAGAGAACGCGTTATCGCTTCGATGAGGCCACACGGGCTCGTTTGCTGCGGGTGAAATGGTGGAATTATTATCTTGATCGCTCGGTCGTTGGAAACCTTGACTACCGCAACGTTGACCAAACGCTTGACATGATCGAGGCGCAGATAGCTGCTGGCACATTACCGGATCTGGAGGCTGTCATCGAGGCGCATGATCACAGACTGAAGCTTTCGGCTGATAGCGGTAAGCCTGACGGTAAAAGAAACCTTAAAGGTTGGATTGTCGCGTGGCTAAGGTCTGCCATTCTTGGTTTTCCCGCTAGTGACGAAGAACTTATCCAACTCCGCCGACTTTTGAAACAAAAACGTTGAGCCTGCACCCAGTAGCACTCGACAGAAAGCCTCTTGAATGAAACGGCCTCGTTTTTTGGAATCCGGACCGATTGTGAATTTCCTTAGGTATCTGTTACCTAAGAGTATGTCTCTTGATTTGCTTTGGCCACGCCCCAACGATTACCGTGCCATTGTTTATTTTGGTGACGCCACCGCGGGAGCCGAGCACATCTACAGGCAGTGGGTCGATGTTTTCGAAGAATCTGGCATTCCCTATTTCGCATTGTTTCGCCAGAAGAGCATGTTCGACTTTGCTCGCCGTGATCGGCCCGAAGCTGCAGTGGCATTTGCAAGAAACGGCCCGGCTCTTGCGGAGATAATCAAAAATTATCCCAAGCTTCAGGTCGCCTTTCACACCGGCAATCCTGGCAATATAGCCCAAATGATGCAATATCATCACTTCAAGCACGTTTTTATCGGCCACGGTGACTCTGACAAGGCGACCAGCTCCAGTCGTATGTTCAGGCTCTACGATGAAGTCTGGGTCGCTGGTCAGGCGCACGCAGACCGGCTTAACGGTGTCCTGCCCGATGACATCTCGCTCGTGATCGTCGGCCGCCCGCAGGTTGCGTCTTCTTTTGCGCAAGAGCGTGACTCCGAAATCAACCTAGAACCGGCATTTGCATATCTACCAACATGGGAAGGGTCGCGAGAGGAAATCAACTACGCGTCAGTGCCGATGACGGAAGCAATTGCCGGTAGCGTTGCCGAGATCGGCGGCGTGATGCGGGTGAAATTTCATCCGAGTAACGGCGCGCGCCTCAAAAAATTCCGCGACCTTGAAACCAAGCTCATCAAATCTCCCCTGTTCAGCGAGGGCCGTAACGAGGTCGTGCAACGGAAATTCCCCGCTCCTTCATTGATGGATGCATGCGACTATTGCATCACTGACGTGTCGAGCATTATTTCGGATTGGATTGTGAGAGATCGGCCGATCTTCGTATATAAGCCCGTCAACGTGGTTCTTTCGCAGAGTGCATTTCCGCTAGAATCGTATTGCTACACGTTCCGCACCATTGAAGAGTTGCAGGGTAACTTTAAGCGCGTGATCCTCGACAAGGACGACTACAAAGCAGAAGAGCGCACGAAAGCTTCCAACTACCTCGTTTCTCGAACGGCGACGATGTCGAACGAGTTCGCACGGCGCGCTCAATATCTCAGTTCAGACGAAGCCAACATGCCTTTGAAGTACGTGGAATGAAGCCGCCGCTCGATGCGTATCGTATTCCTCTTGTGAAATGAAAATGCGCTTGATTGTAGCATCGTTTTTGCCACAAAGGGTCCTACAGTATCAAATTCCGTCCTATTGAGAGGGCTCACATGAAAACGGTTGGCGTCATTTTGGCGAGCGGTTCGGGTTTGCGTTTCGGCGGCAGCACGCCCAAGCAATACATCAAGCTCGCGGGCAAAATGATCATCGAGCACACTGTTGATGCGTTCGAGAGGAGCAAGTGGATTGATGAGGTGATTGTCGTCGCTCACCCCGATTTCATTGAGCAGGCATGGCACTTGGTCAATGTGAATGGATGGAGCAAGGTCCAGAAAGTCGTCGTGGGCGGCAAGGACCGCATGGATTCCACGCATTCCGCCATCAATGCGATTTCCGGATATCCTGATGACACCAAGGTCATTATTCATGACGCTGTAAGGCCATTTATAAGTGATGAAATTCTCTCCCGCTGCCATTCCGTGTTGAACGATTTTTCGGCGGCGGATGTTGTGATTCCTTCAGCCGATACGATTGTCTCCATACATGACAACGGGTGTTTGTCGAATATCCCGGCTAGAAGCACCATGCGTCGCGGGCAGACACCGCAGGCCTTCAGGCTCGACACAATCAGCCTTGCATATAAGAAGGCATTTCAGGCCGGGATGCGTGATTTTACATGCGATTGCGGCGTGGTGCGCGCAATGCTTCCTCATATGGCCATAGCAACGGTTGCAGGCGACGAAAGCAACATCAAGATAACGACGCCTTTGGACTTGTTCTTGGCGGAGAAGATCATGCAATCCCGCGCGACTGCGCTGGCAGATGAAGCGGATTTGAGTCAGCTTGCCGGAAAGCGCATTGTCGTGTTCGGTGGCAGCAGTGGGATCGGAAAAGCAATCAGGGATTTGGCGCTCGTCAATGGAGCCGACGCTGTTATTGCCAGTCGCTCGGTAAATTCCGTGAACGTTGCCGATCTCTCGTCCGTGAACGGCTTCCTGCAAGAAGTGGCAAGTGATGGTCGCCCTATCGACGCCATTATCAATACGGCCGGTATACTCGTTAAGCGTCCATTCTCCCAGATGGACGAGCAGCAGATCAATGAAGTGATCGCCACGAATTACCACGGAGCGATCAATGTTGCTTCGGCATCTCGGAATACATTATTGAAATCAAGAGGTGTATTGATCAACTTTACCTCCAGCTCTTATACGAGAGGCCGTGCGTTCTATGCGGTATACTCGTCGACAAAGTGTGCGGTCGTGAACTTGACTCAAGCCCTTGCAGAGGAATGGCATGAGGATGGCATTCGCGTTCACTGCATCAATCCGGAGCGGACGAGAACACCAATGCGAACGTCGAATTTTGGCAACGAGGATCCGATGTCTCTCCTTGATCCAGAGACGGTCGCGCGCACCACTTTGCAGACGATTTCCGTGGATGGAACAGGAATGATTATCGATGTTCGGCGTCCTGCTAGTTTAAATCGGGCCTAAAGCACTTCCGGTTTGACATATCCTGGGCCATGCCCCCATAAACGGGGTACCGGATTACTGATTGTCTCGACCGATCAAATCCAGCGCTACATCGAAGGATGGCGCTATCGGTCTGAGGCTTTCTTTCAGGTCGACGTTGGTCATGTCGAAGGCGACGAGGGGATATGGCGCATTTTCCCGCAAGTCGAATGCCTCCGCACCGCAACACGTCGCTACTGCCGCGAATACAACAACCCAAAACCGCCGGAGCGAACTCAAAACTGGATGAAACTTGGGGGCAAGGTCATCTGCTGCCGACATGGCACCAGCGGCTGACGCGCTTATGCACTGCCTTACATTTTCTGGCCGATTCCTACGGCCGCCCGATCCGGTTGAACCTGACCGAAGGCCAAGCCCAGGATTGTCGGTGAAGGTCGGTCGGCGGTCGACACGTATGGATCAGCGCAGGTCAGATATTGCCCGCCGACCTGACCTATGACAGCGACTGGCTTTGTGACAGTCTCTCCGCCAGTGGCGCGGTGGCCAACATCCGCCCGATGCGTGAAAGTGTTCCCCGCTTTCGACATCATCTCTATCGAAGGCGCAGCCGCCTCGAACGCTTCTTCAGTAAGATCAAACTCTTCCGAACTGTTGCAACCCGATAAGACAAACGCGATGACAAATTCCTCGCATCCATCCAAATCACTGCACTTCGTATATGACTGCTAACTTATCAGCCGCTGACCTAGCCCAAAACGCCCCAGTTTGAGGACTTCAAGTCGCTTAGCTTTCTTCTGCCTCCAAAAAGGAGACCAGGCGCTTATACATATGCGGCAAATCCATTTTAGCGTGCCATCCCAACGCTTCGATCTTCGTTGTATCAAGGTTCAGTTTCACAGTGGGGGCATAACCCATCTGCGACAAATCCGCAGGGATGTTTACAATCACTTTAATGGGCTTAACTGCACAGTTTTCCGCAACAAAATTCGCCATTTCACGAATGCTGATATATGTCCGGCTGTTTGCTACGTTGTATGATTCCCCACTGGCGCCTTTGAGCAATATAGTCAACAAGCCAGTCACCGCATCCGTCGTATAAAGATAGTCCCGCTTTGTTTCGCCCAGTGTATGCAAAACAATGTCCTTACCCCGTCTTGCATTGTTGCAAAATTGTGCAAACACTCGATTGTCGGACGGAGAGATGCCGGGACCAAAAGTCAGCGTCAATCGTGCTGTCTTGACGGGGACCGCATATTGGCTGAAATAGGCATAGCATAATGTTTCCGCAGCTCGCTTGCCCTCTGAATAACTGCTGCGTGCCGCCAAGGGGTTTAAATACCCAAGGTCATCTTCAGAAATGTTCTCCTTATCTTCAAAGCTACCATAGATTTCCATCGAAGAAAGATAGACCATGGAGGAAACGTTCTTCTTCCGAGCAAATTCTAATAAATTGCTGCTACTCCACAATGTCGTCTTAAAAACATCTACCGGAGTCTCGACAAACAATCTGGATTGCGTCACGCTGGCGGCGTGAATAATGTAGTCGATATCTTCGGAAATATTGATTTCCTCAGTGATATTCGCTTCATGGAATGCTATTCTATCAATATCGATATAGGCGGCGAATGCCTTAGCGGCTCTTTGTTTATCGCGAACCAAAGCGATGACCTTAGTCTGGTTGTCATGCACATGGTTGGCATGCAGAATCGCTTTGGCAACCAAGCCGCCGATAAGGCCGGTCACCCCTGTTATAAGGAGAGTCTTGCCCTTGAGGGCATGCCACGGAATGGAAGTATCGTGCGCGATAATGTCAAGGTCTTCTCGCAGAACAGGATTTTCGGCATCGAAAGTCTTCATGGCGTATCACTCAAACCGTAAATTTGGGAGTTTTCTTTTGAATCCAGAATTGCCCGGAAAATATAGAAATCCAGCGCTGTCGTAATCTTGATGTTGGTGCTTTCACAAGCCACCGCATAGAGCGGCTTGCCATATCTTTGCATCAGCGTGGCGGAATCTGTCATTCCTTGCCATCCTTCGGCGATGGCTTTTTCGTGGGCCGAAAGAATATCCTTTAAATAGAAGCTTTGCGGGGCCTTCGCCACTTGGCAGCGGCCCCTGTCCAGAATTTCACCAACGAAATGATCGTCGCCACTTTCCAGCACAATCGTTTCGATTGCTTCCGCCACCGTGATGGCACTGCCATTAGTCAGAACGGAGTTGATATTGTCCGATACCACTTTCTCATTGATGAGCGGTCTGACGCCGTCGTGGATCAGTACAACGGATTCGGGCGGATAGATTTCGGCAATCTTCTGCAGCCCATGATGTATCGACTCCTGTCCGGAGCGTCCGCCCGGGACGATGGCCGACACCTTACGCAGATTGAACTTCTGCAGCAATTGCTGAAGGTATGGTATCCACTCTGCGAGGCAGACCACCACAATGCCATGAATATCTGCGTGCTTCTCAAAATGTTCCAGTGTGTAGATGATGATGGGTTTGCCATGCAATTCCAGAAACTGCTTTGGCCTGGTGCGAGAGTTCATCCGCTGCCCCGTGCCGCCTGCGAAGACCAATGCTGTATTCATTTCTGCACCTCTTTCATGCTTTGAGTGCTTGAACTCCTGATAGCAGACCGTTTAACACGCTGGAACTCCAGCATGTCGTCATAGATACGTTTGCAACTGTTCAGGTCATTGAACGCAAAAAAATCGTT
>NZ_JBLZPK010000063.1:0-217 GCF_049199905.1 Shinella sp. M27
GTGCTGTGGTGCATGACGCGCCCGGACCTGTTTTTCCCGGCGATCTCGCAGGCAGGGCTGCATCCCGATCGCGTCGTCTTCTGCGAAAGCGACCGGGAGGAGGAGGTATTGTCGGCCTTCGAAGAAGGGCTGGCCTTCGGTGGTCTGTCCTGTGTCGTCGGCGAACTGGTCCGCCTGTCGATGACCGCATCCCGTCGGCTGCAGCTCGCGGCCGAGA
>NZ_JBLZPK010000064.1:0-213 GCF_049199905.1 Shinella sp. M27
CTCCAAGGTCCTGCTCGCCGACGATGCAAGCCTCGGCAACAACCTCGCCGAACCGCTGGCAGCGCTCATCGTGTCGCTTGCCGGCTCCTATGACGCCATCGTCTCGGCTGCGACCTCGGTCGGCAAGAACGTGCTGCCGCGCGTTGCCGCCCTGCTCGATGTCGCGCAGGTCTCCGAGATCGTCGAAGTCGTCTCGGCCGACACGTTCAAGCG
>NZ_JBLZPK010000065.1:0-40137 GCF_049199905.1 Shinella sp. M27
GCGGTGATGGTGTTGGTGAGGCCGGGGCCGGTGATGACGAGGGCGACGCCCGGCTTGCCGGAAACGCGGGCATAGCCATCCGCCATGAAGCCGGCGCCCTGTTCGTGGCGCGGCGTGATGTGGCGGATTTTCGAGGCGGCAAGACCACGATAAAGTTCGACGGTATGGACGCCGGGAATGCCGAACACGACCTCGACGCCATTGGCCTCCAGGAGATCGACGAGGACTTCACCTACGGTTTTCGTGGTCATGCGCGGCGCTCCTTCGGCTGGGTGGATCGGGCGGCAAGCGCCGTGATGCGCCGGCAGGCCTCGTCGATATGGGCATCCGGCACGGTGAGGCTGAGGCGGATGAAGCCCGCCGCCTGCTCTCCGAACGATGAGCCTGGCATCACCGCGACCCCTTCCTCGCGCAAGAGCGCCCAGGCGAAATCCTCGCCGCTCATGCCAGTGCCGGAGACGTCGACGACGATGAACATGCCAGCTTCCGGCGGCAGCGGCGTCAGGCCGGGCGCACGCGACAGCGCATCGGCAAAGCGGGCGGCACGCGCCTTGTAGGTCTGGCGCATGGTGGCGGCGGTCGCGATCGGATTGTCGAGCGCATAGGCCGTCATGTCGGCGATGAAGGGCTGGCCGCCGAACAGCATGGTCTCGGATACGGCGAGCAGGCGGGTGCAGAAGTCTTTCGGGCCGACCGTCCAGCCGCTGCGGAAGCCGGGTGCGGCATGCGATTTCGAGATCGACGACACGACGATGGTGCGCTCGGCAAGATCGGTATTGTCGAAGGGCGAGGCGAAGGTCGCACCGAAGACGAGCTGTTCATAGACCTCGTCGCAGACAATCCAGAGATCGTGTTTGCGGCAGACGGCGCCGATCTCGGCGATTTCCTGCGCCGTCAGCACCGCGCCCGTCGGATTGTGCGGCGTGTTGAGCAGCAGCACGCGGCAGTCGGGCGTGATGGCGGCTTCGAGATCGGCGGCTTTCATGTGAAAACCGTTTTCCGGCCGCAACGGCACGGGAACCTGCACGGCGCCCGTCGCGCGGATGACGCCTTCATAGGTGGCATAGAGCGGATCGCCGACGAGCACGGCATCGCCCGCCTCGACGAGGCCGAGCATGACGGCGAACAGCGCGGTCTGGGTGCCGGGGAAACACAGCACGTTTTCGGTGGTCACATCGCTGCGGCGCTTCTGGTATTTGCGCACGACGGCATCGACGACGGAGGGTTCGCCCCGGCCGTTGGAATAGCGGTAGCGGCCGGCATGCATGGCGCGCACGGCTTCGGCCAGCAGGGCCGGATCCGGCGGCACGTCGGGCTCGCCGATGGTGAGCTCGATGATCGCCTTGCCCTCGCGCTTCATATGCCGCGCCTCGGCGTGGATCGCCCACTTTTCCGAACCGAGGTTCTGAAGCCGGTCTGTGATGGACGCATAGCGCATGGCCGTTCTCCGCATTTGAAAATTTAAGGGGATTTAACGACCGGACGACGGGGCGTCGACCGGTCTCAGGCGTAATCCAAGCAAGGTTTCGATCGAGGTCAGGGCGATCTCGACCAGTTCGCTGTCGCCGAACAGCTCGCCGGCCAGGCAGCCTTCGAGCCAGAGGCCGTCGAGCAGGCCGTTGATCGCGATCGCAAGCGTACGGCAGCGTTCCGGTGAGGAATCCGCGCCGCGGGCGGCGAGGAAATCGGCCAGCAGGCTTTCCAGCGTGTCGCGAAAGCTCAGATAACCCTCGCGGTGGATAGCGGCCAATTCCGGATCGACGCTGACCCGGCTGATGAACGAGGCCCAGAGCGACAGGCTGCGGCTGTTGGCGACCGGTTCCGTCAGGTTGATGACGATGAAATCACGCAGCCGCGTTTGCGCGTCACCCGACACCCGCTCGGCCTTTTCGGTGAGCCGGGCAATGACCAGCCGATAGGCTTCCTGAAGGATATGCTCCTTGGACTGGAAATAGTGCCGGATCAGGCCCGCCGTGACGCCCGCCTTGATGGCGATCTGCCGGACCGTCGCGCCTTCGAGCCCGTATTCCGCGATGCAGTCGAGCGTCGCCTCGATCAGATCGTGGCGGCGTTCGGCCTCGGGGGCGCGATGAAAGGTCCGGCGGGCCATATTTTCTCCGTTAGGCGGCGCGGCGCAGCACCGGCCGCGTCAGGCAGGTCGGGCCGCCTTCGCAGGCGATGCACAGCGCATCGGCTTCGAAGGTCTGCACGGTGCAGCCGGCCGCTTCCATGGCCGCCTTGGTGGCCGGGAAGCCTTCCACCATGATGACCTCATGCGGGCGGGTCGGCAGCACGTTGAGCGACAGGCCGTTGCTGGCGTGGAACTCGTCGGCCGGCGCCTCGATGAGCGTCACGCCGCGCTTCTTCAGGAACTGGTAGAAGGCGGCCGGCAGAAGGGGCGCGAAGACCAAAGCGAGATTGTCGGCGAGCGGGCTCATCACGCTCATCAGATGCAGGCAGGCCTCTTCGCCGTGCCAGAGCGGCAGGTCATAGGCGAGAACCGTGACGCCATGCGGCGCGAGGATTCTCGTGATCTGGTCGATGCCTTCCTGGTTGGTGCGCACGCCGCGGCCGATGACCAGCGTCTTGGCGTCGAGCCAGATGCAATCGCCGCCTTCCACGGTGCCGTCGCCCTCGATACGGCCGAGGATCGGGATCTGGCGCTCGGCATAGGCCTTTTCGTGCAGCGCGGTTTCGGCCACACGCAGCGGCTTGCCCATGCGCAGGAGGATAGCGCCATGGTCGGACATCAGCGAGGGATCATGGGTGAACATGGCATCGGCCAGGCCGTCGCCGTCGTCCTCGAGCCAGATGATCTCGGTGCCGGACTTTTCGACGAGCTCCGCGAAGGCCTTGTACTGGTGCACGGCGCGGGCACCGTCGAAGGTCGGGCCGTAGTGCCACTTGGCGGGATCGGCGGCCGAGAGGCTGGCGCCGGGGCGGCGCATCAGAACGCGCATCAGGGGGGCCGACATTTCCTGCGAACCAAAGGCGGTCATTCAATACTCCCAAGGAATTTTTGATCGAAAGCGGATGCTGCCAGAAAAGTCAGCGACGACGCTATTATACGCTTGAACAATTTCTTAACAAGTGCCACGATGCAATCCACAAGACGAAACGACGGGCCGAAGATGCCCGCGGGAACGCTGAAAAACAGGGGAATTTGGCATGTGTCATGCATCGATTTTCCGTGCGCTGGAGGTCTCTCCACGATGACGGAACGCGCCGAGGCTATCGCGGTCACGCAACTGCACAAGCGCTTCGGACCGCTCGAGGTTCTCAAGGGCGTATCGCTCACCGCGCATGAGGGCGACGTCATCGCCATCATCGGCGGATCGGGCTCGGGCAAGTCGACCTTCCTTCGCTGCATCAACATGCTGGAGCTGCCGAGTGCCGGCACGGTGACCATTCATGGCGAGACGATCGCCATGAAGAAGGATGGTCATGGCGGCATGATGCCGGCCGACCGCAAGCAGGTGCAGCGCCTGCGCTCCCGCCTCGGCATGGTCTTCCAAAGCTTCAATCTGTGGCAGCACATGACGATCCTCGAAAACGTCATCGAGGCGCCGGTGCATGTGCTGGGCATCAAGAAGGACGAGGCGATCGAGCGTGCCGAAACGCTCTTGCGCCGCGTCGGCCTCCACGATAAGCGCGATGCCTATCCGGCCTTCCTTTCCGGCGGCCAGCAGCAGCGCGCGGCGATTGCCCGCGCACTCGCCATCCAGCCCCATGTCATGCTTTTCGACGAACCCACCTCCGCGCTCGATCCGGAACTGGTGGGCGAGGTGCTCACCGTCATCGGCGACCTCGCCAAGGAAAAGCGCACCATGATCCTCGTCACGCACGAGATGAAGTTCGCGCGCAACGTGGCAAGCCATGTCGTGTTTCTGGCGAACGGCGTCATCGAGGAACAGGGCCCGCCCGACGAGATTTTCGGCGCACCGAAATCGGAGCGGCTGAAGAAGTTCATCAGCTCCATCCACTGAGAAGCAAAAAAACCAACAGAGGGAAAATCATGAAGAGTGCCTTGAAGACAATCGCCCTTGCTGCCGTCATCGGCCTTTCGGCCATTTCGGGTGCCGCGGCCGAGCAGGTCCGCGTCGGTTTTGCCGCCGAACCCTATCCGCCCTTCACCTCGCCGGACGCCTCGGGCAACTGGGAAGGCTGGGAAGTGGACTTCATGAAGGCGATCTGCGCGGAAGCGAAGCTCGACTGCGTCATCACGCCCGTCGCCTGGGACGGCATCATCCCGGCGCTGACCACCAACAAGATCGACATGATCATCGGCTCCATGTCGATCACGGCGGAGCGCCTGCAGACCATCGACTTCTCCGACAAGTACTACAACTCGCCTCCGGGCATCATCGGCGCCAAGGACGTGAAGTTCGACGCCACGCCGGAAGGCCTTGCCGGCAAGACGCTCGGCGTGCAGGTCGCGACCATCCACCAAGTCTATGCCAACAAGTATTTCGGCGCCGCCGGTGCGACGGTCAAGGAATACCAGACGCAGGATGAGGCAAACAACGACCTCGCCGCCGGCCGTATCGACGCCGTCCAGGCCGACTCGATTGCGCTCGGCGACTTCCTGAAGACCGAACAGGGCTCGGCCTGCTGCGACATGAAGGGCACCGTGAAGGACGATCCGGAAATCCTCGGCCTCGGCGTCGGCGTCGGTCTGCGCAAGGGCGAGACGGAGCTGAAGGACAAGATCAACGCTGCCATCAAGGCGATCCGCGCCAACGGCACCTACGACACGTTCTCGAAGAAGTATTTCGACTTCGACGTCTACGGCGGCTGATCAGGCCTCGCATGATGATGCCGGCGGCCCGCGCCGCCGGCAATTCTCCTCGAACAGACACGAGACCCCATGGCCGATGCCGGATCGCTGATCAACTGGAGCCTGCTTGCGATCGCGCCGCCCGGCTGGGGCGGGGTCCTTCTGGCGGGGTTGTGGAATTCCATCCAGATCGCCGTCGGCGGCTACGGGCTCGGCCTTATCCTCGGCACGGGCGGCGCGATGGGCAAGCTTTACGGCGGCCCTGTCACCAAGGACCTGCTTGAGGTCTACACGACGCTTGTGCGCGCCGTGCCGGAACTCGTGCTCATCCTCATACTCTATTATGCCGGCACGGATGTGTTGAGCCAGATTTCCGCGGCCTTCGGTTGGGGTGCGGTCGATATCAGCGGTCTTGCCGCCGGCATCTTCGTCATCGGCGTCGTGCAGGGCGCCTATTCCACCGAGGTCATCCGCGGCGCGATCAAGGCGGTGCCGGGAGGCCAGATCGAGGCGGCGCGCGCCTATGGCATGTCACCCACCCAGATCATGCGCCGCATAACGCTGCCGGCCATGCTGCCCCACGCCATTCCGGGCCTCTCCAATCTCTGGCTCATCGCCACCAAGGATACAGCGCTGCTCGCTGTCGTTGGTTTCAGCGAGCTGACACTGGTGACGCGCCAGGCGGCGGGCAGCACCAAGGCCTATCTGTTGTTCTTCTGCGCGGCGGGCGCGCTTTATCTAATGATCACGCTCCTCTCCAACGTGCTGATCGGTTTCATCGAGCGCCACTACCGGCGCGGCATGACGAGGACGGCGTGATGACCGAGCAGACCGTTTCCGCCATGGCGCTGACCGAACTGCCGAGCCGGCAGAGCTTCTTCAAGCCGCACCGCATCGTGCTGATGGCGATCGCCGCGATCTTCGTGTTCTGCGTCATCTGGTTCATGCGCTGGGAATGGGTGCCGAAATATTCCGGCGCGCTGGCCCATGGCGTCGGTGTGACGCTTTTGATGCTGTTTGCCACCTCGATCCTCGGCTTCTTTCTCGCCGTGCCGATCGGCCTCGTGCAGGTAACAGGGCCGTGGCCGCTGAAAATGCTGGCCAAAGGATTCTGCACCATCATTCGCGGTACGCCGCTGCTGCTTCAGCTCTGGCTACTCTATTATGGCCTCGGTTCACTGTTTCCGCAGTTTCCCGGCATCCGCAGCTCGTTCCTCTGGCCCTATCTGCGCGAAGCCTGGCCCTATGGCGTGGCGGCGCTGACGCTGTCCTTCGCCGCCTATGAGGGCGAGGTGATGCGCGGCGCCTTTGCCGGCGTGCCGCCGGGGGAACTCGAGGCCGCGCGGGCCTATGGCATGAGCCCCTTCACCATGTTCCGCCGCATCTGGCTGCCGCGCGCCGTCTATCGTGCGCTGCCGACGCTGAACGGCGAAACCGTGCTGCAGCTGAAATCGACGCCGCTCGTCGCGACGATCACCGTGATCGACGTCTATGCCGTCATCTCCAAGGTGCGGCAGGCGACCTACCTCACCTATGAGCCGCTTTTGCTGCTCGCCCTCATCTATCTTTGCCTCACGGCCATTCTGGTCGTGGCCTTCCGCTATTTCGAAAGCAAAATTCCTTCACGTGGTGCTTGATATGTCCATTCATACGTCTCTTCAAAATTCCATGCCCGAACTGGTGGCGATCCGCCGCGACCTGCACGAACATCCCGAACTCGGCCTCGAGGAGTTTCGCACTTCCGACGTCATCGCCCGCCATCTGGAAAGCTATGGATATAAAGTGACGCGCGGCCTTGCGAAGACCGGCCTTGTCGCGACGCTGACGAATGGCACCGGCCGTAAGTCCATCGGCATCCGCGCCGATATCGATGCCCTGCCGATCTTCGAAGAGACCGGTCTGCCCTATGCCAGCAAGACGCCCGGCAAGATGCATGCCTGCGGCCATGACGGGCACACGACCATGCTTCTGGGCGCGGCCAAGGCGATTGCCGAACGACGCAATTTTGATGGCACCGTGCACCTGATCTTCCAGCCGGCCGAGGAAAACTTCGGCGGTGCCAGGATCATGGTGGAGGAGGGGCTGTTTACCCAGTTCCCCTGCGATGCCGTCTTCGGGCTGCACAATGAGCCAAACCTGCCCTTCGGCCAGTTCGCGCTGCGCGAAGGCCCGATCATGGCGGCGGTCGATGAAGCGCGTATCACCGTCAACGGTGTCGGCGGGCACGGGGCCGAGCCGCAGGAGACGCTGGACCCGATCGTCTGCGGCGCCTCCATCGTCATGGCGCTGCAAACCATCGTCTCGCGCAACATCCACCCGCTCGACCCGACGGTCGTGACGGTCGGCTCGTTCCATTCGGGTTCGGCCAGCAACATCATCCCGAGCCGCGCGGAAATCGTGCTCGGCATCCGCTCCTTCGATCCCGGCGTGCGCGACGAACTGGAGCGCCGCATCCGCCTCATCGCCGAGCGGCAGGCCGAGAGCTATGGCATGAGCGCCACGGTCAACTACCAGCGCTTCTATGACGCGACCATCAACCACAAGGCCGAGACCGACCTGGTGCGCGACCTGGCGATCCGTTTTGCCGGGGCAGACAAGGTCGTCGACCTCGAACGCCCCTTCATGGGCAGCGAGGATTTCGCCTATATGCTGAAGGAGCGCCCCGGCACCTATTTCTTCTTGGGCGGCCGAAGCGGCGAAAACGACAAATCGCTGCATCACCCCGGCTATAACTTCAATGACGACCTGCTTCCGGTCGGTGCCGCCTTCTGGACGGAGCTTGCCGAGCACTATCTTCGGGCCGCCTGAGCGGTTTTTTGCAAGGGACCGGGTTTGCGCATCGCGAATCCGGTGTGGCTTGCAAGGGGTGGCGGACCGTTTCGCCACCTTTTCGTCATTTTTCGTGAACCGTCCGCCCACAAAACCTGCCTTCGGTGCCCCTGAAAAAGCACGCGGATGTGATCGGCCGCGAGCCGCAAAACCTTGAAAACGCCGCCTGGCCTTCCTGTGCCACATTTCTTAACGAGCGGTTCTTGGCCGTGTCGTGATGCGCCGCGTGACGCATAAAATATCTTTAAAGCAAATAGATAGGTCAGATTCTTCGGCGCGGTGATACCCGCTGCCGGAGCGATTTCGCGCGCCCCTCGCGGCCGTTCAAAACGGCGCTTTGATCGTCAACGTTTCATTGACAATTAGTTTACCGCCCTCAAACTTGCGTACCATTTAATGAGGGTCCATATCAAAGGGGTCTTCAGGGGCAACCTCTTGGAGAGCATCGCAAGAACAAAAGGAAATACCATTATGAAGAAGCTCGTTGTTGCCACCGCCCTGCTCGCCCTCACGGCCGGCGCCGCCTTTGCGGAAAGCCCCTATGCAGGACGCACCGATGTCTTCACCTCCGGCCCGAAAGCCGGCCAGTCGATTACCGACCAGACGGTCACTTCTTCGGTTGGGCATATGGCACGCCCGGCCGCATCCGACGGCGTCGTCGATCACATCGACCCTGCTGCCAATCGCTACGGCGACGGCGCTCCCTACGCAAGCCGCTGAGCAAAACGCCAGAAACAAGCCCGGAGCGCGCCGGAAGGCCGACCGCTCCCCATCAGATAGGAAAGACTAAGATCATGAACAAGTTCGCCATCGCCATCGCCGCCCTGTCGCTTTCTGCCGGTGCCGCTTTCGCCGAAAACCCCAACTTCGGCACCAACGACTTCCCGCAGACCCGCCAGGTCGCCGTCGACCACACCACCACGGCGTCGATCAAGTCCAGCAACGGCTACGCCGCAGAGCGCGCCGTCAGCAAGGATAGTGCGTCGGTTCTTCGCTACGGCGATGCCGCTCCCTACGCCACCCGTTAATCAAGGCCTCACACAGGCCCATCGTCGACCGGCAGGCCCGGTCGGCCGATCCTCCCAATTTGAAAGGTCAAATATCATGAACAAGTTCGCAATCGCTATCGCCGCCCTGTCGCTCTCCGCCGGTGCCGCTTTCGCTGAAAACCCCAACTTCGGCCGCACCGAGCTCCAGGCTAGCCAGCCGGCCGTCGACCACTCGATCACCGCATCGATCAAGTCGCACAAGGATGCCGCTGCTGCTGACAATCAGGAAGTCGCGATCTCGTCCTCGACCCGTTACGGCGACGGCGCTCCCTACGCCGGCCGTTAATCAACGCCTGACACAGGCCCTTCGCCGACCGGCAGGTCCGGTCGGCTGATCCTCCCAAAATTCGAAAGGTTAAGACCATGAACAAGTTCGCAATCGCCATCGCCGCCCTGTCGCTCTCCGCTGGCGCCGCCTTCGCTGAGAACCCCAATTTCGGCCGTACCGACCTCCAGGCCAGCCAGCCGGCCGTCGACCACTCGATCACCGCATCGATCAAGTCGCACAAGGACGCGGCTGCCGTTGACAACCAGGAAGTCGCGATCTCGTCCTCGACCCGTTACGGCGACGGCGCTCCCTACGCCGGCCGTTAATCAACGCCTGACACAGACCCTTCGCCGACCGGCAGGTCCGGTCGGCTGATCCTCCCAGATTTGAAAGGTTAAAACCATGAACAAGCTCGCAATCGCCATCGCTGCCCTGTCGCTCTCCGCCGGTGCCGCTTTCGCTGAAAACCCGAATTTCGGCCGCACCGATGTCCAGCAGTACGGCCCGAACGCCGGCAAGCCGGTTATCGACCAGACCACCACCGCGTCGATCAGCAACAGCGGCCCGCAGGGCAAGGTCGATTACGTCGATCCGGCTGCCAACCGCTACGGCGACGCTGCACCGCGCTACTAACCGCGACGAACCGCGGCTATAGGCCGGGTTCGTTGCGAGGCGCCCCCTCTCTGCCTCGGTCCTGAGGACCCGCCTGTCAAACCTCCGCCGTTCCCCCCGGCGGAGGTTTTTTGTTGCCGTTGCAGGGACGAAAGGCCTTGGGCGCGATTGCCATATGCGCAGCGCATGCCGGGCGGCTCTCTCGCCGTTACAGGGCCTGGATTGAGTATCAAATTCCCGATTGGAACGTAACTTCACGTTACGTAACTGCATCCAGCTTCGCGCCAGCTTGCATGCCTAGGTTCCGCCTCGGCCAGCATGCAGGCCCGCAAGCGAAAGACAGGACCGCACCCTCCTTTTGCTTAACCCCCGGGCCTGCATGTGGCCTAGTGTCTCGCGACAGCGAGACGCCTTTCCCCCCGCACATTCCTCTGCTATCCGGGTCTCGCAAAAGGAGACCGGAATGGCGAAGACGGCTGAAGACTGCACGACGATGGCGGAGATCCGCGAAAACATCGACCGGGTCGACCAGGCGCTGATGGCGCTCTTCGAGGAGCGCTGGAGTTTCATCCGCCGTGCCGCCGAGATCAAGGCGGGCCTGGGCATTCCCGCCGACGTGCCGGTGCGTGTGAAGGAAGTGCGCGATAACGCCAACCGCAATGCGCTGGCCCATGGCCTCGACGGCGATTTCTACGAGGAGATCTGGGCGCAGCTCATCCAGCACGCCATCGCCTATGAGAAGGCGGAGCTCGGCGAGGGCTGAGCGGATCGCCTAGATCTGGTTGCGCTTGCCGAGATGCTCTTCCCAGTCGAGCGCCGTGCGCACGATGAAATCGAGATCGTCATGCTGCGGCTGCCAGTTCAGTTCCGTCATCGCGATGGAGGGATTGGCGACGATCAGAACGGCATCGCCCGGCCGGCGGCTGGCGAACCGCACCGGGAAATCCTGCCCCGACACGGCCTTGACCTGCTTCAGCACCTCCAGCACCGAGAAACCCTTGCCATAGCCGCAATTGGCGACGATCGAGCCGCCGCCGGCACGCATGCGCTGCAGGGCCTTGAGATGCGCGTTGGCAAGGTCGCTGACATGGATATAGTCGCGCACGCAGGTGCCATCAGGCGTCGGGTAGTCCGTGCCGTAGACGTCCATGCCGTTGCGCTTGCCAAGGGCAGCTTCGCTGGCGACCTTGATGAGATGGGTGGCGCCCGCCGTGGACTGGCCAGTGCGGCCGCGCGGATCGGCGCCGGCGACGTTGAAATAGCGCAGCGCCGTATAGGTGAAGTCATGTGCGGCGGCGGTGTCGCGCAGCATGATCTCCGTCATCAGCTTGGAGGCGCCATAGGGCGATTCCGGGCGAAGGGCGGCGGTTTCCAGCACTGGCTCGGTGCCGTCGGGCGTGCCATAGACGGCCGCCGTCGACGAGAAGACGAAATGCGGTACCTTGGCCGCCACGGCTGCCGCGATCAGCGCCCGTGACTTGACCGTGTTGTTCTCGTAATAGGAGAGGGGATCGGCGACGGATTCCGGCACGATGATCGAGCCGGCGAAATGAATGATCGCGTCGATGCTGTTTTCGCTGAAAATGGTGGACAGCAGCGCAGTGTCGGCGATGTCGCCCTCATAAAAACGCGCTTCGGGCGCGACCGCCCAGCGGAAGCCGGTGGAAAGCCGGTCCAGCACCACCACCTCTTCGCCGGCGTCGACCAGCGCCCAGACCATGTGGCTGCCGATGTAACCCGCGCCGCCCGTAACCAGAACCGCCATGAATATCCCCGAATCGCTTGAATTTCGCGCATATCAGCGCGCCCGCAGACAAGACGCAACTGCAATTGCGCCTGTGCGTTCTCCAGCCTCAGAAAGGTAAGACTATGTCCGACCGTTTCATCGTACTGTCTGGCTGCTCGGGCGGCGGAAAATCCACGCTGCTGGAGGAGCTTAGTCGACGCGGCCATGCGACGGTCGAGGAGCCCGGCCGCCGTATCGTACAGGAAGAATTGGCAAAGGACGGCACGGCCTTGCCCTGGCTCGATCTCGCCGCCTTCGCCCGCCGCGCCATCGCCATGGCGCTCGCCGACCGCGAGGCGATGCGGGACCAGCCCGGCCTCGTCTTCTTCGATCGCGGATGGATCGATGCGGCCTCCGCGCTGGAGGCTGAGACCGGTGAGCCGGTCCTGGCGGCGCTTGCCGCGCGGCATCGCTACAACGCGTGCGTTTTCCTCACGCCGCCTTGGCCGGAGATCTATAGGAGTGATCTGGAACGACGCCACGGTTTCGAGGCAGCGCTCGCCGAATATGAGCGGCTGGAAAGGACCTATCCGGCGCTTGGCTACGAAACGGTCATCCTGCCAAAAGTGTCGGTGGCCGAGCGGGCCGATTTCATGCTCGCCCGGCTGTGACGGGTTTCAGCGCGCCGCGATATAGCGGGCGAGCCGATCGGCGGCTTCCGCGATCTGCTGGGGATCGCGCAGGAAGCAGGCGCGCATGAAGAGCGCACCACCGGGACCGAAGGCCGTGCCCGGCGCCAGGCCGACATTGGTGCGGTCGACGATGTCGATTGCGGCGCGGCGCGAATCCGTCACGCCATCGATCTTCAGGAAGGCATAGAGCGCACCATCCGGCTTCAGCGTCTCGACCCGGTTGGTGGCGATCAGGGCATCGCAGAACACGTCGCGGTTCTTCGTCGCCTTGTCGATATTCGCCTGGAGGAAGGCATCACCTTCGTCGAGCGCCACGATCGCGCCCTGCTGCAGGAACTGCGGTACGCCGGATGTAGAATATTGGATGAGGTTTTCCAGCACCTGTCCCATTTCCGGTGGCGCGACGATCCAGCCGACGCGCCACCCCGTCATCGACCAGTTCTTCGAGAAGGAATTCACGAAGACGACCTTGTCGCCCTCTTCCATTACATCGAGGAAGGACGGTGCCCTCCCGCCAGCGTAATGATAAAGCGCATAGATCTCGTCCGCCATGATCCAGAGGCCATGCCGGCGTGCGATGGCGAGAAGGTTCGCTAGGTCTTCACGCGAGGCCGTCCAGCCGGTCGGGTTCGACGGCGTATTGATGAACAGCACGCGTGTCTTAGGCGTGATCGCCGACTCGACACGGTCCAGATCGACCTGCCAGCGCCCGCCGGTAAAGTCGAGCGTCACAGCAATGGGATTGGCACCCGAAAGCTCGGCCGCTGCCGCAAAATTCGGCCAGGCCGGCGTCAGATACACCATGTCGTCACCGGGCGAGACGAGCGCCTGGATCGCAAGCGTGATCGCCTGCATGCCCGACCCGACCACATAAAAATTCTCCGCCGGCAGCGTCGCCCCGAAACGCCGCGCATAATAGCGCGACAGGGCTGCCCGAAGCTCCGGGATCCCCCGCTGCCAGGTATAAAAGGTCTCGCCGCGCAGCAGCGCTTGCGACGCGGCACTTGCAATGAATTCCGGCGTTGGAAGATCCCCTTCGCCGACCCAGAGCGGAATAAGCCCCTCGCGCCCGCGCGCATAATTCACGACCTCGACGATACCGCTTTCGGGCGCACGGAGGGAGCGGGGGCTGAGGTTTTCGATGACGGTCATGGAATGGCTCGGTTGTCGGGAAGGAAGGTGGTCTTTAGCGCAGGCCGCTTCACGGCGGATCGGTAACATCCTGAGAAGCCTGCGATTTCACGGTGCGAGCTCTACCTCTTAAATCCATACTCGGCTCCGGTGAGAGCCGATTTTTAGGCAAGAAGAAACCGACGATGAATTTCATTTCAACATAACGGCACGGGATTAGCCCAACCCGTCTGTAGACCGACCCAAGCGAGGGGCGTGATCACCAAGCAGGCGCCTTTATCCGCATCTACGGTCCAGTTTTGTGAAAATAGTTTCGGGATAGGTAGGCCCATTTTTCTCGGGCATCAAGCGAAGCCATCACTGGATCGTCGTGTGAGAAGATAGCTTCTGAAAATGCGATCTGCTGTTTTTGGTCCTTTTCACCGCCCGCCATGTCGAGAAATTTTGCAATGCTTGCCTCGTTTTGAATCTCGATAAGCGATTCGTTGCGCAGAAGGCTATAGCGATTGCTGGCATAAAGTTTCGTTTCCCGACGTTTCAGGACGGCCGAAGGAATATGTCCTGCCGCGATAATGCTCTCCGCAGCGGAGACGTCCACGACAGCATAGCTGAGCTTCGCCGTTCCTGTGAACAGTGTGATGCGCTCGGTCTTCACAAGATCGGCAACAAAGCTCGACCGTTCCAGGATGCTGCCTTTTTGACGCATGCTGATCGACAAACCCGCATCGAGCAGTTGTACCGCCAGAGAGCGAAAATGCGTCTCGTATTCGCTCGAACGCTGACCGAGATTTGGGTGGACGTCCAGCAGGATGTTCCGCATTCCAAGCTTGGCTGCGAAACGAATAAGAAACGGGGCGACATTCGCTTCTCTGAGACTGCAGTAATTCTCTGCCTCGAAGCCCCCTTCCCAGGTGGGGAGATAGGCCAAGGCTCCGCCTGCCTCGGCGTCAGCAAAGCTGTATAAATTGGCATGACGCTGATCGACAACGGTCTTACCTATGGCGATCGTGTGCTCCCGGGTAATCGCCGGCCGCAAAATTCCTTGGTCGATGAGCCTTTCGCGCGAGAGTTCACCTGCAATCAAAACATAATCATAAGCTCGCAGCATAGGGTTGCAGGACGCCTTTTTGTTGCTGTCGCCATGGCCGACAAACACATGGGCGCACTCGCGATTCAACATCATGCGGGCGTTGGTCTGTGCATTGTAGGGATAGATAATCGTGGCACCGGGTTCCACAAGTGGAATGCTGGCGAGATTCGTGAACGTATACAGAGGCGCGTTGAAGCGGGCTGCCCCGGCAGAAATGCTTTTGAGATTCAGTCTCCGGTGGCGCGTGATGACCACCGTTCCTCGCGGGAGAAAGCCGCTGGAGAAAAGGTACTCGATCTGATTGAAGAAGTCAGGAAACCGGTTGTCCAGAAAGACAACGGCAGGAGCATTTAACCTTATCCGCTTGCGTTTGAATTTCCGGCGAAGGAAATTTGTGATTCCTTTAAGCAAACCAAACCCCTAAGCGAACGAAACGAGTCCAGGTTGCCAAATGAAAAGCGAGCACACCTGACATTGTCCTCTTGCTGGAAACGATGGCCATATATGGCAATTCTGAATGAACCTCTCCTAGCGAGAATGGTCGCATGAGTGCAAGAGGCTAGTGAAAAAGCCGAATACAGGCCTTTAGGCGCGGCTTGTGTCAAAGTATTTAGAGGGGAAATGGTGCTGCTAGAGAGATTTGAACTCTCGGCCTCTCCCTTACCAAGGGAGTGCTCTACCCCTGAGCTATAGCAGCATCTTGCGAAGCGGAAGGCGCTTTCGCGTTGGGCGAGGGCCTATTGCCATAGGTGGATGGGTAGCGCAAGCGGCGATTTCGTGATTATCGCAACAAACTGATGACGACGGTGCTTTTTTCCTGCCCGCGATTTCATTATGAGAAGGGATATGAGCGGCAAGGACGAGACGAAAAGCGGGAAAATCAGGACGGAGGCGGAGATCCGGGCGGAGCGGCTGGCCAAGACGCTGCGCGACAATCTCCAGCGCCGCAAGCAGCAGGCGCGTGCGCGCCGTGCCGGCGAGGCGGATGAGACGACGGGCCTGCCCGGCTCGGCCTCTGCCGCAAAAAAAGACGAATCGAACGGTTAGTCGGACCGTCTTCACCACGAAGGCGACGGGGATGGCTGTCCAGCCGGGCGTGCGCGAAAGCGGGCGGGCGGCACGGTCTTCATTTTTCTTTCGCGATGCTCTAAAGAGGCCGCAATCTCCGAAAGCCTATATCTCAAGAAAGGCGGGCCCGGCCCGTAATCGCATATGGATCGTATCAGGATTGTAGGCGGCAACGAACTCAAGGGCATCATTCCGATCTCCGGCGCCAAGAACGCCGCGCTGCCGCTGATGATCGCGTCGTTGCTCACCGACGACACGCTGACGCTGGAAAACGTGCCGCATCTCGCCGACGTCGAACAGCTCATCCGCATTCTCGGCAACCACGGCGCCGACATCACCGTCAACGGTCGCCGCGAGCGCCAGGGCGAGGGCTATTCGCGCACCGTCACCTTCACCTCGCGCAACATCGTCGATACGACGGCGCCTTACGAGCTGGTCTCGAAGATGCGCGCCTCCTTCTGGGTGATCGGCCCGCTCCTCGCCCGCGAAGGCAAGGCGCGCGTCTCGCTGCCGGGCGGCTGCGCCATCGGCACGCGCCCGGTCGACCTCTTCATCGAGGCTCTTGCGGCGCTCGGCGCCAAGCTCGAGATCGACGGCGGCTATATCGAGGCGACGGCACCGGCCGGCGGCCTGATCGGCGCGCGCTACACCTTCCCGAAGGTTTCGGTCGGCGCGACCCACGTCCTCATGATGGCAGCGACGCTCGCCCGCGGCACGACCGTCATCGGCAATGCCGCCCGCGAGCCTGAAGTGCAGGATCTTGCCAAGTGCCTCAACGCCATGGGCGCGAAGATCACGGGTGCGGGCACCTCCACCATCACCATCGAAGGCGTCACGCAGCTGTCCGGCGCGCGCCACCGCGTCCTGCCGGACCGTATTGAGACCGGCACCTATGCCATGGCCGTCGCCATGACCGGCGGCGACGTCGTGCTGGAAGGCACGGAAGCCTCCCTGCTCGATACCGCGCTTGAGGCAATCCGCCGCTCCGGCGCCGAGATCACCTCCACGGAAAGCGGCATCCGCGTCGTGCGCAATGGCGGCGGCATCAAGCCGGTGGACGTCGTCACCGATCCCTTCCCGGGCTTCCCGACGGACCTGCAGGCGCAGTTCATGGGCCTCATGACCAAGTCGAGCGGCATTTCGCACATCACCGAGACGATCTTCGAAAACCGCTTCATGCATGTGCAGGAGCTCGCCCGCCTCGGCGCAAAAATCTCGCTCTCCGGCCAGACGGCCAAGATCGAGGGTGTCGAACGCCTGCGCGGCGCTCCGGTCATGGCGACCGACCTGCGCGCCTCCGTCTCGCTCGTCATCGCGGGCCTCGCCGCCGAAGGCGAGACGATGGTCTCGCGCGTCTACCATCTCGACCGCGGCTTCGAGCGCCTCGAAGAGAAGCTCACCCGCTGCGGCGCCATCGTCGAACGCGTCAGCGATTGATCTTTCCCACGCGGCGGCGTTGCAGTCCGCCGCGTGCCGTCCTATCTCGTTTACCGAATATACGGGATGCCGCATTTGGCGGCGTCCACGGGAAGGACATCGACTATGGACAGCCTGAAACTGCTTGCCCTCGACGCCGAAGACCTCGCGGTCGTCTCGGCTCATCTCCAGGACGCGGTCTTCAAGACCGACGGCCTCGCCTTCGACGCCCGCCAGCATGTCTTTTCGGTCGTCGTCAACCGCTTCGTCTGGGAAAATGCCGCAAGCCGCGGCAAGAGCTTCGAGCGCCGCCGCGCCGTGGTCGCCTTCAAGCGCGTCAACGCCGTGCGCTCCCTCGGCATCGACCGCAAGGATACGAGTGCCGTGTTCTCCCTGCTTGCCATAAACTTCACGCCGAAGGGCGAAGGTCCGGAGGGAACGCTTGATGTCGTGCTCTCGGGCAATGCTTCCGTGGCCCTCGATGTGGAATGCGTCGAAGTTCAGCTTGCAGATACCGGCGGAGCATGGGAAACCAGCTTGAAGCCCCGCCATCCAGCGGTTTGAATGCATGAACCGGCAAGTTTTGCCGGGAGACGACAGGGACGACAGACTTGGCGATCAGACTTGACTACCAGAGCAGCGATTTCGAAAGCCGTTTCGCTGCCTTCCTGACCACCAAGCGCGAGGTCTCCGAAGACGTCAACACCGTCGTGCGCGCCATCATCGACGATGTGCGCGCCCGCGGCGACAAGGCGCTGGCCGACTATTCCAAAAAGTTCGACGGCCTCGATTTTTCCGTGACCTCCATGCGCGTGTCGCTGGAAGAAATTGAACAGGCCTATGACGCCGTCGATGCGAAGATCATCGCGGCCCTCGAACTCGCCGCCCAGCGCATCGAAAAGCACCATGCCCGCGCGATGCCGAAGGACGACATCTACGAGGACGATATCGGCGTCGGGCTGGGCTCGCGCTGGACGGCGATCGACGCCGTCGGTCTCTATGTGCCCGGCGGCACCGCGAGTTATCCGAGCTCCGTGCTGATGAATGCCGTGCCCGCCAAGGTTGCCGGCGTGCCACGCCTCGTCATGGTCGTGCCGGCCAAGGAGGGCGAGATCAACCCCGCCGTGCTTGCGGCCGCGCGTATTGCCGGCGTCGATGAAATCTACCGCATCGGCGGCGCGCAGGCCGTCGCAGCGCTCGCCTACGGCACCGAAACGATCGCGCCCGTCGCCAAGATCACCGGCCCCGGCAATGCCTTCGTCGCCGCCGCCAAGCGCCAGGTGTTCGGCACTGTCGGCATCGATATGATCGCCGGCCCCTCCGAAGTGCTGGTCATCGCCGATGCCGACAACGATCCGGACTGGCTCGCCGCCGACCTGCTTGCCCAGGCCGAGCACGATGTCGGCGCCCAATCGATCCTCGTCACCGATAGCGTGGCGCTCGCCGATGCCATCGAGGCCGCCGTCGAGCGCCAGCTGAAGACGCTGGAGCGCTCGGAAACCGCCGCCGCCAGCTGGCGCGATTTCGGCGCTATCATCCTCGTGCCGGACCTGAAGAAGGCCGTGCCGCTGGCAAACCGCATCGCCGCGGAGCATCTGGAGATCGCGACCGCCGATCCCGATGCGCTGATGCCCGATATCCGCAATGCCGGCGCCATCTTCGTCGGCCGCCATACGCCGGAAGTCATCGGCGACTATGTCGGCGGCTCCAACCACGTTCTGCCGACCGCCCGCTCGGCCCGCTTCTCCTCCGGCCTCTCGGTGCTCGACTATATGAAGCGCACCTCGATCCTGCGGCTTGGTCCCGACCAGCTGCGGGCGCTCGGCCCTGCCGCCGTCACGCTGGCGGAGGCCGAAGGGCTCGGCGCGCATGCGCGGTCCGTCGCCATCCGGCTCAATCTGGAGAGCTGACGCATGGGCACAAAGGGCAACTTCCGCCTCTGCGACGTGGTGCTGGACGATACGATCGGCCGCGCCACGCCTGACGTGGAGCACGAACGCGCCGTTGCCATCTTCGATCTGATCGAGGAAAACACCTTCGAGCCGGTCGGTCATGCCGGTGGGCCTTACCGCCTCAATATCTCGCTGCTCGACAGCAAGCTGGTCTTCGCCATCCGCACGGAGGGAGGCGAGAATGTCGCGACGCATATCCTGTCGCTGACGCCGTTCCGCCGCATCGTGAAGGACTATTTCCTGATCTGCGAGAGCTACTATCAGGCAATCCGCTCTTCCACGCCCAGCCAGATCGAGGCGATCGACATGGGGCGGCGCGGCATCCACAACGAGGGCTCGCAGACCCTGATGGACCGGCTGTCGGGCAAGATCAAATTCGACTTCGACACCGCCCGCCGTCTGTTCACGCTCGTCTGCGTTCTCTATTGGCGCGGGTGAGCGGATGGAGGGTGTTTTTCCGGCACTCGACAAATCCCCGTCTCGGACACCCCGTTCGATCCTCTTCATGTGCCGCATGAATGCCGTGCGCTCTCCGATGGCCGAGACGCTGGCCCGCAGCCTGCTGCCCGGCACCTATGTCGCCTCCGCCGGCATCCGCCCCGGCGAGCGCGATCCCTTCGTCGATGCCGTGCTCAGCGAGGTCGGCCTGTCGCTCGGCCGCCATGCGCCGCATTCGCTGGATGAGCTGGAGGACGATTATTTCGACCTCATCGTGACGCTCGCGCCGGAAGCCCATCACGCCGCCCTCGAACTCACCCGCTCCATGGCTGTCGACGTCATGTATTGGCCGACACCCGACCCCTCCGTCGCGACCGGCACGCGCGACCAGATCCTGCACTCCTACCGCGACGTTCGCGAGCACCTGAAGCTCCTGATCGAGAAGCGTTTGAAGCCCCCCGGCTGAGCGCAAAGCAGCCATGTTCCCGGCAAATGCAGAAAGCCTGCGCTTCGGTGTTCACAAAGCCCCGGGGATTGTGTAGTTTCCGGCAACTTTTCGGGGCCGGCATAAGGCATGTCCCAAATCCACCTCCAAGGAATACCGCTCGAACATGGCAAAAGAAGAAGTCCTCGAATTTCCCGGCATCGTGACGGAACTGCTCCCGAACGCAACGTTTCGCGTCAAGCTTGAGAACGAGCACGAGATCATCGCGCACACCGCGGGCCGCATGCGCAAGAACCGCATCCGCGTTCTCGCCGGCGACAAGGTGCTGGTCGAGATGACCCCTTACGACCTCACCAAGGGTCGCATCACCTACCGTTTCAAGTAAGACGCTTTTCGAAGCCCTGGGGCAGCGCCCTCGTTCGGCCCCTGGCCCGAGAGCGAAATCCGGCGCCCCCGGCGCTTTCCCGGAGATCCCATGGCGCAGACCGACAAGCTCATCCTCGCCTCCGGCTCGCCGCGCCGCGTTGAACTGCTCGCGCAAGCGGGCATCGAACCCGCGCGCCTGATGCCGATGGATATCGACGAGACGCCGAAGCGCTCCGAGCATCCCCGCTCGCTCGCACGGCGCCTGTCGACCGGCAAGGCGCAGGCGGCACTCGCCGCCATCAAGGGTGATCCGGCCTTTGCCGGCAGCTATATCCTTTCGGCCGATACGGTCGTCTCCGTCGGCCGGCGCATCCTGCCGAAGACGGAGATGATCGACGAGGCCTCCAGCGCGCTGCATCTTCTCTCCGGCCGCAGCCACCGCGTCTTCACCGGCGTCTGCCTCATCACGCCCGACAGGACTGTGCGCCAGAAGGTCATCGACACGAAGGTCCGCTTCAAGCGCCTGTCGACCACCGACATCGAGCAGTATCTCGCTTCCGGCCAATGGCGCGGCAAGGCGGGCGGCTATGCCATCCAGGGCATTGCCGGCAGCTTCGTCGTCAAGCTCGTTGGTTCCTACACCAATGTCGTCGGCCTGCCGCTCTACGAGACCCTGACACTGCTGTCGGGCGAAGGCTTCGACGTGCATGCCGGCTGGGCGGATGCCTGATGGCGGACGAGCCCGAAAAGCCCGCCGCCTCCGTAGCGCCGCTGCGCAAGGCCGTGCCCTGCCCGATCTGCAGCCGCCCCTCGGCGCGCGAGCATTACCCCTTCTGCTCGAACCGCTGCCGCGACGTCGATCTCAACCGCTGGCTCTCCGGCTCCTATGCCATTCCGGTTGCCGATGGTGAGGAAAAGGCCGAAGACGACGATCTATGAGCCGTGGTTGGCGCGGTAAAAAACCAATCTTTTCCACAACTTGAAAAGACTGTCATTTTTCCCGCAAAAAACCGCCGATAGGGGTGGACACATTTTTGCAAGATGTTATAACCCCGCTCGCTTCCGGGGCGAAACCAAACGCCCCACGGATTTCCAGCCGAAATCCACCCGGATGCCCGGATAGCTCAGTTGGTAGAGCAGCGGATTGAAAATCCGCGTGTCGGTGGTTCAAATCCGCCTCCGGGCACCACTCTAAGCCCTTATTGCGTTTATCTTTTTCCATATCCGCACCTTCCTTCATAAATCTGAGTTTGACAGATTTATGAGCCGGGTTTGACAGCTTTCGTTTTACGTTTGTTCAGCTCGACCTCGAAATCGGCCACCGCCGCACTGGCTTGGCGGGACCGATCCGCCCGCCTCAAATAGTGCTTCGCCATCGCTTCGGTGGCATGGCCGAGCACCAAGGCAATCGTGCCGTTATCCTTGCCCATCTCGGCAAGGATGGTTCCCACGGTATGGCGCAGCCCCCCCCTCCGCGTTAGCCCAGGCTGCACTGCGCCATCAATTTCGCCGATGACGCGCACGCCATCCTCATCAGGGATCAGGCAGGCTGGCACATGTCCAACAATCTCGTCGTGCCTGAAAACATCACCATCCTACCACTCCAACCGAAATCGCCGGAGCTAAACCCGGTCGAAAACCTCTGACACTTCATGCGCGAAAACTGGCTCTCAAACCGTGTCTTCAAATCCTACGACGACATCGTCGGTCACTGCTGCGATGCTTGACGAAAGCTCGGAAGCCAGCCTTGGCGCATTATATCCATCGGACGCAGAGAATGGGCGAATGAGTTTTGATCAGTGAGAAGCCGTATTATTGGATATTTCCCTAATTGAAAATTCGTGACCACCCCAAAGCCACAGGCTCGATCCCAGTTTTTCCTTACAGGGACGCAGCTGTTTAAAATTTCGCCCACCCGACTAGCTCCGGGGGATGAAAATTTTACTCACGATATTTCTCTCAATCGGGCATGAGACGCTAACGAAATTAGCCGCATGATTTCAATTCTTTAACAAAAATTGCAATTTCTCCACGACACGGAATGATTGCTTGGCCGAGAGGTTAGCGTCCTCGGCGCCATCTCTCATGAGACGCTTGTAAAAAATGAGCGGGTCATGAGGCAAGGTACGATGTCAAAGGGTGAGCATGCTGTTCGAAGGATTGCCGACAATATTGCCTGGCAAAGATTTTGGCTTTCTGCGATCGCGCTAAAACACGCTCTTGATTTTAGGTCACCCTTCGATTTTAAAGCGGCAGCGAAATCCGGGCCAACACTCCTAGTAGGAGAAGGCAACTTCAGGTTTTCCGTAGCTCTCTCGGGTTTACTGGGTAGCGCAACGTCGAACATGACGGCGACGACCTTTCAGCCAACGAATGAGTATTCAGATATTACAAGCCAAAATGCGAGAATTCTGCGGAGCAGAGGCGTCAGCACGATGGCAGGTGTCGATGCCACAAATCTATCCTAATGGTTTGGCCGAAGAAGGTTTGATTTAATCGTTCTTCAGTTCCTGAATGTCGGCAGTCGTGACCCGCGTTACGGGCGAAATCCCAACCATATCCTGGTTCGGCGTTTTCTTAAGAGTGCCGCGGCGCATCTTTCAAGCGAAGGGCAAGTCGCGATTACCGTCGTAAATAGCTCCCACTACGATGGAGCTTTTGACATGGATGGAGCGGCCGAGCGTAATGATTACGTATTGCCTGTTGCCTATCCGTTCCACTTTTCGGACTATGCCGGTTACTCGCATGTGAAGACGAAGGTCGACGGCGTTGGAGCCGTCGACGAGAGCGACGAATTTATGACCTACGTGTTTCGGTTAAAGGAGAGGAATGGCCGCAAATGGATCACGCCTTAGATGCGGCGACCCTGCCTCCGGGTGCCATATACATTAGCGAATTCCTTTCCCGAGAGGAGGAGGAGGCAATCAAAGATCGGCTCGACGCCGGCGAATGGAGCAATACGCTTAAGCGCCGCGTGCGACATTTTGGCTATCTCTATGACTATAGGGCGCGAGCCGTTACAGCAGACGCTTATCTAGGTAAGCTACCTCCGTGGCTTGAAACGCTTGCAGAACGATTGGTCACGCGCGGATATTTCGTTGATTTGCCAGATCAAGTGATCGCGAATGAGTATTTGCCGGGTCAAGGCATAAGCGCCCACGTCGATTGTGTGCCGTGTTTCGATGACACGATCATTTCAATAAGCCTTTTATCCCAATGCGAGATGATTTTTCGGGAACGGTCTAGCTCCAGATCACTTGCTGTTTTGCTCCATCCACGCTCAGGCATATTGCTGAAGGGGGCGAGCCGATATGACTGGACGCACGAAATTCCAGCCCGAAAGTCAGATGTCGTGGACGATACGAAAGCGAATCGCGGCAGAAGAATATCTCTGACGTTTCGAAAGGTTATTCAGGCTACTGGAAAACCTTTTTAAAGCAGCCCTCAGCTCCTTGCGGGTCGAGGGATGCTGTCAGTTTAGCCAACCAGTCGCTTAGCCACACGGGGAAAGCATTTTGCTGGGAGCCGTAAACGCCTAGTGAGAATTAGCGTTGCTCATCCCACCGAATTTCGAGGCTTCCTCCGAGCGCCCTTACACCTCGATTGATAGCTCTAAAATTCGGATATTTGCTGCGGTAGCCGCGGGTTTGAAAATATCTTTTCGTTCCGGCTTCCTCGTCGAAGTCGCGCATGGTCCAGCCTATATCATAACAACGGCTTCGACTTTGATCGAGCGAGATAATGCCGGTGATCTTGTAAGGCTTTTTCTTTCGCCGATAACCGTAATAGCGGGCAGCTGACTGGATTTTCCGCCAGTCCACCCCGGGGAAAACCTCGCAGAGTTCCTCTTTTCTAGCCTCCGGATAGAGTTTCCGTAGTTGCTGTCTCGCTGACCACCGCCAGGACTGCCTGGGAGGCACCAAACCTAATCTTTGGCAACGTGTTTGGATTGCCTTTTTTGATCGCGTATCCAATATCTGACGTATGGCGAAATAGTCAGGATAGAAAATCCTACAGACAAGGTCCTCTTCATCCGTCCAGATTTTATGGCCGCTGATGGTAAATCCCGAGCGCAATATTCTTGATCGCGCACGTTCGGCCGAGGCCGCGTTTCTCGCTAGATATGCCAAATCCATAGCTTGATCTCATACAAACCGGACGGCTACAGCTTCTTCACATTCATAACGCGGAAAGAATTGAATGTTCCAGCTTTGTCGGTGAAGATTTCCACGAGCGCTTTAGGTAGGCCGTTCAACTCTCTGAGCTTATACGCCAGATTAGCAAACTCAAGTTTTAGGTGGTCGATTTCCTTCGCTCGAACCTCAACAATGCGCGCCTCGATTTCGGCCTTCTGGCGAAGAAGATCATCAAGTTCAGACATTCACATCACTCCAATACGCTACTCAAACTTGAGACATTGCTAATGTTCCCGGGAATTTAGCCCGTGTCCGCTTTTATGTGGAAGAGCCAGAATGATTTCGGACGGAAAGGTTTTAAGTATTTTTCTTGGCAGCTATGTGAAGCTATTCAGCAGCCTCAGCCGCCGTGTTTCCGCGCCGTATGCGGCTTGATATCCATCATAAATGTAGTTACATTAAATCATGAAAATTGTATGGGATGAACCCAAACGGCGGGCCAACCTTGAAAAGCATGGTTTCGATTTTGCCGATGTAAGCGACTTCGATTGGGCGAGTGCCATCATTGAGGACAGCAAGCCAGATGCTTCTGGCGGAAGGCGCTTGAAGGCTATCGGTTATTTTCGGGATGGGACGGCAGCGGTCGTTTTCGCGACACTCGGAACGGAAGCTATATCGATCATCAGCTTTCGCCCTGCAAGCGACAGAGAAAGAAGGAGGCTTCCATGGCCACCAAGACCCAAAAATTGAAAACGTTCGAGCCAGGTCACGGTTATACAAAAGAAGACTGGGATGCCGTCGATTTTCCCGAGTTGACCGACGAAGAGCTTGCCAACATGCGCCCGGCGAAAGAGGTGCTGCCGCCTGAGTTTTTCAGAGCTATCGAAGAGCATCGCAGGTCGCGTGGGCGCCCATCGCTGGAGCATCCGAAAAAGCAAGTCACCCTCCGGTTGGACGAAGACGTGATTGCTAAGTTTCGAGCGAGTGGCAAAGGCTGGCAGGGCCGGATGAATGAGGCGTTACGAAAAGCTGCAGGTATATAGCCGGCTCGCAAAGTTAGCGCATTTCTAGCACATGTGCATGGCGGCTACATATAAACCAACAGCTTAGCGGATATTTCAGCCAGTTGAAAATCCGCATGTCGGTGGTTCAAGTCCGCCTCCGAGCACCATCAATTCTCCCCGATCTTCTGATTTCGAGAACCGTTTGCGGTCGTCTTCTTGCGCGTTTGTCCCGGCGGCTCGCCGACGATGCGTTTGAAGGCGCGGGCGAAGGCGGCTTGGGAGCCGAAGCCGAGGCGGCGGGCGGCGGTGTCGATGGCGAGCTTGTCGCGGCGGAACCATTGTTCGGCGAGCCGCATGCGCAGCGCCAGCACGTAGCGCTGTGGGGTAACGCCCGTTATTTCGACGAAGCGCTTGGCAAAGACCGAGCGGGAACTGCCCATTTGCCGCGCCATGTCGGCCAGCGTCCAGCTGCGGCCGGGCTCGCGGTGCAGCGCGGCGATGACGCGGCCGAGGCGCGGGTCGCGCAAAGCCTCGATCCAGCCGGTCGCATCGCCGCAGCCGCATTCCACCCAGCCGCGCACGATGGAGGCGGCGATGACATCGGCAAGGCGGGCGAGGATGCCGGCCGAGCCGACGCGTTCCTCCGCCATTTCCCGCTCCATCGCTCCCAGAAGCGGCATCAGTTCCGGCTGGCGACCGATCAGCGCGCCGACGGACATGATTTGCGGCATCAGGCCAACGAGCGGGTGCAGCGTATCCAGTTCGAATTCCATGCGGCCGGTGAAGATGAGCGTGTCATTTTCGCGGCTGGTTTCCTTGATACAGGCTTCCACCGCCTCGACTTCGGGACAGAGCGGCTTGTGCGTATAGCTCTCGTAGTCGCGCATCCGGGCATTCGGGCCGGTGACGATTTCGTGTGTCTCGCCGCGTGGCAAAAGCACCGCATCGCCACAGCCGAGAGGACGGTCGGCGTCGCCCGGCGCACGCAACAACACCTTGCCGCGCGCGATGAAGTGGAAACGGGCCTCCGGTCCCGCGGGAAAGCGGATGCCGAAGGGCGGGGTTAGTTGCAGGCGGCCATAGCTGGCGCCGCGCAGGCGCATGCCCATCAGAAGCTCGCTGACGGGATCATTCGCATTTTGGGTCGGGTCGGACGATCGATCAAACATTGCGGATAAAATGGCATTGTACGTCCCGTGTTTCAACCCACCTTTTCAGCACGCACCTGCAACAGGAAAGGGATGGCAGATGACGGATGCAACAATAGCAGTGCCCGAGAGCGAGGCCGAGGCCCGCCCGGCCTGGGGAGCCGTGCTCGCCATGACGCTCGGCGTGTTCGGGCTGGTCGGGGCGGAATTCCTGCCGGCAAGCCTTTTGACGCCCATGGCGGGCGATCTCGGGATTTCCGAGGGCATGGCGGGGCAGGCGGTGACGGCGACGGCCGCAGTCGCGCTGGTGACGAGCCTTGTCATTACCGTGGTGACGCGCAAACTCGACCGGCGGCTGGTGCTGCTCGGACTTTCGGTGCTGTTGATCTTCTCCAACCTGCTTGTGGCGATGTCGTCGAACCTGCCCATGCTGCTGGCCGGCCGCGTGCTGCTCGGCATGGCGCTCGGCGGTTTCTGGACGCTTTCGGCGGCGACCATGATGCGGCTGGTGCCGGAGGCTTTGGTGGCGAAGGCGTTGTCGGTCATGTTCCTCGGTGTATCCTTGGCGACGGTCTTTGCCGCCCCGGTCGGCAGCTATGTCGGCGATATCGTCGGCTGGCGGAATGTTTTCCTGGGGGCGGCCGTGCTCGGCGCACTGGCGCTGGTGGTGCAGCTTGCGACGCTACCCGCGCTGCCGCCGCGTGGCCATTCGCGCTTCGGCACGCTGGTGGAGGTGCTGGCCCGGCCGGGCGTCGGTTTTGCCATGCTGGCGATCCTGCTGGTCTTCACCGGCCACTTCGCCTTCTTCACCTATATCCGGCCGTTCCTGGAAACGGTGACGGGTGTCGGCGTCGAGGGCGTTTCGGCCGTATTGCTCGGCTTCGGCATCGCCACCTTCTTCGGCAATTATCTCGGCGCCGTGCTGCTCGAACGGTCCATGCGCTTCACGCTGACGATCATGCCGCTCGTAATGGGGACCCTCGCCCTCTCGCTTTCCGCTTTCGGCGGCAGCCTTGCCGGCGATGCGGCGATGGTCGCGCTCTGGGGCCTCGCCTTCGGCGCGGTGCCGGTCGCCTGGTCGACCTGGATTACGCGGGCGGTGCCGGATGAAGCGGAAAGTGCGGGTGGCCTCTTCGTTGCCGCGATCAACTTCGCGATTGCGACGGGAGCGGCGGCCGGTGGTGCCTTGTTCGATGCCAATGGCGTATCGAGCGTCTTTGTCGCCAGCGGCGTCGCTCTCTTCCTCGCGGCCCTCACCATCGTCTCGACGGTGCGCACAAAGCCTGCCTGATCGTTCGGGATGGCGGCGCCTCGTCGCCATCCCTCCGCTCGTTTCGGCGTTCTCATTCCTGCCCTGTTCCCGTCCTGCCTTTTCGCGTTACAACGTCCACCGAGGATTTTGGAGGAGCGGCGCGTGACGGCAGGTGATTTTTCGCGGGGGACGTTTGTCGGGCGCGTCTGGCGGCCGGATGTGCAGGGGCCGGCGGTGGTGGTGCTGAGAGATGGCAGGCTCTGCGACATCACCTCGAAAGACGTTCCGACCATGCGGGACCTGCTGGAGAAGGACGACCCGGTCGCGATTGCGCGCGCGGCACCCTGCGAAACGCTCGGCACGCTCGATGCCGTGGTGGAGGCTTCTATCGAAGGCGCCGGCAATTTTTCGCACTTGCATCTTCTGGCCCCCTGCGATCTGCAAGCCGTGAAAGCCTGCGGTGTGACCTTCGCCCGTTCGATGATCGAGCGTGTCATCGAGGAGAAGGCAGCCGGCAATCCGGCGCTGGCGCAAAAGGTGCGCGGGCGGGTCACCGCGATCATCGGCGATAGCCTGCGCGATCTGAAGGCGGGCTCGGACGCGGCCGCCAAGGTCAAGGCGGCGTTGATCGAGGAGGGAGTCTGGTCGCAATATCTCGAAGTCGGCATCGGGCCGGATGCGGAGGTGTTCACCAAGGCGCCGGTGTTGTCGTCCGTCGGTTGGGGCGCATCGGTGGGGCTGCACCCGATCTCGAAGTGGAACAATCCAGAGCCGGAAATCGTGCTGGCTGTCGATAGTGCAGGCCGCGTCAAGGGCGCGGCGCTCGGCAACGATGTGAACCTGCGCGATGTCGAGGGGCGCTCGGCGCTGCTGCTCGGCAAGGCGAAGGACAACAATGCATCCTCCGCCATCGGCCCTTTCATCCGACTGTTCGACGAAACCTATTCCATCGAAGACGTGCGTAAGGCAGATCTCGATCTCCTGATCGAGGGCGAGGATGGGTTCGTGCTGAAGGGCCGCAGCACGATGCGCGAGATCAGCCGCGACCCGCTCGATCTCGTTGCGCAAACCATCGGCAAGCACCATCAATATCCCGATGGGTTCATGCTGTTCATGGGCACGCTGTTTGCTCCGGTCGAGGATCGCGATGCGCCGGGACAGGGCTTCACGCACAAGACGGGTGACCGCGTGGTGATCTCCAATGCGGAGCTGGGGTCGCTTGCCAATACGGTGCGGCTTTCCACCGAATGCCCGCCCTGGACCTTCGGCATTGCCGCGCTGATGCGCAATCTCTCCGCGCGCGGACTGCTTTGACATGGCCGAAAGCGCGCTGGACGAGACGAGCCGCAAGATCCTGCGCCTCCTGCAAAGCGAGCCGGAGCTGACGGTCGCCGAGATCGGCGAGCGCGTCGGCCTGAGCCACACGCCGTGCTGGCGGCGCATCAAGGAGATGGAAAAGCAGGGCATTATCCGCGGCCGCATCATTGCCGTCGAGCCAAGAATGGTCGGCTTCGAGGTCTCGGTCTTCTGCTTCGTGCGCCTGAAGCAGCATGAC
This sequence comes from Shinella sp. M27, assembly GCF_049199905.1. NCBI lineage: Bacteria > Pseudomonadati > Pseudomonadota > Alphaproteobacteria > Hyphomicrobiales > Rhizobiaceae > Shinella > Shinella sp. M27. Next base: position 28,955 of record NZ_JBLZPK010000065.1, read on the forward strand.
GAGGCGACGCTGCTGGAGTTCGAAAAGGCCGTGAAGAACATGCCCGAGGTCGTGCAATGCTACTCTATGACCGGCGACCACGACTATGTGCTGCGCGTGCTGACGAGCAGTGTCAGGCAATATGAGGAGATCCTGAAGAAGGCGCTGCTGCGGCTTCCCGGCGTCGGTTTCGTCAATTCCAGCTTCGCGCTCGACGAGTTGAAGAACACGCATCGCGTTCCGATCTGACGCCGCAATAGGATGGCTTTGCATTTGCCGGCCGCTTTTGCGGACGGTATCCCAAAACGATGATTTTTCAGGGTCAAAATAAGGACCCGCTCCTCCCAATCCCTGCGTAAGCTCCTACATTATGGAGGATGGCTTTCGTGGAGGAGGGCCATCGAGGAGGAAGTCATGCTGAAGCAGAGCTTTTCTCTCGAGGACAAGTATACGGCGGAAAGTGGGAGGATCTTCCTTTCCGGCATTCAGGCGCTGGTGCGCCTGCCGATCGTTCAGATGCGGCGCGATCGCGCCGCGGGCCTGAACACCGCCGCATTCATCTCGGGTTATCGCGGATCGCCGCTTGGCGGCTACGACCAGCAGCTGGCGAAAGCCGGCAAGCATCTGGCGGCGCACGCCATCGTGTTCCGGCCCGGTGTCAACGAGGATCTCGCCGCCACCGCCGTCTGGGGCACTCAGCAGCTGCACCTGTCGCCCGGCGCGCGTTACGACGGCGTCGCCGGCTATTGGTACGGCAAGGGGCCGGGCGTGGACCGCTGCGGCGACGTCCTGAAACACGCCAACGCCGCCGGCACCTCGAAACATGGCGGCGTGCTCTGTTTTGCCGGCGACGACCATTCGGCGAAATCGTCCTCCATCCCGCACCAGTCCGACCACGCCTTCATGTCGGCGGTCATTCCGGTGCTCTACCCGTCGTCCATCCACGAATTCGTCGAATACGGCCTGCTCGGCACGGCCATGTCGCGTTATTCCGGCTGCTGGGTCGGCATGAAGTTCATCTCCGATACGGTCGAAACGACCGCCTCGGTGGCCCTTGCCGGCGAGCGCCGCCAGTTCGTCATTCCCCAGGATTTCGAGTTGCCGCCGGGCGGTCTCAACCTGCGCTGGCCCGATCCACCATTGCCGCAGGATGAGCGTCTCCAGACCTACAAGGGCTATGCGGCCATCGCCTTTGCCCGCGCCAACAAGGTGGACGAGGTGACGCATGACGTGCCGCGCGCCCGCTTCGGCATCATTGCCTCGGGCAAGGCCTATGAGGATGTGCTGCAGGCGCTGAAGGAGCTGTCGCTCGGCCCGGCCGAGATGGCCGAGATCGGCATGCGCATCTACAAGGTCCGCATGCCCTGGCCGCTGGAGCCGGAGGGCGTGCGCGAATTTTCGCAGGGACTGGAGGAGGTGCTCGTCGTCGAGGAACGGCGCGAGATCATCGAAAACCAGATCAAGCAGCAGCTCTTCAACTGGCACCATGGCGAGCGGCCGCGCATCATCGGCAAGTTCGACCATGACGACCATGCGTTCCTGCCGCTGTCGCAGGCGCTGACGGTCGGCATGGTGGCACGGGCGATTGCCGCGCGGCTCCTGCATTTCGACTTCGACGCCGGCCTCAAGAAACTGATTTCCGACGAGCTCGCCTATCTCCTCGAGCGCGAAAAGATCCGCAAGACGCATGCCGCGCCCATCGAGCGCGTGCCCTATTTCTGCTCCGGCTGTCCGCACAACACCTCCACCAAGGTGCCGGAAGGCAGTCGCGCGACGGCAGGCATCGGCTGTCACTACATGGTGCAGTGGATGGATCGCGACACCGCAACCTTCACCCATATGGGCGCCGAGGGCGTGCCGTGGTCGGGCATCGCGCCTTTCACCGACGAGAAGCACATCTTCGTCAATCTCGGCGACGGCACCTATTACCATTCGGGCATTCTGGCGATCCGCCAGTCGGTCGCCGCCCGCGTCAACATCACCTACAAGATCCTCTATAACGACGCGGTGGCGATGACCGGCGGCCAGGCCGTCGATGGGCCGATCAGCCCCGAGGGTGTGACGCGCCAGCTCTTCGACGAGGGCGTCGAGCCGATCTACCTCGTCTCCGACCACCCGGAAGCCTATTCGCCCTCCATGCTCGCACCCGGCACCATCGTGCGCCACCGCGACGAGCTGGACCGGGTGATGCGCGACATCAGAGAGGCTCCCGGCTGTTCGGCCATCGTCTATGTGCAGACTTGTGCGGCCGAAAAGCGCCGCCGGCGGTCGCGCGGCCTGATGGAAGACCCGCCGGTCCGGCTGATGATCAATCCCGCCGTCTGCGAAGGCTGCGGCGACTGTTCCACCCAGTCGAACTGCGTCTCCGTCGAGCCGCTCGACACGGAACTCGGCCGCAAGCGCAAGATCAACCAGTCGACCTGCAACAAGGACTATTCCTGCCTCAAGGGTTTCTGCCCGTCCTTCGTGATGGTGGAGGGCGGCCGGCTGCGCAAGGCGGCGCGCTCCAACCCCGACATGACCGGCATCTCGGACCCCGATATCGTCAAGATCGGCGATCGGTCCTACAATATCGCCATCGCCGGCATAGGCGGCACGGGCATCCTGACGATCAGCGCCATCCTCGGCATGGCCGCGCATCTCGACGGCAAGTCGCCGATGATCCTCGACATGGCCGGTCTCGCCCAGAAAGGTGGTGCCGTCATGAGCCACCTGCGTATCGGCCTGCACGATCAGGACGTCTCCTCTCCGCGCATCATCACCGGCGGTGCGGATCTGCTGATCGCCGCCGACGACGTGGTGGCTTCCTCGAAGGATGCGGTGACGCTCTGCGACCATCACCGCACGGCGGGCGTGGTCAACACGCGGCTGACGCCGGTCGCCGATTTCGTGCGCAAGCGCGACTTCGATTTCCGCCGACGCGATGTGGAGAGCACGGTGCGCGCGGCGTTGCGCGAGACCTCCACCCTGCTCGATTTCACGACGGTTGCCGAAAAGGTCGCCGGCAATGCAATGGCGACGAATATCCTGATGACCGGCTATGCCTGGCAGAAGGGGCTGATCCCGCTCACCCACCAGTCGATCGAACAGGCGATCGCACTCAATGGCGTGGCCGTCGATGCGACGCTCTCCGCCTTCGGCTGGGGCCGCCTCATCGCCGCCGACCCTGCCCGTGCCGAGCGCCTGCTGCATCCCGGCAAGCCCGTCGCGACGCTGGAGACGATGCCGACGGCAGACCTGATCACCCACCGCGAAAAACATCTGACCGCCTATCAGAACGCAGCGCTGGCCGACCGCTACAGGGCGCTGGTGGAGCGTGTGCGGGAGGCGGAAAAGGCGCTCGGCCCGGATGATCGGCTGCTGCGCACGGTCGCCCATGTCTACGCTCAGCTCCTTGCCTACAAGGATGAATACGAGGTCGCTCGGCTCTTCACCGACCCGGCCTTCAAGGCCGGCCTCGCCGAGCAGTTCGACGGCAATTACAAGATCGCCTTCAACCTCGCCCCGCCTTTCCTGAAGGGTGAGGATGCCAATGGCCGTCCGCGCAAACGCCGCTTTGGCCGTTGGATGCTGCCGGCCTTCGGTGTGCTGGCAAGCCTCAAGGGCCTGCGTGGCACGGCCTTCGATCCGTTCGGCCGCACCGCCGAGCGCCGCATGGAGCGCCAGCTCATCGCCGATTACGAGGCCTTGGTCGCGCATGTGCTGCACAACCTTCGCCGCGACAATCTCGACGCCGCCGCGGCACTGCTTTCGCTTTACGGTGAGATCAGGGGCTACGGCCCCGTCAAGGAGGAGGCGGCAAAGCGCGTGAAGGCGCGCGAGGCCGAAAAGCGCGCGGCCTTCGACAGAACAGAGGAAAAGGCAATCGCCTGACGATTGTAAGTGGAGGGTGGACATGTACGATGCCGGCATGAGCTTCGGGCTTGGAGAGGATATCGAGGCGCTCAGGGAAAGCGTGCGGCGTTTCGCGACGGATCGCATCGCGCCGCAGGCCGCCGAAATCGACCGAAGCAACAACTTCCCCATGCCGCTCTGGCGCGAAATGGGCGATCTCGGCCTGCTCGGCATCACGGCACCCGAAGGGTTTGGTGGTTCCGGCATGGGCTATCTTGCCCATTGCGTGGCGATGGAGGAGATCAGCCGCGCCTCGGCCTCGGTCGGCCTGAGCTACGGCGCCCATTCCAATCTCTGCGTCAACCAGCTCGTGCGCAACGCATCGCCGGCGCAGCGCGAAAAATACCTGCCGAAGCTGATTTCCGGCGAACATGTCGGCGCACTCGCCATGTCCGAGCCGGGGGCGGGGTCCGACGTCGTCTCGATGAAGCTGCGCGCCGACAAGCGCGGCGACCGCTATGTGCTGAACGGCAACAAGATGTGGATCACCAACGGGCCGGATGCGGATGTGCTGGTGGTCTATGCCAAGACCGATCTCGAAGCCGGCCCGCGCGGCATCACCGCCTTCCTCATCGAGAAGGATTTTGCCGGTTTTTCGACCGCCCAGAAGCTCGACAAGCTCGGCATGCGCGGTTCCAACACCGGCGAACTCGTCTTCACCGATTGCGAGGTGCCGGAGGAGAACGTGATGGGCACGACCGGGCGCGGCGTCAACGTGCTGATGTCGGGTCTCGATTATGAGCGCGTCGTGCTCTCCGGCGGCCCGCTCGGCATCATGGCCGCCTGCCTCGATGTGGTCGTGCCCTATATCCATGAGCGAAAGCAGTTCGACCGCCCCATCGGCGAGTTTCAGCTGATGCAGGGCAAGGTCGCCGATATGTATGTCGCGTTGAACGCCTGCCGCGCTTACGTCTATGCCGTCGCTGCCGCCTGCGACCGTGGCGAGACGACCCGCAAGGACGCTGCCGGCTGCATCCTCTATTCCGCCGAGATGGCGACGAAGCTGGCGCTCGAGGCCATCCAGTCGCTGGGCGGCAACGGCTATATCAACGACTACCCGACCGGCCGCCTGCTGCGCGACGCCAAACTCTACGAGATCGGCGCCGGCACCTCCGAAATCCGCCGTATGCTCATCGGCCGTGAAATCTTTCAGGAGACGCTGTAATGCCGGTCATCCCCTCGGCCGTGAACACCCGCAGCGAGATTTTTGCGGCAAACCGCAAGGCGATGCTCGACGCGCTGAAGCTGGTCGAGGAAGCCGCAAGCCTCGCCATGGATGGCGGCGGGGCGAAGGCGCGGGAACGCCATGTTGCGCGCGGCAAGCTGCTGCCGCGCGAGCGCGTCGCGCAATTGCTTGATCCTGGCTCGCCCTTCCTCGAAATCGGTCTCACCGCCGGTCACGGTCTCTATGATGGCGCCTCGCCCTCCGGCGGCATGATCGCGGGCATCGGCCGGGTCTCCGGCCGCGAGTGCATGATCGTCTGCAACGATGCGACGGTGAAGGGCGGCACCTACTATCCGATTACCGTGAAGAAGCATCTGCGCGCGCAGGAGATTGCGGCGGAAAACCGGCTGCCCTGCATCTATCTCGTCGATTCCGGCGGCGCCAATCTGCCGAACCAGGACGAGGTCTTTCCCGACCGCGATCATTTCGGCCGCATCTTCTACAATCAGGCGCAGATGTCCGCCGCCGGCATTCCGCAGGTCGCCGTCGTGATGGGCAGCTGCACGGCGGGCGGCGCCTATGTGCCAGCGATGAGCGACGAGACCGTCATCGTCGAGAACCAGGGCACGATCTTCCTCGCCGGCCCGCCGCTGGTGAAGGCTGCGACGGGCGAGGTGGTGACGGCGGAAGACCTGGGTGGCGGCGACGTGCACACCCGCCTGTCCGGCGTCGCCGACCACCTCGCGCGCGACGACCGCCATGCGCTCGTCATCGCCCGCCAGATCGCCGCCAATCTCAACACGCGTAAGCCGGAGATTACGAAATCCGGTGATGGCGACGCGCCGCTCTACGATCCCGAAGAGCTGCTCGGCATCGTGCCGGCCGATACGCGCACGCACTATGACGTACGCGAAGTCATCGCCCGCGTGGTCGATGGCTCGCGTTTCGACGAGTTCAAGGCCCGCTTCGGCACCACGCTCGTCTGTGGCCTCGCGGCCCTGCATGGCCTGCCCGTCGGCATCATTGCCAACAATGGAGTGCTGTTCTCCGAGGCCGCGCTGAAGGGTGCGCATTTCATCGAGCTCTGCGCCCAGCGCGGCATCCCGCTCGTCTTCCTGCAGAATATCACCGGCTTCATGGTCGGCCGCAGATACGAGGCGGAGGGCATCGCAAAGAATGGTGCCAAGCTTGTCACCGCCGTCGCCACCGCGAATGTGCCGAAGCTCACGGTGCTGATCGGCGGCTCCTATGGCGCCGGCAATTACGGCATGTGCGGGCGGGCTTATTCGCCGCGTTTCCTCTGGACCTGGCCGAACAGCCGCATCGCCGTGATGGGCGGCGAGCAGGCGGCCGGCGTGCTGGCGACCGTCCGGCGCGAGGGCATCGAGCGCACGGGCGGCAGCTGGAGCACTGAGGAGGAGGCCGCCTTCAAGCAGCCGACCATCGACATGTTCGCCCGCCAGAGCCACCCGCTTTACGCTTCGGCGCGGCTCTGGGACGACGGCATCGTCGATCCGCGCAAGACGCGCGACGTGCTGGCGCTCTCGCTTTCCGCTGCGCTCAATGCGCCCATAGAGCCTACCCGTTTCGGCATCTTCAGAATGTAGAGGAGGCAATGTCATGAACCGCGAAACCATCAATGCCAAGACCGCACCCGTCCCGCGCGGCGGCTATTCGCAGGCCGTGAAGATTACGGATTTCAAGACGCTGCTGTTCATCAGCGGCCAGATTCCCGTGTCCGACGACGACAAGGTGCCGGAGAGTTTCGAGGATCAGGCACGGCTTGTCTGGCGCAATATCGACGCGCAGCTGAAGGCCGCCGGAATGAGCAAGGCCGATCTCGTCAAGGTCACGACCTTTCTGTCCGACCGGCATCACACCGCAGCCAACCGCGAGATCCGCAGCGAATATCTCGGCGCCATCGCGCCGGCGATGAGCGTCGTCATCGCCTCGATCTTCGACGAGAAATGGCTGCTCGAAGTCGAAGCCATCGCAGCGCAATGAGAGCCGGAGCCGGGATGTTCAGGAAAATCCTCATCGCCAACCGAGGCGAAATCGCCTGCCGCGTCATCCGCACTGCAAGGCGCATGGGCGTGGCGACGGTCGCCGTCTATTCCGACGCCGACCGTGATGCGCTGCATGTCGAAATGGCCGACGAGGCCATCCGCATCGGCCCGGCGGAAGCCGCGAAAAGCTACCTGAACAGTGCCGCGATCATCGAGGCGGCCAAGGCGAGCGGCGCGCAGGCGGTGCATCCGGGCTACGGTTTCCTCTCGGAAAACCCTGATTTCGTCGAGGCGGTGGAATCAGCCGGCCTCGTTTTCATCGGCCCCTCGGCCAATGCCATCCGCGCCATGGGCCTGAAGGATGCTGCCAAGGCCCTGATGGAAAAGGCGGGCGTGCCTGTCGTGCCCGGCTATCACGGCGAAAAACAGGATGCGGCCTTCCTTGCCGGTGAGGCGGAAGCCATCGGCTATCCCGTGCTGATCAAGGCGCGTGCCGGCGGCGGCGGCAAGGGCATGCGGCGGGTGGAGCAGCCGGCCGATTTCGCCGCCGCCCTGGAAAGCGCCCGCCGCGAGGGCGAGAGCGCCTTCGGCGACGGCCGCGTGCTCGTCGAAAAATACATGGCCAAGCCCCGCCATATCGAAGTGCAGGTCTTCGGTGACGGGCATCGCAATGTCGTGCATCTCTTCGAGCGCGACTGCTCGCTGCAACGCCGCCACCAGAAGGTCATCGAGGAAGCACCGGCGCCCGGCATGACGGCGGAGATGCGCGCGGCGATGGGGCAGGCAGCCTTGCGCGCGGCCGCCGCCATCGGCTACAGCGGTGCGGGCACGGTGGAGTTCATCGCCGACGTTTCCGAGGGGCTGCGGCAGGACCGTTTCTACTTCATGGAGATGAACACGCGCCTCCAGGTCGAGCATCCCGTGACGGAGGCCATCACCGGCCTTGATCTCGTGGAATGGCAGCTGCGTGTCGCGGCCGGCGAGCCATTGCCGAAGCGGCAGGAGGAGCTGGCCATCGATGGCTGGGCCTTCGAGGCGCGGCTTTATGCGGAAAACCCGGCGCGCGACTTTCTCCCCGCGACCGGCCGCCTGACGGTTTTCGACGTGCCGGATGGCGCCCGCATCGATTCCGGCGTGCGGGCCGGCGATGTCATCACGCCCTTCTACGATCCGATGATCGCCAAGGTCATTACCCACGACCGCAGCCGCACGGAGGCGCTTTCCAGGCTGGAGACGGCGCTGGAACAATGCCGCGTCGGCGGGCTGACGACCAATGCCGGCTTTCTCGTCCGCCTCTGCCGCAATCCGGCCTTTGCCGCAGGCGATGTCGATACCGGGCTGATCGGCCGCGCCGGCGAAATCCTGCTGGCCGATCCCGATGCGCCGGAAGAGGTTTTCGCGCTCGCTGCTCTTTCGGCGCTTGGCTTTCTCAAGGTTTCGGATGATCTGGATCCATGGGGGCAAATCCGCGGTTTCCGCCTCTGGGGTGCATCCGCGCAGACCGTCTTTCTCGACCATGGCGGCGCAGAACATGCATTGCGCGTAACGGTGCTCGACAGCGACCGCTTCCGGGTCGAGCACAACGACATGGAGACGGAGCTTCGCGTGCAATCGGCGGACGGCCGTTCGGTTCGTGCCGATTTCGAGGGACGCGTGTTTTCCGCGACGGTCCACCGCGACGGCAACGACATCGCCGTCTTCTTCGGCGGCCACGGCCATGCCTTCGCGCTTGCCGAAGAGGCCGGTCATCATGGCGAGGCTGCGTCCGGCGGCGACCGGCTTGTCGCGCCGATGCCCGGATTGGTGCGCATCGTCTCGGCCGAGCCGGGTGCGCGCGTCGCCAAGGGCGATGCGCTGGTCACCATGGAGGCGATGAAGATGGAACTGGTGCTGGCCGCGCCTCGCGATGGCGTGGTGGCCACGCTTCCCGTGGCGGTGGGCGATCAGGTGGCGGAAGGTGCTCTGCTGCTGTCGCTCGAGCCCGAGGAGGCGGCGTGACCGGGCGCATTGACATCGTCGAAATGGCCGCCCGCGACGGGCTGCAGAACGAGAAGGCGATCATCCCGTCCGCCGACAAGATCGCGCTGATCGACCAGCTGTCCGAGTGCGGTTTTTCCCGCATCGAGGCGACGAGTTTCGTCAGCCCCAAATGGGTGCCGCAACTGGCCGATGGCGCTGCGGTCATGGCCGGCATAAAGCGCCGGCCCGGCATTTCCTATGCGGCTCTGGTGCCCAACATGAAGGGCTATGAGGCGGCGAAGGCGGCCGGTGTCGATGAGGTTGCCGTCTTCCTCTCGGCCTCCGAAGGCTTTTCCCGTGCGAACCTGAACTGCTCGATTGCCGAAAGCATCGAGCGCGCCCGGCCGGTGGCGGAAGCGGCGAAGGCGGATGGCATTCTGCTGCGCGGTTATGTCAGCTGTGTCGTGCAATGCCCCTATGACGGGCCGGTGGAGCCCTGCGCGGTGGCGCGCGTAACGGGGCAGCTGCTGCGCCTCGGCTGCCATGAGGTGAGCCTTGGCGATACGATCGGCCGCGCGCGCCCGTCCGAGGTGGCCGCCATGCTGGACGTCGTGCTCGCCGTCGCCTTCCCGGAAAATCTCGCCGGCCATTTTCACGATACGAACGGGCTGGCGCTCGACAATATCCGCGTGGCGCTCGATCATGGGCTGACGGTCTTCGATGCCTCGGTCGGCGGTCTCGGCGGCTGCCCCTATGCGCCGGGCGCGCGCGGCAATGTCGATACGCTCGCCGTTGCCGACATGCTGGCGGCGGAGGGTTATGAAACCGGGCTTAACCGCGAGAAGCTGGCGGCTGCCGCGGCCTTCGCGCGGCGCATCACCGGCAAGGGCGATATCCGCAAAAGTGCGTAACGGAGGGAGAGCCATGCATTTCGAAACCATCTCTGTATCCGTCGATCGCCGCGGCGTGGCGGCTCTCACCTTGCGCCGGCACGCGCAGCACAATGCGCTGTCGGGCCTGATGATCCGCGAGCTCACGACCGTTGCCGGTCTGCTCGGCGAGGATAAGGCGGTGCGCGTCGTCGTGCTGACCGGCGAGGGCGAAAGCTTTTGCGCGGGCGGCGATCTCAACTGGATGAAAGAGCAGATCGCCGCGAGCCGCGAGGCGCGCATCGCCGAAGCACGCCGCCTCGCCTTGATGCTGAAGGCGCTGCGCGACCTGCCAAAACCGCTGATCGCCCGCGTCAACGGCCAGGCCTATGGTGGCGGCGTCGGCCTGATCAGCGTCTGTGATACCGCGATTGCCGCGGAGGGCGCGCGCTTCGGCCTGACGGAAACCCGGCTCGGCCTCATTCCGGCGACGATCAGCCCCTATGTCGCCGCCCGCATCGGCCCCGCCGCCTTCCTGCGCTTTGCGACATCCGCGCGCTTGTTCGATGCACCGGTAGCTCACGACATCGGTCTCGTCAGCGGCGTCGTCGCACCCGAGGCGCTGGACGAGGTGGTCGAGGCGGAGATCAAGCCCTATTTCGCAACCTCCCCGGAGGCCGTCGCGGCGACGAAGGCGCTGGCCCATGCGCTTGCGGCGCCGATCGACGATGCCGTCATCGAGATGACGCTGACGCGGCTTGCCGATACCTGGGAAACGCCGGAAGCGGCGGAGGGCATAGCGGCCTTCCTGGACAAACGCAAGGCGAACTGGGTGCCCGAGCCTACTCGATAAACACCCGGACACTCGCCGCCCGCCCGGCGGCATCGATCACCGTCAGCGTCGAGAAACCGGCGCCTTCCGGCATCCACTGCGTCGTGCGCCGGCGCGCGGCGTCCGGCAGCACCTTGCCGTTGGCAAGCCAGCGGAAGGGCGCGCGGCCGCCCTGGAGTTTGAGCACGAGGGGCGAGATCTCGGAGCCGGTGGTGGCGCCGAGTTCGACATGCGCACCCTCCGGCGGATAGATGATCTGCGGCGCCGGCTCCCGCGCCACCACCGTGACCAGCCCGCTCGCCGTCGTCGAGAAGCGGCGCAGGCTGGCCGGCAGTTCGGATTGCGCGATGCGCAGCGCCCCGGCCGGCGCGCGGGGAAGCGCGGTGATGGCAATGCCGGAGCGGGCGAAGGCTTCGAAGAGAATGGGGGCGGCCGCACCATAGCCGGTCAGGCCGGGCACCGCGCCGTTGTCGGCGCGG
>NZ_JBLZPK010000065.1:40324-51947 GCF_049199905.1 Shinella sp. M27
ATTGGCAAGCGCCGCATAAAGCTGAGTCAGGTCGCGCAGCGTGATGCCGAGACCGCCCAGCCCGATGGCGAGACCCGGCGTTTCGCCCGGCGGCAGTTCGGGGCGCACCTCGGCGCGGCGGAAGCGCACCATCATGCGCGTCGGGCCGACGGCTTCGAGCAGGCGCACGGCGGGCACATTGAGCGACAATTGCAGCGCCTTGCGCACGCTGATATCGCCCTGATAGGTCATGTCGAAATTGCGCGGGCGGTAGCCGGAGAAATCGGCGGGGCGATCCTCGACGATGGTTTCCTGCGCGACCAGCCCCTCTTCGAAGGCAAGGCCGTAGATGAACGGCTTCAGCGCCGAACCCGGCGAGCGGCGGATGCGCGTCATGTCGATCCAGCCGGCGCGGCTGCCGTCGAAATAATCCGCCGAGCCGACTTCGCCGAGGATTTCGCCGGTGCGGGCATCGGCCATTACCATGGCGATGGAGATTTTCGGACCCAGCCGTTCGGCCGCCTCGCGGGCGACGGTCTCAAGGCCGTCCTGCACCGTGCGGTCGAGCGAGGTCTCGTGCTTGATCGCCTTCGGGTCCTTGCGCAGCGCCAGTTCCGAAAGGTGGGCGGCATAGGAGGGAAGCTGGCGGCGGCGGTCCGGCACGGCTTCAAGGCCGGCGCGCTCGGCCTCGCCCTCGCCGATGACATCCGAGACGGCAAGGCGGGTCAGCACGCGCTCGCGCGCCTTTTCGGCGACGTCGCGGTGGCGGTCCGGGCGGCGCTTTTCGGGAAGCTGCGGCAGGGCGACGAGCAGGGCGGCTTCGGCGACCGAGAGCCGCTTCGGCTCCTTGCCGAACCAGGCAAGGCTTGCGGCCCGCACGCCCTCCAGATTGCCGCCATAGGGGGCGAGCGTCAGGTAGAGATCGAGGATTTCAGCCTTGGAAAGCCGGCGTTCGAGCTGGATGGCGCGGGCCATCTGGCGCAGCTTCGCAAGCATCGAGCGGCTTTCGCGCGGCTCGATCAGCCGGGCGACCTGCATGGAGAGCGTGGAGGCGCCCGAGACGATGCGGCCATTGCCGACGAACTGGCCGGCGGCGCGCAGAAGCGCCCAGGGGTCGATACCGCCGTGCTCGTTGAAGCGTCGGTCCTCATAGGCCACCAGCATGCGCAGGAATTGCGGATCGACATCGGCGGCCGTGGTCTTCAGCCGCCAGTGTCCCTCTGGTGTCGCGAAGGCACGCAGCAGGCGGCCGTCGCGGTCGAGCACTTCCTTGGAGACGGTTTCCGCCATCGCAATCGGCGGCGGAAAGGCACGGTCGGCGTAATCGAGCCCGAAGGCGAGGGCGGCAATCGCTGTCGCCCCGCCAAGGGACCCAATCAGAAGTCTGCGCCACAGCGCCATCGCCAAACCCCTTACTCGGCCTTGACGACCTGCATGCGGCCGGTCGCCGTGCGGGCGGAATATTGCGGACGGTACATGTCCTCCACCTGGGCGGCCGGCAGGTCATAGGTGCCGGGGGTCACGGCGCGCACGACATAGGCGAGCGTCACGTCGCGGTTGTCGCCTTCGCTGCGGTTGAAGGCCGCGACGAAGCGGTCGTAGCGGAACTCCGTATGCGCGGCTTCCGTCTCGCCGAGCCAATCGAAATTGGCGAGCTTCGCGCTGTCGACGAGGCTCGGATTGTCAATTTCGAAGCCGGCGGGCAGGAGGTCGGTGATGATGATGCGCGAAGCCCAGTTGTTGTGCTCCGTCACCTTCAGCACCACGACGTAGCGCTCGTTCTGCTGGGCCTCCGTGACATTCGCCTCCTCGCCGTCGAGCGTGTAGTAGGTGCGCTCGATGGCAAAGCCGTCTCCGCCGGCCGGCAGCGGATCGATGGGTGCCGCGACCGTGGTGAGCACGGCGGACACCGGCTCGCTGGTGCGGTTGGCGATGGTCAGCGGGTTCTCCAGCAGGGATTTGCCCGTCATCTGCGCGGCATAACCGCCGTCGCGGGCCGCCCCGTTGATTTCAAGCTTCAGGTCCTTGTCGGCATCCTTCACGGAACGGGCGGCAAGCAGCATCCAGGTCTGTTCCTGCGTGCTGGTCCAGCGCTTGTTCTCCCACTGCTTGGCGACGAGCTTGGAAAGCTCCGGAATGATGCCCGGAACCGGCCGTGCCTCGGCGGCGAGCGCCAGGATCGCCGCACCGTCACGCAGCGACGAACCATAGTCGGTGCGGGCGAGGCTGGCGGTCATAACGCTGTCTCTGGAGAGGCCGAGCGCATTTTCGAAGATGGTCGTCGCGCGCTGGGCATCGCCATAGAGGCCGAGGGCCGCGGCCAAATGCGCACGGGCGAGCGGCGAGGAGAATTCCGACAGCTTCGTGTCGGCATAGTAGCGCAGGTCGCTGATCGCGGCCTTGCGGTTGCGGGCGAGAACATAGAGCGCATAGGCGATCTCGTTGCCCTGGGTGGAGACGTTGACGTCATAGGAGATGGAGTTCTGCAGGTTCGAAAGCCCCTGCAGCATCGCCTGTTCCGGCACGTCGAACTTCTGTTCGCGGGCGCGGGTCAGGAAGTCGGTGACGAAGGCATCGAGCCAGAGGTCGCCGTAACCCGGCGACCACAGGCCGAAGCTACCCGAGGACGACTGGTTGGCCAGCACGCGGTAGATGGCATCCTGCACGCGCTTCTGCGTTTCCGTGTCTTCCGGCAGGCCGGACTGCTTGGAAAGCTCACTGAGGTAAAGCAGCGGCAGGGCGCGGCTCGATGTCTGCTCGGTGCAGCCATAGGGGTAGCGGTCGAGAGACATCAGCAGCGCCGGAATGTCGAAGGCGGCCGCGCGCGACACGCTGAGGCTAACGGAGGCACCGGCCAACTGGCTGTCGGCGAGCAGCTGGTCGTCGATCGTCAGGCTGCCATTGGCGGCGATTTCGAGCGGCCGGCGCGTGGTGATCGGCATGGCTGCCGGGCGCACCGGCACGTTGAGCGCCTGTTCGAGCGACATGCCGCTGCCGTTGGAGAGCTTGAGCGAGATGACGCCATCGCCGATCTCGCCGCCGATCAGCGGCAGGGTCAGCGCGGTCTTGCCGCCGGCTTCGAGCTTCACCGTCTGGCTCGCACCGGTCTGTTCGACCATCACGGAGGCATTGTGGGTGATCTCCAGCGTGTAGTCACCCGCCGGCGCATCCGTGTTGGCGATGTCGAGGCGCAGGTCCGAACGGTCTCCTGGAGCGAGGAACTTCGGCAGGCTTGCGGTCACGACGACCGGATCGCGGATGACGACATCCTTCGAGGCGCTGCCGACACCGGTCTTCGTCCAGGCGACGGCCATGACGCGGGCGGTGCCGTTGAACTGCGGGATATCAAAGCTGACCTTGGCATTGCCGTCGGCATCGAGCTTCACGGGACCGGCGAAGAAGGCGACGAGCTTTTCCTTCGGCGGATCACCCTGAAGGGCACCTTCGCCGCCGTCACCACCGGTGCGCAGCCGCCCGGTCGTGCCGAGCGAGCCGTCGATCAGACGGCCGTAGAGATCGCGGATTTCCATGCCGAGGCGGCGCTGGCCGAAGTACCAGGTGGCCGGATCGGGTGCTTCGTAGCGGGTGAGGTTGAGGATGCCGACATCGACGGCGGCAACCGTGATGTAAGCCTCTTCACCAACACCGGCGCCCGCGACCTTGAGCGAAATGTCAAGCGGCTGGCGCGGCAGGGTCTTTTCCGGCAGGTCGAGCGAGAGGTTCAGCTTGCGATCGGCGGGATCGACCTTCAGCCAGGTGATGCCGATGGCGCGCATCGGCATGCGGCTTTCCTGGTCGGAGCCGGGGCGGAAGAGCGTCGCGGTCACATAGGAGCCGGGGCCCCATTCCTTGGTGACGGGGATATCGATCTCGCCGCCCTCGGCGCCGATGGCGGCCGTCTGGGTGGCGATCAGGCTTTCTGCGCCGATGGTGACGAGAACCTGACCGGCATGGCGCGGCGAGATCTTCAGCTTGGCCGTGTCGCCAACCGCATAGCTTTCCTTGTCGAGCGAGATTTCCAGGGCATCCGGCGTTTCCGTCGAGCTGGCGGCGACATACCAGCCGGCGTCGAATTCAACGCTGGTGGCCGGGCCTTCCGGTTCCGGGCTTTCCACCTCGAGGCGGTAGCGGCCCCAGGTCACCGGCACGGAAATCTTGCCGCCGTCAGCGGTGACGTCAAGCGTGCCGTTGGCGACCTGCGAGGTGGAGAGCACCGGCTCATAGCGCCACGAGCTGCCGTCGCGATACCATTGGTAGTTCCGCTCGACGGCGAGCAGCTTCCAGGGCAGGCCCTGCATCGACTGCTTCTTGCCATCGGCGCCGACGGTGATGACGTTGAAGTTGGCGACGGTGTTTTCCGAGAGGTCGCCCTTGAATTCCGGCTTCACGCCGATCATCGCGCCTTCCGACTTGACCGGCAAGGTGAGGCTGCGCTCGACGGCGCGGCCGCCGGCCTCCATCATACGCAGCGTCACGAGCGCTTCGAGGCGCTGGGTCGTGGCCGGCAGATCGGCGACATTGATGTCGAAGGTCGCCTTGCCGTCCTCGTCGAGCACGTCGAGGCCTTCGAGCGGAATGCGGCTTTCCTCGATCGCCTCTTCATCGGCAAGACCGAAGACATAGTCCGGATAGGCGGGATCCTGATGGGTCGGCTTCAGCGCGACGTCGCCCTCGATTTCCAGACCCGCGCCCGGCGCGCCATAGAGATAGCGACCCTCGACGGAGACGGGGGCGGCAACACCGGTCTCGACCTCCTTGGCCTCGCTCGTCATGTCGAATTCGATGCGGTCGGGCACGAAGTCGTCGACGAGGAAGGTCTTTTCGGCAATCGCCGTGCCCTTCGGGTCGGTATAGACCTGCATGGTCCAGGTGCCGCGCATGCTGTTATCCTGCAGCGGCAGATCGATCGTATGGCCACCGAGCGCCGCGCCATCCGATACCATGCGGCGGTCTTCCACGCCGTCGGGCCGGTTGAAGACGAAGGTCAGCGGCAGTTTTTCGACGGCATTCGCCTCGATGTCGCGGGCGAGTGCGGAGGCATGCACCGTCTCGCCGGCGCGGTAGATGCCGCGTTCGGTCCAGGCCAGCACGTCGATGGCGCCCGGTGCCGGGCGGCCGGTGACGCCGCGGTCGGAAAGGTCGAAGCCGGCACGCGTCATGTCGAGGAAGACGAAATCGCCTTCGCCCTTCCTGGCGAGGATGACGGCGGGCGTGTTGGCGGCGGTGCCGCGCATCAGGCCGGCGGTGAAGGTGGCGCGGCCATCCGCATCGGTCGTCGCCGTGCCGAGCACTTCGTTGTTCTTGGCGATCAGCTGCAGCTCGACGCCGTCAAGCGGGCCGGCCGTATCGAGCGAGCGGGCGAAGACGTTGAGACCGTCCGTACCGGCATAGGTGGTGAGGCCGACATCCGAGACGACGAACCATTGCGTCGCCTTGGTGTCCCACTCGTTGCTGCGGCCATTGGAGGCGGCGGCGGTCAGCACATAGACGCCGGGCTTGCGCTGCGGCAGTGCTTCGTCGACCGGGAAGCTGGTGACGACGTCCTTGTTCAGCTCGGGCGAAATCTCGATCTTGCCTTCCCAGACCAGCTCGCCGTTCTCGCTTTCGATGCGGCTGGCGGAATAGCCGTCGAGCTGTGTGAGGAAGCGGCTTTCGTTGAGGAGGCCAGCAATGGCGCGGTCGCCGACGCGGTAGAGCTTCAGATCTGCGCTGTCGGTGTTGACGGAAACGATCGGGATGCCGCGGCGCACGCTGCCCGGCAGCACGAAGCCGTCGCCCGTGAAACGCACCATGGCGGCGCGGTCCTGCACGTAGATATCGAGGTCCGAGGCGGCGGCCAGCGGCTCGTCGACCGAGGACGGCAGGCCGGCGCGGAAGGTGATCTTGTAGCGCTGGCCGTGGGTCAGGCCCTCGACGCAGATCTGCCGGTCCTTGGCCTCGATGGCCTTCGGTGCCGCGCCATCGAGCGTGACGAAGGAGGCGTAGTCGGCGCCGGACTTCACCAGCGGCTCGGAGAACTCCACGCAGGCGCGCGGCGTCGCGCTGTCGGAATCGATCGTGTGGTTGACGATGCGGAAGCCCTGGCGGGCGCGCAGGCCGAGATAGGCCGAACGGACGGCGACGTCGTCCTTCAGGTCGAGGCTCGCCTTGTAGGCATTGATGCCGGCGCGGTAGTTGCTCGACTTGTCGAGCGTGTCGCCCAGCACGGCGAGCGCCCGCGCCCGCGTCTCGGTGGTGCGCGAGAGCTGGTAGGCATTTATCGCGGCAAGTGCGCCCTGTCCGGCGAGATAGCTGTTGTTATAGGCGCGGCCCATCGACTCGGCCGTCTCGATCCAGAGGAAATAATCGTCCGGTGCGAGCGACAGCGCACCGCGATAGGCGGCGAGCGCCTGGTCGAAGCGGCTCGACGCGGTCTCGATGCGGCCGAGCGAGGCGAGGCTTTCTGCGCCCTGGCCGGCCTGGTCGGCGGCAAGCGCGAGGTTGTCGCGGAACGAGCGGGCGTCGGTCAGCATGTATTCGCTGATGAAGGGCATGGCCGGTGCCGCGCCGATATCGGCGGCCGTGTCGGCCTTGAGGATCTTGCCGGCGATCGCGCCCTGGAAATGGTTGAGCTGGTTGAAGTCGCTCTTCAGGAAGCACCATTTCACCTTGGGATTATAGGTGAAGGCACGGCAGGAAAGGTCGTCGATGCAGTCGCTCTTGCACTGGTCGAGCGTCACATCCTGCACGGTGCGCAGGTCGAAGCCGAAATAGTCGCTGTTTTCGGTCGTCACGACCGAGCGCGTCTCTTCGGCATGGGCGGAAAGAGGGGGTGAGGCGATCGCGGAAAGAACAAGTGCCGAGAAACCCAGGAATGCGCGCATAGACATGTAGTCCTCCTACCGCTGCCGTCTCGTTGCCGCCGCCACTGTCCGGACCCCGGGCCGGCTTGTCAATCGAAAGACAGGGAGCCGCAAGGGATGGAAAGGGCATGGCGCATGGAACCAGGGGAAAGACGTTTGGCGACGCCGGTTCAATCGCTGGTATTGCGAATTTTTTTTGAGGACCTTTCACGTTAACCTTTTGTTAACCATATCGGCGCAGACTTCATCTCATCGACGGACGGATTTCTGTCATACCCCTGTAACAGGGGGTCGGTAGAACCCTCGTCAGACACGAAAGTCGTGTTTCGAACCGCAGTGACCACGGATGTACTGGCACAGCGCGAAACACGTCCCCGGCCAGGCCGGGATGAGGAAGCGGGGGGATAACCCTCGCTTTTTTCATTTGTGCGCTTTCCAGCCGTATCGCGCTGGACCCCTCCCGGCGATTGCTCTACCCATGACGTTATCTTGAGACGGTGCGCGTCGCCGTCTGCTTCCCGCCCGGAATCATCATGTCCGACGTCGCCCTCAACGTTCTTCCCGTCTTCGCGCTTATTCTCATCGGCTGGCTGCTCGTCCGCACCGGCTACCTCCGGGAGGAACTGGGGGAGGGGCTCGGCGAATTCGTCTTCCGCGTCGCCGTGCCGCTTCTGCTCTTCCGCACCATCGCCGAGGCCGAATTTGCCGGTGAAGCGCCCTGGCGTATCTGGGTCGCCTATTTCGGCGGTGTGGCCGTCACCTGGACGGTCGCGCATCTGATCGCGACGATCGTCTTCAAGCGCGACCGGCGCATCGGCGTGCTGGCCGGCGTCTCCGCCGGCTTCGCCAACACTGTCTTCATCGGCCTGCCGCTCGTGGCGCGCGTCGTCGGGCAGGACGGTCTTGTCGCGATCTCGGTGCTGCTCTCCGTGCACCTGCCGACCATGATGATCGCCGGCACGATCCTGATGGAGCGGGCCGAGCGCAAGGAAGGCACGCGGGAGCCGCAGAGTTTCGCCAAGCTGCTTCTCGGCATTGGCAAAAGCCTGTTGCGCAATCCGCTGGTCATTGGGCTTGCCGTCGGTGCGGTGTTTCATATCGGTGGCATCCCGCTCGTCGGGCCGGTCAAGGTGGTGGTCGACCAGATCGCCGCGATGGCTGCGCCGGCGGCCCTCGTCTCGATCGGCATGGCGCTCAACAAGTACAAGGTCGGCGGCAATGCCGGCATTGCGCTTGCCATGAGCGGCCTCAAGCTGGTGATGCTGCCAGGCTCCGTCTACATCGCCTGCCGCCTGCTCGGCCTCAGCCCGGAATGGACGGCGGCCATGGTACTCACCTCCTCCGTGCCGACGGGCGTCAACGCCTGGCTGCTCGCCAACCATTTCGGCGTCGGCCACGGACTGGCGTCTTCGACCATCACAATCACGACGGCGCTCGGCGTGTTCACGGTGTCCTTCTGGGCCTGGCTTTTGGGGTGAAGGGAGCCACATCCTTTCCTCTGTCATCCTCGGCCTTGAGCCGAGAATCCACACCTCCGCACCGCCTCGCTTGTGGCATGGATCCTCGGCTCAAGGCCGAGGGTGACGGAAGGAGGGGTAGGCGAGCGAGGCCAGGGAAGAAAATGGAAGTCCCAAACAAGGCTGAACCTATCGACAGCGAGACTGACCCTTATTGGCAGGCAACAAAAAACCCGGCACGAAGGCCGGGTTTTCAGTGTTCTGGCTTTGGCCTGCTTACTGAGCGGCCGGCTGTTCGGTCGTGGTGCCCTGCGTCGTGCCTTCGGCCGGGGCTGCGCCCTCGGTCGTGGTCGTTGCAGCGCCGCCTTCGGCGGGCTTGGCTTCCGTCGTCGTAGCGGCAGCACCGCCCTCCGTCGTGGCAGCAGCGCCGCCTTCGGCGGGAGCCGCACCATCCGTGCCGGTTGCGGCAGCGCCTTCGGCCGACGGTGTCGGCAGAGCGGCCGGGTTGTCGGAGAGCGTGCGCAGATAGGCGATCAGGTTGGCGCGCTCGTCTTCCTTCTTCAGGCCGGCAAAGCCCATGGCGGTGCCGGGAACGTGCTTCTTCGGCGCTTCCAGGAAGAAGTTCAGGTGATCATAATCCCAGACGATCTTGTGGCCTTCGGAGAAGGTGGTCATGCCTGCGGAATAGCTGAAGCCTTCATGCGAGGCGATCGGACGGTTCACGACGTCGAAGAGGTTGGGGCCGACCTTGTTCGGTCCGCCCTTCTCCCCGGTGTGACAGCTCGCACATTTCTTGAAGACGGCTTCGCCGGCCGTTGCATCGGCGCTGGCGAGCAGGGTCGCGATCGGCGTGCCGGCCGCGGCTTCACCGCCGCCCGCTGCACCCTCTTCGCCACCTTCGGCGGCGACGATCGCGAAACCTTCCTTTTCGGGATGGCCCGAATGGAAAATGCCTTCAGAAGCGATCGACACGGACATCAACACGAAAACGGTGCCGAGCAGGGCACCCACGCCCATGTTCACATAAGAGTTCATCCAAACGCTCCCCTAGCGACCGGCGGACCTGATACCGGCCAGTCTTGAAATCGCGCGGAACCTATGTCTTTTGCTGCTTCGTTGCAACAGTGATTGTAGCCCCCGCACTGAGACTTTTTGACACTTTTCCCGGGGGTTTTGAAGGGCCTGCGATGAATTCCGCCAAATTTGACAAGACCCTCGTGCTCATTCCGGCCCGCATGGCCTCGACCCGGCTTCCGGGCAAGCCGCTGGCCGATATTGCGGGCCTGCCGATGATCGTGCAGGTTGCGCGCCGCGCCGCCGCCGCCGATGTCGGGCGCGTCGTGGTGGCCGTCGACGACCAGACCGTCTTCGACGCGGTCGTCGCGGCCGGTTTCGAGGCCGTCATGACGCGCGTCGACCACCAGTCCGGCTCCGACCGTATCCATGAGGCGCTCATGAAGAGCGATCCGGACGGCCGCGCCGAGCTCATCATTAACGTGCAGGGCGACCTGCCGACCATCGATCCGGAAACGATCCGCGCAGCACTTCGCCCGCTGGAAAACGCCGCGACCGATATCGCGACGCTGACGACGGAAATCCGCGACGAACACGAGAAGACCAACCCGAACGTCGTGAAGGTCGTCGGCTCGCCGATTTCCGAAAACCGGCTGCGCGCGCTCTATTTCACGCGCGCGACGGCGCCGCACGGCAATGGCCCGCTCTATCACCATATCGGGCTCTACGCCTACCGCCGCAAGGCGCTCGAAGCCTTCGTCGCGCTGAAGCCGTCGACGCTGGAAAAGCGGGAATCGCTGGAGCAGTTGCGTGCGCTCGAAGCCGGCATGCGCATCGACGTGGAGATCGTTGACACGGTTCCGCTCGGTGTCGATACTCAAGCCGACCTCGAAAAGGCCCGCGCCATGCTCGCGGCCAACCCCATCTGATCGGACCTGCCATGACCATGAAGACCAACCGCATCGCCTTCCAGGGCGAGTTCGGCGCCAATTCCGATATGGCGAGCCGGGACATGTTTCCGACCATGGAGCCGCTGCCCTGCCAGACTTTCGAGGATGCGTTGCTGGCCGTCGAGAACGGCGATGCCGATCTCGGGATGATCCCGATCGAGAACACGATCGCCGGCCGCGTCGCCGACATCCACCATCTCCTGCCGGAATCGCGCCTGCATATCGTCGGCGAATATTTCATGCCGATCCGCTTCCAGCTCATGGTGCTGCCCGGTGTGACCAAAGACGAGGTGCGCACGGTCCACAGCCATATCCATGCGCTCGGCCAGTGCCGCAAGATCGTGCGCCTCAACGGCTGGAAGCCTGTTATCGCCGGCGATACGGCAGGGGCGGCAAAGCTCGTCTCGGAGACCGGCGACCGCTCGATGGCGGCGCTGGCGCCCCGTCTTGCCGCCGATCTCTACGGCCTGTCGATCATCGCCGAAAATGTCGAGGACACCGAAAGCAACGTCACACGCTTCGTCGTCCTGTCGCGTGAGCCCGTCGTCGCGGAGCGGGTCGAGGACGAGATCATCGTCACGACTTTCATCTTCAACGTCCGCAACATCCCGGCTGCGCTCTACAAGGCGCTCGGCGGCTTCGCGACCAACGGCATTAACATGACGAAGCTCGAAAGCTACCAGATCGGCGGCACCTTCACGGCAACACAGTTCTATGCCGATATCGAGGGGCACCCCGATGACGCGCATGTGCGCCGCGCGCTCGATGAACTGCGGTTCTTCTCGGAGAAGGTGCGCATTCTCGGCACCTACCGGGCGCATCCGATGCGCAGCGCCTTTTAAATTTGCCAGTCCAGCCAGTCGCGCATCAGCCGGTGCGCGATGGCGCCCTTCGGTGGTGGCGTGGTGGTGCCGGGGGCGGTGCCAGACATGGCGCTGCGCTCGATCATCTCGGCCGTTTCCGCGCGGGTGAACCAGCGGCAATCCTCCAGCTCCGTCTCGTCGCGGCGGATGTCGAAGGAGATCGCTTCTGCATAGCAGCCGATCATCAGGGAATGCGGCATCGGCCAGGGCTGTGAGGCGTGATAGCGCACGCGGCCGACCTTGATGCCGGATTCCTCCAGCGTCTCGCGGCGCACAGTGTGCTCGATCGTCTCGCCCGGCTCCAGGAAGCCGGCGAGGCAGGAATACATGCCCGGCTGGAAGTGCGGCGAGCGGCCGAGCAGGCAGAGGTCCCGCTCGATATCGATGACCAGCATGATGGCGACCGGGTCGGTGCGCGGGAAGATGGTGTGGTTGCAGGCCTCGCAGACGCGGCGGTAACCGCCGATCTCCGCGCGGGTCGGCGATCCGCATTTGCCGCAGAAACGGTTGTTGCCGTT
>NZ_JBLZPK010000065.1:52100-117543 GCF_049199905.1 Shinella sp. M27
CGCCGTTCCTGAGATAGCCGAGCAGGATGGATTCGTCCGGGATCGGATCGAGTTCGGCGAGTTCATAGGGCGCAAACAGCGGATCGATGATCTTCTCGTCATGCTTGACCACGAGCTTGCCGCCGGCAAGTGCGAAGGCATGGACGTTTTCCGCCTTGAAGGCCTGTTCCAGACAGTCGGCGGCGCGGTGTTCGGATTGGCGGTCGAGCGTGTTTTCCGCAAAGGCCACCATGGTGCTGGGTTCCGCATGCGGGCGATAGATATCGAAAAGCGATGGCTTCATGGGGTCAATGCGTCCAAAAGCTTGGCTGAAAAGGCCTTGGTTTCCTCGGCCGAGCGCGGCTCGGCGGTGCCGAAGCCCCAAACGGGGCCGGGCCAGTTGGGATCGCCCTCGCTGCGGGCAATGACATGAACATGAAGTTGGCGCACGATATTGCCGAGCGCGCCGGTATTGATCTTCGTGGCGCCCGTCACGGTCTTCAGCGCCTCGGCGACGAGCGTGGTCTCGAAGGTCAGCATGGTCTGGTCGAGCGGCGTGAGATCGAAGACTTCGCTGACATCGGAGCGCTGCGGCACCAGAACCAGCCAGGGCCAGCGGCTGTCTTTCATCAGGCGCAGTTCGCACAGGCCGATCTTGGTCAGGAGATCGCTGTCGCGCGCCAGCCGGTCGTCGGGTCGAAAATCGCTCATCGGGGTCTCCCGCATGCTGTTATCGTCGATTCATGCCACGCGCCCGATTTCCCTCCAACAGTTTTTTGTAAGCCGCGCTTGCATTCGGATGGAATATTGCCGATATGGGGAACGGGAGGTTGGTGGTGGACGAGCCACTCGCCAACCGGGTCAGGTCCGGAAGGAAGCAGCCCCAACGAGCTCCGGCACGGGTCATCGTGCCAGCCTCCCACCTTACCGTCCTGCTTCTGGCCGTCCTGTCGGGACAGACATTTGAATAACGGCAGGGTCGATGAGCGACGAAACCTCTAAACCGTCCACCGAAAAGCCCGCCGCCTATCGCGTCCTCGCGCGAAAGTACCGGCCGAAGGATTTTTCGGATCTCATGGTCGGCCAGGAGCCGATGGTCCGCACGCTGACCAACGCGTTCGAGACCGGCCGCATCGCCCAGGCCTATATGCTGACCGGCGTTCGCGGGGTCGGCAAGACGACGACCGCCCGCATCCTCGCCCGCGCACTGAACTACAAGACATCAGAGATCGACAAGCCGACGATCGACCTTCGCGTGCCCGGCGAACATTGCCAGGCGATCATGGAAGGCCGTCATGTCGACGTCATCGAGATGGACGCCGCCTCCCATACGGGTATCGATGACATCAGAGAGATCATCGAGCAGGTGCGCTATCGCCCGGTTTCGGCACGCTACAAGGTCTATATCATCGACGAAGTGCACATGCTCTCGACGCAGGCCTTCAACGGCCTTTTGAAGACGCTCGAAGAGCCGCCGGAGCACGTGAAGTTCATTTTCGCGACGACGGAAATCCGGAAAGTTCCGATCACCGTCCTGTCGCGCTGCCAAAGGTTCGACCTGCGCCGCATCGGTGCGTCGGATCTCGTCGGCCTGTTCACCACCATTCTCGGCAAGGAAGGCGTCGAATTCGAGCCGGATGCGCTCGCCATGGTCGCCCGTGCTGCCGAAGGTTCGGCGCGTGACGGCCTGTCACTGCTCGACCAGGCGATCGCGCATGGCGCCGGCCGCGTCGAGGTCAATGCCGTGCGCTCCATGCTCGGCCTGGCCGACCGCGCCCGCATCGTCGATCTCTTCGCGCATATCGTGAAGGGCGATGCCGCGGCAGCCCTTGCCGAATTCGCCGCACAATACGAGGCGGGCGCCAGCCCCTCCGTGGTGCTGACGGACCTTGCCGATTTCACCCATCTCGTCACGCGCATGAAATATGTACCGGATGCGACCGGCGACCAGTCGCTGAGCGAGGTCGAGCGCGTGCGCGGCGTCGAATTCGCCAATTCCATCGCGGTGACAGCGCTGTCGCGCATGTGGCAGATGCTGCTGAAGGGTATTCCGGAAACAGAAGCCTCCAGCCGCCCGGCCGGTGCCGCCGAAATGGTCATTATCCGCCTTGCCCATGCGGCAAACCTTCCCTCGCCGGAAGACGCCGCGCGCCGGCTTGCCGACCTCACCAGCGGTGACGGCGGCGGCAATGGTTTTCGCACGCCACAATCGGGCGGCAATGGTGGCCAGCCCTCGGCGCAGGCTTCTGTCTCCGCCGTCGCGCGCCAGCCGGATCAGCCGATACGGGCCCAGGCCGGTGGTGGCACCGTGACCATGCTGCGCCCCGTGCCGCAGGCCGAGCCGGCCGCGCAGCCTGTGGGCCGGGTTGATACCGCGCCCGCCGCCCAGCCGGCCGCTGCACCAAAGGTTCCTGTCAACTCGATCTCCGACGTCGCCGATCTCTGCACCAAGAACCGCGATATTCGCCTGCGGGCGTTGGTGCGCGCTTTCGTGCGGCCGGTCAGTGTCGAGCCCGGCAAACTGGAAATCAGCCTGACCGACGACGCGCCGAAATCGCTCGTCGCCGACCTGTCCAACCGGCTCCAGGAATGGACGGGCCAGCGCTGGCTGGTCATCCTGTCGCGGGAAGCCGGCGGTCCCACGCTCTCCGAAGCCGAGACGATGGCGCAGGAGGCCCGTGTGGCCGATGCGCGCCAGGACCCCGACGTCGCGGCCATTCTGCAACGCTTTCCCGGCGCCAAGATCACCGACGTGCGCATCAAGGTGCAGGAAACCGAAGACGAGGCAGAGACCGTCGAGGTTGCGGCCGCAGCGGAATCTGCCGAGGGCGACATCCTGCCCGGCGACGATATCGAACATTAAATATTCAGAGAACAAAAGGAGAGGCCGATGCGCGACATCATGGGCATGATGGGCAAGGTCAAGGAAATGCAGGCCAAGATGGAGAAGATGCAGGAGGAGATCGCTGCGCTGACGGTGAACGGCTCTTCCGGCGGTGGCCTCGTCTCCGTCACGCTCGACGGCAAGGGCAACCTCAAGGGCCTGAAGATCGATCCCTCGCTCTTCAAGGAAGACGACGTCGAAATCCTCGAGGACCTGATCGTGGCCGCCCATAAGGATGCCAAGGACAAGGCCGAGGCCGAAACCGCCGAGCGCACCAAGGCGCTGACCGCCGGCCTGCCGATCCCGCCCGGCTTCAAACTGCCGTTCTGATCCTGTAGGGTGAGGGCTTCCGAGGAGGATTTCCGATGAGCCTGATGACCCTGCTTGTCTTTGCCGGCGCGCTGATGATGGCGGCCGGTTCGCCCGGTCCGAGCATTGCCGCACTCGTCGCCCGCGTGCTGTCGCGCGGGCCGAAGGATGTGCTGCCTTTCCTCGCCGCCATGTGGATCGGTGAGGGCGTCTGGCTCACCTTCGCCGTGCTCGGCCTTGCCGCGATTGCCGAAACCTTCCATGCCGCCTTCGTCGTCATCAAATGGCTTGGTGTCGCCTATCTGCTCTATCTCGCCTGGAAAATGTGGTTCGCACCGACCGAGACCGGTGAGGAGGCGCTTCCGGAGGCGCGCTCCGGCGCAAAACTGTTCTTCGCCGGGCTGACGGTGACGCTCGGCAATCCCAAGATCATGATGTTCTATGTGGCGCTGCTGCCCGCCATCATCGATCTCGGCGCCGTTACGCTGGTCGGCTGGGCCGAGCTGGTCGTGACGATGTTCGTCGTGCTCGTGGCGATCGATCTCGCCTGGGTCTTCCTCGCCTCGCGTGCCCGCCTGTTCCTGAAAAGCCCGCGTGCCGTGCGCATCGCCAACCGGCTCAGCGCCGGCACCATGGCCGGGGCCGCGGCGGCGATTGCCGCGCGCTGATCAGCCGGTGAGTGCTGCGCGCAGCTTGTCGGCGATGGGGGCTGCGAGATAGCGGATACGGTCTTGCTCGGACATGTTCTTGCCGTAGGTGCGCAGCAGTTCCGGCATGGTGACGGGCTCGCCGGGGAAGGGCGTATAGGTCACCGCATCACCCGCCTGCATAACGCCGTCGCGCAGGACACGGCAGTAAAAACCCGGCCGGCCGGCCTGCATGAAGCGGCGTGCGAAACCGGGATCGCCCATCTTCGCCGTCAGCGTGTTGCAGGGAATGCGCGCCGAGGTCACTTCAAGAAGCACGCTTTCCGTCTCGAACCGGTCGCCGACGGAGACGGAGCGGCTGTCGATGCCGTCGATCACGACGTTCTCGCCGAATGTCCCCGGCTCGATGGTGCGGCCAAGCTCCTTCGACCACCAGTCGAGATCCACGGAGCCGAGGCCGTAAACCGCCTGTTCAGGCCCGCCATGGTGCTTGCGGTTGCAGATGGCGTCACCCAAAAGCCCCTCGCGGTCGACGACGATGGCCGCATCCGTCGGCACCTTGAAAATGCCGGTCTTGTAGCTTTTGCCGGGGACAGGGCGGGCTACGCCCGTGCATACCGCGAGGATTTTGATCAAGCGTCGAACTCCCGAGATTCCGTTTCCTCTTGATATGGGCTAGATAGCGGCAATGGCAAAACGAGTCACCGGCCCCGAAATCGAAAAACTCATCCAGCTCCTGGCCAAGGTGCCGGGCCTCGGGCCCCGTTCGGCGCGGCGTGCGGCGCTGCATCTCGTCAAGAAGAAGGACCAGCTGCTCGGCCCGCTCGCCGAAGCGATGGGCGAAGCGCATCGCAAAGTGCGCATCTGCTCGTGCTGCGGCAATGTCGATACCAGTGATCCCTGCACGGTCTGCACGGATGTGCGCCGCGACCATGCGATGATCATCGTCGTCGAGGACGTTTCCGATCTCTGGGCGCTGGAGCGCGCCGGCGCGATGAACGCCGCCTATCATGTGCTCGGCGGCACGCTCTCGCCGCTCGATGGCGTGGGTCCTGACGATCTCAACATTCGCGGCCTCGTCGATCGGGTGGCGAAGGGTGGCGTGCGCGAACTGATCATCGCCGTCAACGCCACCGTCGAGGGCCAGACGACGGCGCATTACATCACCGACCAGCTCTCCGGCCTCGACGTGAAGATCACGCGGCTTGCCCATGGCGTGCCCGTCGGCGGCGAGCTCGATTATCTCGACGAGGGCACATTGACGGCCGCGCTCCGCGCCCGCACCGCG
Source organism: Shinella sp. M27 (assembly GCF_049199905.1). Classification (NCBI taxonomy): domain Bacteria; kingdom Pseudomonadati; phylum Pseudomonadota; class Alphaproteobacteria; order Hyphomicrobiales; family Rhizobiaceae; genus Shinella; species Shinella sp. M27. The sequence goes on from NZ_JBLZPK010000065.1 coordinate 57,208, forward strand.
ATCTGAGGAGACCCCTTTTGAACATTCGCAAAGCCTTCAAGGCCTCCGTCGGGATCGCCTTGTTTTCCCTCGTTTTCGCCCTTCCGGCAGTGGCCGCCTCCAAGGCCGAGGTCGAAAAGATGTTCCGCGCCTGGATCGATAGGGATCTCTGGCCGGCGGCGAAGAAGACCGGCGTCAGCGAAAAGACCTTTCGCGCGGCGCTGGAGGGCGTGACGCTCAACTGGGACCTGCCCGATCTCGTGCCGCCCGGCTCCAAGCCGAAGAAGGAACAGGCGCAAAGCCAGGCGGAGTTTTCCTCGCCGGGCGCATATTTCTCCGAAAAGCGCCTGCAGGGGCTGGCGGGTACCGGCCGCAGCCTTGCCAAGATGCATGCTTCGACGCTGCGCAGGATCGAGCAGAAATTCGGCGTTCCCGGCGAGATCGTCGTCGCCGTCTGGGGCCGTGAATCGGGTTTCGGCAGCGCGAAAATCCCCTATTCGGCCGTTGAGGTGCTCGCGACGAAGGCCTTCATGTCGACGCGCAAGGACCTTTTCCGCAAGGAGCTGATCGCCGCCCTGCACATCGTCGATGGCGGCGACCGCACGGTGGCGCAATTGAAGGGCTCCTGGGCCGGCGCGCTCGGCCAGCCGCAGTTCATGCCGACGAGCTACCTGCAATATGCCGTCGATTTCGACGGCGACGGCGTGCGCGATATCTGGGGCTCGGTGCCGGACAGCCTGGCGTCGATTGCCAACTATCTCGCCAAGAAGGGCTGGCAGGCCGGGCGCGGCTGGGGTTACGAGGTCTCCATTCCCGGTGCCGTATCCTGCGCGCAGGAGGGACCTGATCTCGCCAAGCCGATCTCGGCCTGGGCTTCGACAGGCATCACGCGCATGTCCGGCAAGGCATTTTCGGGCGGCGAAGCCAAGGCTTCCGGCATGATGCTGGTTCCGGCCGGCACGCATGGGCCGGAATTCATCGTCACGCCGAATTTTTACGTGCTCAAGGAATACAACAACTCCGACCTCTATGCGCTCTTCCTCGGCAATCTCGCCGATCGCATCGCCTATGGCAGCGGACCGTTCCAGGGCCAGTGGGGCGATATCGGCAAGATGCTGCGCTCGGATGTGCTGGCCATGCAGAAGGCGCTGGTCGCCAAGGGCTACGATGTCGGCAAGGTCGATGGCCTGCCGGGCTACAAGACCCGCCGCTCGCTTGGCGACTGGCAGGCGAAGAACGGGCTTGCGCCGACCTGCTACCCGGATGCCTCGCTGAAATCCAAGCTGCGGTAAGGTTCTAGCCTACCTTCAGTGCATATCCACCTGCCGCTTGAACCGCTCGTATTCGTGCGGGACGATGGTCTGCCGCTCGATCATGCGATGGACGCGCGGGTCTTCCGCGCCGCTGTGCAGCTGGCGCAGCTTCTCGCCATTGGCGGCATCGGCATGGGTGCGGCGCTGGTTGTGGCGGACATATTCCACCCAGGTCGGCACGTGGTAGGTCTCGGTCCATATCGTCGGATTTTCGAGATCGCGCATCAGCGCCCATTGGCCCGCACCGTCGCGGATACGAATGCGCCGGCGTTCGGTCATCGCCTCCAGAAATTCGGGAATGTCGCCCTCGGCGATCTGGTAGTCGATGAGGATGACGATCGGGCCGCTGCGCGGTTTCAGGTCGAGCGGCAGGTCCGGCTCGCTGAAGCGATTGAGCGGATCGACATTGAGGCTCTGCAATTCGGGCAGTGCATAACGCAAGCCGAGTGCGGCACCGGCGATCATCGCGACGGCGGAGGCGAGAAGGGCGGTCTGTGCGCCGTGTGTGTCGGCGGTCGTGCCCCAGATCCAGCTTCCGGCCGCGATGCCGCCGAAGGTGGTGGTCTGGTAGAGCGAGAGCGCCCGCGCGACGACCCAGCGGGGCGTGGAGAGCTGCACCGTCGTGTTGAACAGCGAGAGCGCCATCACCCAGGAGAAGCCCGCAATCAAGAGCACGGCGCCGGTGATTGCCGCCGACGTGCTGGTCGCCGAAACCGTCGCGGCTATGGCGAAACCCGTGAAGGCCATGCGGGCGATGGCCTCGCTGGTGAATTTTTCGCGCAGCCGCGCATTCATGAAGGCCCCGCCGATGGCGCCGAGGCCGAAGCAGCCGAGCAGCACACCATAGGTCAGCGGCCCGCCGGCCACGAGGTCGCGGGCGATCAGCGGCAGCAGCGAGAGGATGGAACTGGTCGCCAGGCCGAAGGCGAAGCCGCGCAAGAGAACCTTGCCGATATTGGGCGACATCGACACGTAGCGCAGGCCCGCCGAGATGGCGCGGCCGAAGTCTTCGCGCGGCAAGGCGCGTGGCGAAACGTTCGGCTTCCAGCGGATCAGCGCGTAGAGCAGGGCGAAATAGCTGAGCGCATTGGCGGCGAAGGCGGCCGCCGCACCCGCCGCCGCGACGATAGCGCCGCCGATGGCGGGGCCGACGGAGCGGGTGAGGTTGAAGCCCATGCTGTTGAGCGACACGGCGGCCGGCAGGTCCTCGCGCGGCACCATGTCGCCGACGGAGGCCTGCCAGGCCGGATTGTTGAGCGCCACGCCGCAGCCGAGCAGGAAGGTGAAGGTCAGAAGCAGCCAGGGCGTGATGACGCCGTACCAGGTACAGAGGGTGAGGCCGATCGCGACTGCCAGCATGAAACACTGCGCCGTCAGCATCAGCTTGCGCCGGTCGAAATTATCGGCAAGGGCGCCGGCGGCGACGGAAAACAGCATGATCGGCAGCGAGGTCGAGGCCTGCACCAGGGCCACCATGTTGGCGGAGGGCGAGATGGAGGCCATCATCCAGGCCGCGCCGACGGACTGGATGAGCCCGCCGAAATTGGAGATCAGGCTCGCCGCCCAGATCAGCCGAAAGGTTTCGTTTCGGAAGGGGGCGAGGGGGGATTTCCGGTCCGGCACGGTGGGGCACTCATTCTCGACGCAGCGTTGGCTAGCAATCTAGTCCAAACAACAAAAGCGGCAACCCGGTGGCGGCAAATACGTCGCCCACAGGCGGGCTTTGCGGCCGACCTTGCATTTATGACGAACCCGGTCTATATCACTCCCAAATTCTTGATCGTCAGATGAAGAGTGGGCCCGCAAGGACCCGCTCTTTTTTGTTGCCGCGATCAGGTGCATGATAACGACCATCCCGGGAGGGCATGTCATGTCCGACACGACCCAGACAGAAACTGTAGCGATCGAGCCGCGCCTAATCGTCGAGACCGGCCTTGACCGCCGCGTTGCCGACATCATCGAGCCGACCATCGAGCAGATCGGCTACCAACTGGTGCGCGTGCGCCTGTCGGCGCAGAACGGTGCCACGCTGCAGATCATGTGCGAGCGGCCGGACGGCACCATGACCGTCGAAGACTGCGAGAAGGTCTCGATGGCCGTCTCGCCGGTGCTCGACGTTGAGGATCCGATCGACAAGGCGTATCATCTTGAAGTGTCGTCGCCCGGCATCGACCGGCCGATGGTGCGCAAGTCGGACTTTTCGCGCTGGACGGGCCACCTGCTGAAGTGCGAGACCTCGATCCTCGTCGAAAGCCGCAAGCGCTTCCGCGGCAAGATCGTCGCCGCAGACGAAAACGGCTTCACGCTGGAACGTGAGCAGCCCGCCGCCGGCGAGGAGCCGACGGTCGTCATTCCCTTCACGGCGCTTGCCGAGGGCCGGCTGATCCTGACCGACGAGCTGATCCGCGACGCGCTGGCCGCCGATAAGAAGGCGAAGGCCGCGCAGGCCGCCAACCAGAACGACGAAGACGGCGACGACGAAGAATAAGTTGTGAGTACGTTTCGCCCGAGGTGGCGGAACGGAGAGGACGGAACCGGAGCGGCCTGGCCGCTCCCGATTGCCGGGGGCGAAAAACCCGGCTCGACCATGGAGACCTGAGACAATGGCAGTCAGTGCGAACCGGCTTGAGCTTCTGCAGATCGCGGATGCCGTGGCCCGTGAAAAGGTCATCGACCGCGAGATCGTGCTTGCCGCGATGGCCGACGCCATCCAGAAGGCAGCCCGCTCGCGTTACGGCACGGAATCCAACATCCGCGCCGACATCAATTCCAAGACCGGCGAAATCCGCCTCCAGCGCCTGCTTGAGGTCGTCGAGGTCGCAGAAGATTACGGCACTCAGATCCCGCTGGAACTGGCGCGCGACCGCAACCCGGACGCCAAGCTGGGCGATTTCATCGCCGATCCGCTGCCGCCGATGGATTTCGGCCGCATCGCCGCCCAGTCGGCCAAGCAGGTCATCGTGCAGAAGGTGCGCGAAGCCGAGCGTGACCGCCAGTTCGACGAATACAAGGATCGTATCGGCGAGATCGTCAACGGCACGGTCAAGCGCGTCGAATACGGCAACGTCATCGTCGATCTCGGCCGTGGCGAAGGCATCATCCGTCGCGACGAGATGATTCCGCGCGAAAACATGCGCTACGGCGACCGCGTTCGCGCCTTCGTCTATGACGTGCGCCGTGAACAGCGCGGCCCGCAGATCTTCCTGTCGCGTACCCATCCGCAGTTCATGGTGAAGCTCTTCACCATGGAAGTTCCGGAAATCTACGACGGCATCATCCAGATCAAGTCGGTCGCCCGTGACCCCGGTTCGCGTGCGAAAATCGCCGTCATCTCGAACGACTCGTCGATCGATCCGGTCGGCGCCTGCGTCGGTATGCGCGGTTCGCGCGTCCAGGCCGTCGTCGGCGAGCTGCAGGGCGAGAAGATCGACATCATTCCGTGGTCGCAGGATCCGGCGTCGTTCATCGTCAATGCCCTTCAGCCGGCGGAAGTCGCCAAGGTCGTTCTGGATGAAGATGCAGAGCGCATCGAAGTCGTCGTTCCCGATGAGCAGCTGTCGCTGGCCATCGGCCGCCGCGGCCAGAACGTGCGCCTCGCTTCGCAGCTGACCGGCTGGGACATCGACATCCTCACGGAAGCCGAAGAGTCCGAGCGTCGCCAGAAGGAATTCAACGAGCGCACCAACCTCTTCATGGAATCGCTCGACGTCGACGAGATGGTCGGCCAGGTGCTGGCGTCCGAAGGCTTTGCGGCCGTTGAAGAACTGGCTTATGTCGATCTCGACGAAATCGCCTCGATCGACGGTTTCGACGAAGACACGGCCCAGGAACTCCAGACCCGCGCCCGCGAACATCTCGACCGCCTCGAAGCGGCGATGGACGCCAAGCGCAAGGAACTCGGCGTGTCCGACGAGCTGCGCCAGATCGACGGCCTGACGAGCCAGATGCTCGTGGCGCTCGGCGAAGACGGCATCAAGACGATGGAAGACTTCGCAGGCTGCGCCGCGGACGACCTCGTCGGCTGGTCGGAACGCAAGGACGGCGAGACGAAGAAGTTCGAGGGCCTGTTCTCGAAGTTCGAGGTCTCCCGCGCCGAAGCCGAAGCCATGGTCGTCCAGGCCCGTCTTGCGGCCGGCTGGATCACCGAAGAGGACCTGGTTAAGGAAGAGCCGGTCGTCGAGGGCGGCGAACAGGACGCCTGATCGGCGTCCTCCAGAGCATGTCTCCCGAAAGTGGCTTCCGGTTTCGGGATAAAGACATGCTTGAAACGCTTTAGAATTGGACATGTCGCCCGCTGATTTTGCACAGCGGTTTGCGTTGGCAAGAGCGGAAACCTATATGGGCAAGAAGGACCAGGACGGCGTGAACGACCGCATGTGCATCGTGACGCGCGAAAAGGGCGAGGCGGATGATCTGATCCGCTTCGTCGCAGGTCCCGACGGCAGCGTCGTGCCGGACCTGAAGCGTCAACTCCCCGGACGCGGATGCTGGGTAAAGGCCGAACGGGCGATCGTCGACAAGGCGGTCGCCAAGAAGCTTTTCGGGCGTGCGCTGAAGGCGGAGGCGAAGGCGGCTCCCGACCTCGGCGCCGAGGTGGACCGGCTGATCGCCGCCCAGCTCGGCGGCATGATGAACATGGCGCGCAAGGCGGGCCAGTTCATCACCGGGTCCTCGAAGGTCGATCAGGCGGTGCGTGCGCTTGCTGCCCTTGCCGTGTTCCATTCGACGGATGCGGCGGCGGACGGCGTTCGGAAAATAGATCAGGCGCGGAAAGCTTCGAGTTTTCTCACCGACGACGAAACGGAAATACCCTCCTTCAAGCTCTTTTCGGAGAGCGAATTGGAGGGCCTTTTGGGAAGTAATGCTTTTATCCATGCCGCAGCGCTTGCAGGGCAGGCGGGTGAGGGTGTAGTGAAGCGCGCAATCATGCTCGAGAAATACCGGGGCGACAGCCAAATGATGGCAAAAGGTGGCGCTGGCCAGACAAACCAATGACGCGGTTACCGGCATTCGGCCGGCCGAAATCGCATTGGATGAACACATTTGAACGACAGAGTCTGGTGATACGCATCCGGCTCTGATCTTAGGAACGGAACGGAATGACCGACAACGAAGACGACAAGACGATCAATGTGGCTGGCAAGAAGACCCTTAGCCTGAAGCCCTCGGGGGTTCAGCAGGGAACCGTGCGCCAGGACATGGGTCGTGGCCGCACCAAGGCCGTTGTGGTCGAGACCCGCACGAAGCGCCACTTCAGCCGTCCGGGCGAAGAACGCCAGGCATCGGCGCCCGCAGCACCCGTGCAGCAGCGCCAGCCGGAGCCGCAGCAGACGCGCCCCGCGCCGCAGCCTTCGCGCCCCGTACAGCAGCAGCCGTCGCGCCCGATGCACCAGCAGCCCTCCCGCCCGGGCGAGCAGAACCGCCCGCGTGGCGTGGTGCTGAACCAGCTTTCGCCTGACGAAGTCGAGGCCCGTCGCCGCGCGCTTGCAGAAGCGCAGATCCGCGATGCCGCCGAAGCCCGCCAGCGCGCCGAGGACGAAGCCCGCCGCAAGGTCGAGGACGAGGCCCGCCGCGTTGCCGAGGAAGAAGCCCGCATCGTCCGCGAGAAGGAAGAGGCGGAACGCCGTGCCGCAGAGGCCGCCGCTCCCGCGCCCGTCGTGGAAGAGGTTGTTGCGCAGCCGGTCGCAAGACCTGCGCCTGCCGCTGCCGAAACCCGCCCGCAGCCCGGCCGCACGCCGGCTCCTGGCCCGGTTGCCACGCCGGTCGCCGGCCGCCGTCGCGAAAACGAAGAGGACGACGACAAGCGTCCGCGCGGTGGCGCGCCTGCAAACCGCGGCGCCGTCAAGCGTCCGGAACCGGCAAAGGTTCCGGCCCGCCCGAAGGCCGATGACGGCCGTCGCCAGGGCAAGCTGACGCTGACCACGGCCTCGACCGATGAGGACGCGACACAGCGCGGCCGCTCGCTCTCGGCCATGCGCCGCCGCCAGGAGAAATTCCGGCGCAGCCAGATGCAGGAGACGCGCGAAAAGGTCATGCGCGAAGTCATCCTGCCGGAAACCATCACCATTCAGGAACTGTCGCAGCGTATGTCCGAACGCGCCGTCGACGTCATCAAGTACCTGATGAAGGAAGGGCAGATGATGAAGCCCGGCGATCTGATCGACGCCGACCTGGCTGAAATCATTGCCGGCGAATTCGGCCACACCGTCAAGCGCGTTTCGGAATCCGACGTCGAAGAGGGCATCTTCAACGTCACCGACGATGCCGGCGATCTGGAATCGCGTCCGCCGATCGTGACCATCATGGGCCACGTCGACCACGGCAAGACCTCGCTGCTCGACGCCATCCGCAAGGCCAACGTTGTTGCCGGCGAAGCCGGTGGCATCACGCAGCATATCGGTGCCTACCAGGTCGAGCACAACGGTCACAAGATCACCTTCATCGACACCCCCGGCCACGCGGCGTTCACCGCCATGCGTGCCCGCGGTGCGCAGGCGACTGACATCGCGATCCTCGTGGTCGCGGCCGACGACAGCGTGATGCCGCAGACGATCGAGTCCATCAATCACGCCAAGGCGGCGGGTGTTCCGATCATCGTGGCGATCAACAAGATCGACAAGCACGAAGCCGACCCGCAGAAGGTGCGCAACCAGCTCCTCCAGCACGAGGTCTTCGTCGAAACCATGGGCGGTGAAACGCTCGACGTGGAAGTGTCGGCCAAGAACCGCCTCAACCTCGATAAGCTGCTCGAAGCCGTTCTGCTGCAGGCCGAAATCCTCGACCTCAAGGCGAACCCGGACCGCACGGCAGAGGGCGTCGTCGTCGAAGCCCAGCTCGACCGTGGCCGTGGTGCCGTCGCCACCGTTCTCGTGCAGACGGGTACCCTGAAGCCCGGCCAGATCATCGTGGCCGGCGATCAGTGGGGCCGTGTGCGCGCGCTCGTCAACGACAAGGGCGAACACGTCAAGGAAGCCAGCCCCTCCATGCCGGTCGAGATCCTTGGCTTGTCGGGCACGCCGGCCGCCGGCGACAAGTTCGCCGTCGTCGAGAACGAAAGCCGCGCCCGCGAAATCTCGGAATACCGCCAGCGTCTCGCCCGCGAAAAGCAGGTGGCACGCCAGGCCGGTTCGCGCGGTTCGCTCGAGCAGATGATGAGCCAGCTGCAGAACACCGGTCTCAAGGAGTTCCCGCTGCTCATCAAGGGCGACGTGCAGGGCTCGATCGAAGCCATTGCCGGTGCCCTTGAAAAGCTCGGCACGGACGAAGTCCGCGCCCGCATCGTTCACTCCGGTGCCGGTGGTATCACGGAGTCCGATATCTCGCTGGCCGAAGCCTCGAACGCCGCCATCATCGGCTTCAACGTTCGTGCCAACGCCCAGGCCCGCACGGCTGCCGAGCGCGCCGGTCTCGAAATCCGCTACTACAACATCATCTACGATCTGGTGGATGACGTGAAGGCGGCGATGTCGGGCCTGCTCTCGCCGGAACGCCGCGAAACCTTCCTCGGCAATGCCGAAATCCTCGAGGTGTTCAACATCACGAAGGTCGGCAAGGTCGCGGGTTGCCGTGTCATCGAAGGCAAGGTCGAGCGTGGTGCGGGCGTTCGCCTCGTGCGCGACAACGTCGTCATCCACGAAGGCAAGCTCAAGACGCTCAAGCGCTTCAAGGACGAAGTGTCCGAAGTGCCGATGGGCCAGGAATGCGGCATGGCTTTCGAGAATTACGAAGACATCCGCGCCGGCGACACGATCGAGTGCTTCCGCGTGGAGCACATCACCCGCACGCTGTAAGCGTCCGGCGATCCAAACATCGTGCGAGCGCCGGACCGTTTCGGCGCTCGTATTTTTTTGAAGGTGACGACCATGGTAAGAGCAACAACCTCAGCACCGTCGCAACGCATGCTGCGCGTGGGCGAGCAGGTACGCGCGGCGATCACCCAGGTTCTCCAGCGCGGCGAAGTGCGCGATCCGCTGATCGAAACGACGGTGATTTCCATCTCGGAAGTCCGCATGTCGCCGGACCTCAAGCATGCGACGGCCTATGTGACGCCGCTCGGCGTGAAGGATCACGACGCCGTCATCGAGGCGCTGAACCGCAATGCGAAATACATCCGCGGCCGCATGGGCTCGCAGCTGCGGCAGATGAAATATATGCCGGATGTCCGCTTCCGCGACGACACCAGCTTCGACAATTACAAGAAGATCGACGAACTCCTGCGCTCGCCGGAAGTGTCGCGCGATCTCTCCGCCGATGACGGCGAAGACGACAAATAATCCAGGATACAGATGTCCAGACCTCGCAAACCCAAGGGCCGGCCGGTTTCCGGCTGGCTGATCCTCGACAAGCCCTTCGATTTCGGCTCGACCGAGGCCGTCTCCAAGATCAAGTGGCTGTTCAAGGCGCAGAAGGCCGGCCATGCCGGCACGCTCGATCCGCTCGCCTCCGGCATGTTGCCGATCGCGCTTGGCGATGCGACCAAGACCGTCCCCTATGTGATGGACGGCCGCAAGATCTATGAATTCACCGTGACCTGGGGCGAGGAGCGCACGACCGACGACCTCGAAGGCGAGGTGACCGAGAGCGCCGACAAGCGTCCGACCGCCGACGAGATTCAGGCGATCCTCGGTGAATATACCGGTGTCATTCAGCAGATCCCGCCGCAGTTCTCGGCCATCAAGATTGCCGGCGAGCGGGCCTATGACCTGGCCCGCGAAGGCGAAGTTGTCGAGATCCCGTCGCGCGAAGTGGAAATCCACCGGCTGACGCTTGTCGCTTCGGACGAGAACACCGCCCAGTTCGAGGTCGAATGCGGCAAAGGCACCTATGTGCGTGCGCTCGCCCGCGATTTCGGCCGCCAGCTCGGCTGCTACGGCCATATCTCCGCGCTGCGCCGCACCTTCGTCGCACCTTTCGGCGAGGACGACATGGTGCCGCTCGCCGACCTCGTCGCACTCGAGAAGATCGAGGACGAAGCCGAACGGCTGGCAGCCCTCGATGCGTTCCTGATCGATACCGGCGAAGCGCTGTCCAGCCTGCCGCAGATCGTCATCAACGACGATCAGGCGCACCGCCTGCGCATGGGCAACCCCATCATCGTGCGCGGCCGCGATGCGCCGGTTTCGGCTGACGAAGCCTATGCTTCTGCGCGTGGCAAGTTGGTGGCGATCGGCGAGATTGCCGGCGGCGAATTCCGTCCGAAGCGGGTCTTCCAGGGCTAATAATCGGGGGGCGGAACCAACGGCCCCCGACTTGATTTCACCACAAGCTACAGGCTTTATGAGCCGGCGAGGTTCGCTTCAGGGCGGGCCGGGCGGCGCTTTGCCGTTTCGGTCGTCTGGGGGGAAGGGTGGAAAGGGCTGGCCGTTGACGATGTCGCCGACTGACAGATCGGTATCTGCTGGGGATGTGGACGCAAAGCCCGCCGAGGCCCGCCGGCGTATGCATTACCCGGTTGCCTTCTACCTCGTCTGCCTCATCCTCGTCATCGTCATCCCTGCCTTTCTCTTTTCCATCGTCGTGCTGAAGCGCACGAACGAAGCACAGGAGCGTATTTTCGAATCGCTGCTGCGCACCTCGACGACCGCCGTGAACCGCGCCGTCGAGCGCGAGATCTCCGGCATGTTTTCGACGCTGAATTTCCTCTCGACCTCGGAAAACCTGCAAAACGGCGACTATGCGGATCTGCATGCGCAGGCTGTGAAGACGCTTGAGGGCACGGACATCAATTTCCTGATCATCGATCAGACGATGCGCCAGCTCCTCAACACGCGCGTTCCCTATGGCACGGCGCTCAGCGCCGCTTCCGACCCGGTGTCTGCCGGCATGGCGCTGGCGCGTGGCGAGCGCATGGTGTCCGATCTGTTCTTCGGCAAGACGGCGCAGCAATGGGTGTTCAACGTCTACCAGCCGATGCGGCTTCCAAACGGCGAACATGTTCTGCTGACGCTGACAAAAAACGCCGACGCGCTGCGGCGCGCGGTCAATCCGGACGTCCTTTCCCCCGGCTGGAATGCCGCCGTGCTCGATAGCCGCGGCACGATCATCGCCTCGACGGACGAGAAGCAGGAGACCGGCAAGCCGTTCTTTCTGCGCGTGGTGCCGGCGCTCCGGCTCGGCGTCAGCACGATGGGACAGGACGGCGTCAATTATCAGGTCGTGACGGAGTTTTCCTCGCTCGCCGGCTGGCGCATGATCGCCTGGGCGAAATCCGCCGATGTGCAGGCGCCCGCCGTGTCGTCGTTCCTTTGGCTGGCCGTCGGCGGCCTGGTCTTTGCGCTTCTTGCCGCCGTCAGCGCGATCGGCATTGCGCGTCTCCTGTCGCGCGATGTGCGCCTGCTCGCTGCCGATGCCCGTCGGCTCGGACATGGCGAGCGGATTGCGGCGCGCCCCTACGCCATTTCCGAACTGGAGACCGTCTCGCGCGCCCTGTCTGAAGCGGCAGATGCCCGCGTCAAATCGGAAAACGAGGTGCGCTTCCTCATGCGTGAGGTGGCGCATCGCTCGAAGAACCAGCTCACCGTCATCCAGGCCATGCTGAACCAGTCGGCGACCGGCGCGGAAAATGCCGCGGATTTCGCCGAAACCTTCCGCAGGCGCGTGTCCGGCCTCGCTCGCTCCACGGACCTGATGATCGCCAACGCGACCGACGGCATCAACTTGGTGGAGCTTGCAAAAAACCAGCTGAAACCCTTCACGCCCGCCGATGCATCGCGCGTGCGCATTGCCGGCCCCGCCGTGCTGCTTGATCCGCAGGCATCCCAGACGCTCGGCATGGCGCTGCACGAGCTTTCGACCAACGCCACGAAATATGGCGCACTCGCCAACGACAAGGGCATCGTCTCGTTGAGCTGGGTGACATCAGGCGAAAACCTTGCCCTCATCTGGCGCGAAAGCAAGGCGTCGATCGACCGGGAGGCCGTCACCACCCGCCGCAAGGGGTTCGGCAGCGTGGTGCTGGAGCGCATGCTCGGCATGGCCCTTGATGCCAAGCTGGAATTCCTCGTGCATGACGACGGCATCGAGTGGCGGGTGACGATCCCGCTCGCCCGTCTGCGCGACGAGGATGCGCAGCAGGGGGCCGTATATTGACGAAGCCCGCATTTTCCCTTCGCAGGATGATTTCATGACGGTTCTTTTGCGTGCTGCTTTTCTTGCCGGCCTTTTCGCCGCAACGCCTGCCTTCGCCGCCGACGAATGCCTGGTCGACGACCCCACGGGAACGCCGCTCAATGTGCGCGCCGAGCCGAACGGCGCGATCCTGACGACATTGCAGAACGGCATGAGCGTCACCGTGATCGAGGAACGGAAGCTCGGCACGAAACGCTGGCTTCTCGTTTCGCTGGAGGGCCGGCAGCTCGGCTGGATCTTCGGCGCCTATGTCGTCTGCCCCAAGGCCGGCGGCGCGGTGGAGGCGGCCCCCCGCCAGCCGGCGGAGCAGCGTTAGAACACCCTTCCCTTTCATGAGGGAATGGTTTATAGGCACCGCCAGCAATGCGGGGCTTTGGCCTCCTTGCCTTCACGGCCATCGCTGGACGACATCCCGGCTTTTGGCGACCCTTAGTTCTCCATTCATGAAAGGACATACGATGTCGATCACTGCTGAGCGCAAGGCTGCGCTGATCAAGGAATACGCAACCGTCGAAGGCGACACCGGTTCTCCGGAAGTCCAGGTTGCGATCCTGACCGAGCGGATCAACAACCTCACCGGTCACTTCAAGGACCACAAGAAGGACAACCACTCGCGTCGTGGCCTTCTGACGATGGTTTCCAGCCGCCGCTCGCTTCTTGACTACCTCAAGAAGAAGGACGAAGCCCGTTACAGCAAGCTGATTGCTGCTCTCGGTATTCGCCGCTAAGCACTTTCGGCGGGCGTTCTTACGAGCGCCCGCCGCTTTCATTTCCGGGGCGAAAGCCTCGACGTACCGTTTCGCCTGTGCCGGTCGAGGCCGCCTCGTGAAACGGATCCTCCAGCAGGCCGGATGCGCCGGCCCTGCGGAACCAACCGATGACCTGTCATGGGGCAGGATTGCAGGACGCTTCGGGCACGCGCCTTTGAGATTGCGTGCCACTCTCCGGAAGCCTCCCGCTGTCTTGCCCATGACGCGTCATAAATCGGATAGACCACCTGCGCCTTCAGGCGGCGGTGCGCGTATCCGTCAAGAAGGACAAGACATGTTCGATACCCATACGGTTGAAATCGAATGGGCGGGCCGTCCGCTCAAGCTGGAAACCGGCAAGATCGCCCGTCAGGCTGACGGCGCGGTTCTCGCGACCTACGGCGAAACCGTCGTTCTCGCCACCGTGGTTTCCGCCAAGGCGCCGAAGCCGGGCCAGGATTTCTTCCCGCTGACCGTCAACTACCAGGAAAAGACCTACGCCGCCGGCAAGATCCCGGGTGGCTACTTCAAGCGCGAAGGCCGCCCGTCGGAAAAGGAAACGCTGGTTTCCCGCCTGATCGACCGCCCGATCCGCCCGCTCTTCCCGGAAGGCTACAAGAACGACACGCAGGTCGTCGTCACCGTCGTCCAGCATGACCTCGAAAACGATCCCGACGTCCTGTCGATGGTTGCCGCTTCCGCAGCGCTCACGATCTCCGGCGTTCCCTTCATGGGCCCGGTCGGTGCAGCGCGCGTCGGCTACATCAACGGCGAATACGTTCTCAACCCGCATCTCGACGAGATGGATGAATCGGTTCTCGACCTCGTCGTCGCCGGCACGCAGGACGCCGTCCTGATGGTCGAATCCGAAGCCAAGGAACTGAACGAAGACGTCATGCTCGGCGCCGTCATGTTCGGCCACAAGGGCTTCCAGCCGGTCATCGACGCGATCATCAAGCTCGCCGAAGTGGCTGCCAAGGAACCGCGCGACTTCCAGCCGGAAGACCATTCCGCTCTCGAAGCCGAAATGCTCGGCATCGCGGAAACCGAACTGCGCGCCGCCTACAAGATCACCCAGAAGGCTGACCGCTACGCCGCCGTCGACGCCGTCAAGGCCAAGGTCAAGGCCCACTTCTTCCCGGAAGGCGTTGAGCCGAAGTACACGGCCGAAGTCATCGGCGCCGTCTTCAAGCATCTCCAGGCCAAGATCGTTCGCTGGAACATCTTGGACACCAAGAGCCGCATCGACGGCCGCGATCTGGAAACCGTTCGCGCCATCGTTTCGGAAGTCGGTATCCTGCCGCGCACGCACGGCTCGGCTCTCTTCACCCGCGGTGAAACCCAGGCCGTGGTCGTTGCCACGCTCGGCACCGGCGAAGACGAGCAGTATGTCGACAGCCTGACGGGCATGTACAAGGAACGCTTCCTGCTGCATTACAACTTCCCGCCCTACTCGGTCGGTGAAACGGGCCGCATGGGCTCCCCGGGCCGCCGCGAAATCGGCCACGGCAAGCTTGCCTGGCGCGCCATCCGCCCGATGCTGCCGACGGCGGAGCAGTTCCCCTACACGCTGCGCGTCGTTTCCGAGATCACCGAGTCGAACGGCTCGTCCTCGATGGCAACGGTCTGCGGCACCTCGCTCGCTCTGATGGACGCCGGCGTTCCCCTGGCAAAGCCGGTTGCCGGTATCGCCATGGGCCTGATTCTGGAAGGCGATCGCTTCGCAGTCCTCTCCGACATCCTCGGTGACGAAGACCACCTCGGCGACATGGATTTCAAGGTCGCCGGCACCGCCGACGGCATCACCTCGCTGCAGATGGACATCAAGATCGCCGGTATCACCGAAGAGATCATGAAGGTCGCGCTCAGCCAGGCGCAGGGCGGCCGCAAGCACATCCTCGGCGAGATGGCCAATGCCATCACCGAAGGCCGCTCGCAGCTCGGCGAATTCGCACCCCGCATCGAAGTCATGAACATCCCGGTCGACAAGATCCGTGAAGTCATCGGCACGGGCGGCAAGGTCATCCGCGAAATCGTCGAAAAGACCGGCGCCAAGATCAACATCGAAGACGACGGCACGATCAAGATCGCATCGTCCTCCGGCAAGGAAATCGAAGCGGCCCGCAAGTGGATCCACTCGATCGTCGCGGAACCGGAAGTCGGCATGATCTACGAAGGCACGGTCGTCAAGACCGCCGACTTCGGCGCCTTCGTCAACTTCTTCGGCCCGCGTGACGGCCTCGTGCACATCTCGCAGCTCGCTCAGGAGCGTGTTGCCAAGACCTCCGACGTCGTCAAGGAAGGCGACAAGGTCTGGGTCAAGCTGATGGGCTTCGACGAGCGCGGCAAGGTTCGCCTCTCCATGAAGGTTGTCGACCAGGCAACCGGCAAGGAAGTCGCCGCCGAGAAGAAGGGCGACGGCGAAGCCGCCGAGTAATCGTCCCGTATCGTATCAAGGGGGCGCGGAGCGGCACGTTCCGCGCCCCTTTTCCTTTGACCAACCCGTTGTCCCGTCCGCCGAAAGCCCGCTATGACCCGCGAAGCCCTGAAGACCCTGTTCCATCCCTTTGCCGCCGGCACGCTCGGCATGCCCGGCGAGGGCGAACGTTATCTCTTCCTTGGCGCGGAAGCCGGCCAGCGCCCGCCGGAAGGCTTTGGTGCTTCTCTGGAGGCCGTGCAGCCGCTGCGCCCGCTCTATCGTGGGCTGGAAGCCGTTCGCGCACCGGTGAAGCCGGTGATCGAGGGCGATGACTTCGACGGCGCGCTCATCCTGATGACCAAGCACAAGGGCGAGAACGAGAACCGTATCGCGCAGGCACTGCGTCTCGTGCGCACCGGCGGCCTGATCGTCGTTGCCGGCAGCAAGGAAGACGGCGTGCAGTCCATGCGCAAGCGTCTCGACCAGCTGGGCCTTACCGGCGACTACATGCCGAAATATCACGGCCTCGCCATCTGGTTCGCCCGCCCGGAAGACCCGGCCGATGCGATCGCCAAGCTGGCGGCCAAGCCGGTGCGCATCGTCGGCCGGTTCACGGCAGCCCCGGGCATGTTCTCGCATGACCGCATCGACGAAGGTTCCGAACTACTCGCTACTCGCATCCCGGAGGATTTCCACGGCCACGCCGCCGATTTCGGCGCGGGCTGGGGCTATCTTTCCGTCATGCTCGGCGGCCGCGCGCCGCAGGTGAAGGGCATCGATATCTTCGAGGCGCATTACGAGGCGCTGGAAGCGGCCAAGGAGAACATGGCGGAGAACTGCCCGAACATCCCGGCGCGCTTCTTCTGGTTCGACCTGACGGCGGAAACGCCGCGCGACCACTATGACCTCATCGTCATGAACCCGCCCTTCCACGAGGGCCATGCCGCCGACCATTCGCTGGGTGCGGGCATGATCCGCATGGCGGCGAAGTCGCTCAAATCAGGCGGCCGCCTGCTGATGGTCGCCAACCGCGGCCTGCCCTACGAGCCGGTGCTGAAGGAAGCCTTCAAGGAAAGCGGCGAAGTCTGCCGCAACGCGCGCTTCAAGGTGCTGTGGGGCAAGCGCTGATAGCAGCGCTTTGACAGGCGTCAGCCCGTGCTGACGCCGATTGCCGCAGCCGATTGCCATTTTTCCGAAACGGGTCCACCATCGACGGACCGTACCCGTTCAGGAGATCCGTAATGGCTTTTGGACCTGCCAGGCCGCCGATCACGGAAGATGTGGCGGATGTTATCGCGAAAGATGTGAAGCAAGGGGAGGGGCATACGCCGACCTCCGAGGTGCCGCTCGCCTTCCTGAGGCGCGGCGCTGATGGCAAGCCGCTGGAAATGAACAGCCGCGTGAGGATGGTCTTCCTCGGCATACTTGCGGCGCTGATCCTGCTTATCGTGGTGCTGATGTTGCGCTCGTAAAAGGAAAACGGCGCGAAGTCCGAGAACTCCGCGCCGTTCTGTTACTCACTGTCGGCCTTGGCCAGCCGCTCCAGCGTCGGCATGGAGGTGATGTTGTAACCGGAGTCCACATAGTGGATCTCGCCGGTGACGCCGCTCGACATATCGGAGAGCAGGTAGAGCGCCGAATTGCCGACATCCTCGATGGTGACGGTGCGGCGCAGCGGCGCGTTCTTCTGCTGCCACGAGAGCATGGCACGGGCGTCCGAGATGCCGGCACCCGCCAGCGTGCGGATCGGTCCGGCCGAAATCGCGTTGACGCGGATGCCCTGCGGGCCGTAGTCGCCGGCAAGGTAGCGCACGGAGGCTTCCAGTGCCGCCTTGGCAACGCCCATGACGTTGTAGTTCGGCATGATGCGCGTGGAGCCGCCATAGGTCAGCGTCAGCATCGCGCCGCCGTCCGTCATCAGGTCCGCCGCGCGCTTGGCGATTTCCGTGAAGGAGAAGCACGAGATCACCATGGTGCGCGAAAAGTTGTCGCGCGAGGTGTCGGCGTAGAGGCCCTTCAGCTCGTTCTTGTCGGAAAAGCCGATGGCGTGCACGACGAAATCGAGCTTGCCCCATTTTTCCTTGATCGCCGCGATCGTCGTATCCACCGAGGCGATGTCCTCGACATCGCAGGGAATGACGAAGTCCGAGCCGAGCTCGGCGGCTAGCGGCTTCACGCGCTTGCCGAGCGCTTCGCCCTGATAGGTGAAGGCGAGTTCGGCACCTGCACCGGCGAGCTTCTGCGCGATGCCCCAGGCGATAGAGTGGTTGTTCGCGACCCCCATGATGAGGCCGCGCTTGCCGTTCATGATCCCCGTCATGCCAGTCATCCGTTGTGGCGCTGGAAGACCAGCGTGGCGTTGGTGCCGCCGAAGCCGAAGGAATTCGAGAGAACCGTGTCGATCTTGGCATTGTCGATGCGCTTGCGCACGATCGGCACGCCGTCGAATTCCGGGTCCAGCTCGGTGATATGCGCGCTTTCGCCGATGAAGCCGGCCTGCATCATCAGGAGGCCGTAGATCGACTCCTGCACGCCGGCAGCACCCAGCGAATGGCCGGTCAGCGACTTGGTCGACTGGATGTGCGGGATCTTGTCGCCGAAGACTTCGCGGATCGCGCCGATTTCCTTCGAATCGCCGACCGGCGTCGAGGTGCCGTGCGTGTTGATGTAGTCGACATCGCCCTTCACGGTGGCAAGCGCCTGGCGCATGCAGCGCATGGCGCCTTCACCCGACGGGGCCACCATGTCGTAGCCGTCGGAGGTCGCGCCGTAGCCGACGATTTCCGCATAGATCTTCGCGCCGCGGGCCTTGGCGTGTTCCAGCTCTTCGAGAACCAGAACGCCGGCGCCGCCGGCAATGACGAAGCCGTCGCGGCTCACGTCATAGGCGCGCGAGGCTGTTGCCGGCGTGTCGTTGTACTTGGAGGACATGGCGCCCATGGCGTCGAAAAGGTTCGACATGGTCCAGTCGAGGTCTTCGTGGCCGCCGGCGAACATGATGTCCTGCTTGCCCCACTGGATCATCTCGGCGGCATTGCCGATGCAATGTGCCGACGTCGAGCAGGCCGAGGAGATGGAATAGTTGACACCGTGGATTTTGAACCAGGTCGCGAGCGTTGCCGATGCCGTCGAGGACATCGCCTTCGGCACGGCGAACGGGCCGATGCGCTTGGGCGAATTGTTCTTGAGCGTGATTTCGGCCGCTTCGATCAGGGTGCGGGTGGACGGACCGCCCGAACCCATGATGATGCCGGCACGCGGATTGGCCGCGTAATCGGCTTCTTCCAGGCCGGAATCGGCAATCGCCTGCTTCATGGCGACGTGGTTCCACGAGCCGCCCTGCGAGAGGAAGCGTGCCGCACGGCGGTCGACGAGCTCGGTCGTGTCGATATTGGGCGAACCCCAGACCTGGCACTTGAAGCCGTGGTCGGCGAAATCCTGGCTGAAGCTGATGCCGGAGCGCGCGTCGCGCAGCGACGCCGTCACTTCGTCCGCGTTGTTCCCGATGGAGGATACGATCCCCAGACCCGTGACAACTACCCGTCTCATATTCCTGCCCTTTTCTAGAACGTCTTGTTGTGAAGGCGGCTCAGCGCCGCCCTCAGGCTTTCCGCAGCTTGCGCCGCCTTTTAAGCGTCTTTGTCCTTCGACAGGCCGACGCGCAGGTCGGTCGCCTGATAGATGGTCTCGCCATCGGCCTTCAGCCAGCCGTCCGCCGTGCCGAGCACGAGGCGGCCGCGCATGACGCGCTTGAAGTCGATGCCGTATTCGAGAAGCTTGGTGTCCGGGCGGACCATGCCCTTGAACTTCACTTCGCCGGTGGAAAGCGCCATGCCGCGGCCGGGCTCGCCGAGCCAGCCGAGGAAGAAGCCGGTGAGCTGCCACATGCCGTCGAGGCCGAGGCAGCCCGGCATGATCGGGTTGCCCTGGAAGTGGCAGGGGAAGTACCAGTCATCGGGCTTCACGTCATAAGCCGCGCGGATATAGCCCTTGTCGAAGGCGCCGCCGGTTTCGGAAATGTCGGTGATGCGGTGGACCATCAGCATCGGAGGCAGAGGAAGCTGCGCATTGCCGGGACCGAAAAGCTCGCCGCGGCCGCAGGACAGAATTTCCTCATAGTTGTAGCTGGATTGCCTGGTCGTCATCGTGGTGTTTCATCCCCGGTCGTGTTCACGCTTGTTCAGCGTTAGATTTAGCGGAGGACGGATGCGATTTGAAGCATCTCGGCCGCCTCGTTTTTTCTGCCCCATCCTGCGCGGATGGGACGTTCATTCAGCTGTCCGCATACATGATGCCAGCGGTCACAGCCAGTGCAAAGTGGCGGAGGCCAGGCAAAGGCCCCGGTTTTTCCGCATGTTGCGCGCCTTGCGGATGCCGCATTCCTATTGAATCCCGCTTCCGCTAAAGTTATATCGAAAGTTCAAGATTGTTATTCAAGGCTAAGCCAAGCGGATCCGTCGCCCATGACGCATGCACACGAGATGCCCATCGAAACGCGCCTGCGCCATTCTGGCCTGCGCCCGACGCGCCAGCGCGTGGCACTCGCCGACCTGCTTTTCGCCAAGGGCGACCGTCACCTGACCGTCGAGGAACTGCACGAGGAGGCGGTGACCGCCGGCGTGCCCGTGTCGCTTGCGACCGTCTACAATACGCTGCACCAGTTTACCGAGGCGGGCCTGATCCGCGTTCTCGCGGTGGAAAGCTCGAAGACCTATTTCGACACGAACGTCTCGGATCACCACCATTTCTTCGTCGAGGGTGAAAACCGCGTTCTCGACATTCCCGTCAGCAATATCGCGATCGACAACCTGCCGGAGCCCCCGGAAGGCATGGAAATCGCCAATGTCGACGTGATCATCCGCCTGCGTCCCTGCAGGAAGGACTGAGACCTTTCACATCACATCGTCGGGATGCCGCCCCGGCCGGGGCCGGTAGACCGGGAAACGCCAGCCGAAGCGCAGCGCGCCGCCGCGCACCGCGAAGGCTGCGGCAATGCCGATGGCCGAGGCGAGCCAGAGCGGCGCGCCTGCGACCGTCGCAGCCGTGAAGCCGGCCGCGCCGATCAGCGCTGCCGTCACATAGACCTCCGGCCGCAGCAGGACGGACGGTTCGTTCGCCAGGAGATCGCGGATGATGCCGCCGAAGCTTGCGGTCAACACGCCGGTCGTGATGGCGACCGTCGGCGAGTTCGTCGCGGCATAGCCCTTGGCTGCCCCCATCACGCAATAGGCCGAGACGCCCATGGCATCGAGCCAGAGCAGCAGGCGATAGCGCGACTCGATACGGTGGGCGAGCACGAAGACGAGAAGGGCGACGGCGACGCAGACGATAAGATAGGTCGGGTTGACCACCCAGAAGACCGGTGTCGCGCCGAGGATGACGTCGCGGAACGTGCCGCCGCCGATGCCGGTGGCTGCTGCCAGGAACAGAAAGCCGATGATATCGAGCTGTTTGCGCGAGGCCGAAAGCGCGCCGGTGGCGGCAAAGACCGCGACGCCGGTATAATCGAGCAGTTCCAGGATCGTCACGCGTTTCTCCCCTCCGGCCAAGCCTCGCGACAGCTTGGCAACGGTAAAGTCGCGCGCGACAGAATCACGTCGTGCGCTCCCGAGCGCATAATGACCGAATCGCCTGCCATGGAAAGGTTTGAGAGATGGCCATCCGTATGAGAATCCTGGCAATCGTCTCCGCCGCGCTGCTTTCGACCGGCGCGCCGGCCCGTGCGGCCGAGATCGTGCAGGATCCGCTGGCGACGGTGCAGGCCGAAGTGGCCACGCGCTGCAAGACGGCGATCTATGGCGAGGACTTTGTCGACAACATCGATTTCAACAACGACACGCTGGTCGATGCGATCTTCAATCTGGGCGCGGTCAATTGCGACGGCGTGCCCGGCGGTCTTTGCGGCGATGTCGGCTGCCCGCACCAATTCTATATTCATGTCGCGGAAGGCGGATATTTCCTCGCCGCCAATGCCGATCTCTACGGCTATGAGATGAAGAAGCGTTTTGGAAACATGGTGTTCGAGCTTAAGGCCAATGCCGCAAGCTGCGGGCGCGACGACAGCGAATACTGCACGATGACGGTGCGCGTGCGCGGCGCCGATTTCGAGACGATTTCCAAGAAATAAATCGCTTACTGCGGGAAGAATGCCTGCGTGCGGCCGGCGAGATAGTTGAACAGCAGGCCCGTCCACTCGCGAACCGCCGTCGTCATCAGCTGGCTATTGGCCGAAGGCTGCGTGAAGTCGAGCCCGAGGCTCGCCTTGCCCGTCGTGCGATAATCCGTCGGCCAGGGCAGCACGGTAAGGCCGAGCTCGCGGAACAGGCCCATCGAGCGCGGCATATGGAAGGCTGAGGTCACCAACAGGCAGTTTTCCAGCCCGTTTGACGCCAGTAGGGTTTCCGTATTGGCGGCGTTCTCGAAAGTATCGCGTGATTCTGTCTCGCGGATCAGCCGTTCCTCGGGAATGCCGAAGGCGGCGAAGAAACGCTCGGCGATGACGGCATCCCCCTCATAGGCGCCGCTCAGCGACCCATCGCCGCCGGAAACGAGAATGCGCGCCGTCGGGAAATCCCGCGCAAGCCGAAGCGTTTCCACGAAGCGGTCGCCGGCCTGCGTCATCTCGAAACCGCCGCGCGCGGTCACGATCTCCGATTCGAACCCGCCCCCGAGGGTGATGATGCAGCTCGGCCCGCCCACGGGAAGATCGGCGCGGGCAAACCGGTCCTCCAGCTGTTGCAGCAGCACGGCGCCGGTCGAGGTGAACAGCGTCACGAAAAGGACGAGGGCGGCGGCAAGGCTAGCCCATGTCCGGATGCGGTTCCATTTCAACAGCCCCGCGAAGAGGCCGATGACGAGCAGCAGGAAGGAAAGTGAGAGCGGCTGGGCAACGAGCCAGAAAATCTTCGAGATATAAAAGGTCACCCGTCGCCCGCTCCTGTCACTGTTGCCTGCCAAGCGCCCCTGTCGTAACCGGTGCGGAAGCGGCCTTGCCCTTGCGCAGGTAAAGGATGCCGGCCGCCAGCGCAACGCCGATCACGAGAACCGCGATGGCGACAAACGGGCGGTAGGCGATCCAGGCGATGGCGATCACCGTGGGGCCGATCAGCAGTGTCAGGATCAGCGCGATGATGGACGTGCCGAAATTGACGATGGAACCGATGAACGGCACGACATCGCCGATCACGCCGAGGATCGAGAAGATGAAGGCGAAGCCGATGAAGATGCCGACGAGCCCGCCCACGCGCACCACCCAGGTGATAATCGTGTTCTCGCTCTGCGCGGTCTCGAACATCGCTGCCGCATCGTGGAGACCGGCCTCGCTCAGCAGAAGCTCGCGCCCGTTCGTTGTTTTGTAGGGCGTGATGCCCGTGCCGCGCTGCGCGCCGACGAAGCTCGCCTCGGACAGATCCGACCGCTTGAAGGAAATCCTGATATCGCCGATCTGCGGGTTCTGCGGATCGAACGAGAAGACCGCCTGGCCGCCAAGCGCCGAAACCGGCTTGCCGAGCGTTGCTGCCTCGCCGACGCGGGTCGCGTCGAGCGCGGTCAGCGGAATGGGCCTGTCGTCGCCGAGATTGGCCGCCGTGCGGCCATCGACGCTGAAGGCACCGATATTGACCGAATCGACCGGGAAGCTCGCATCGTCGATCGGCTTTTGCGGGTTGTCATGGCCCGACTGGCGGAAGCTGCCGGAGCTGATTTCGCGGTGGTTCCATTCCTTGCGGTAGGAATAGGTGGTGACGGTTTCCTCGCTGCCGCCGAGCTGCTTGCGCGTCTCTGACTTGGATTCCTCGACCCACTGATACATCTCGACCACGCGGTCGAGGCCGACGGCGCCCTCGGCCGAAATGCCGAGCTGGTTGTCTTCCGGCACGCCGACCGGCTTGACCGGCCCCGATATGTGCACGAGCTTGCCCTCGTTTGCCGGATCGACATTGCCATTGTCGACGGAAACGACAAGGCCGGCGCCCTCGACGAGCGAGCGATAGGTTTTGACCGAGCGGCCCTCGTTCCAGAAGAGAAGCCAGATGCAGGCGATGAGAAGGATGAAGCCGACCACGATCTTGATCAGCGCCCCCTTCAGCCTGGAAAACCAGGAGGTGGTCGTCGTTTCCGTAAAGCTCATGATGTCCCCCGACAAAGCTGGCGTCGGTCCCTAGACGCTCGGCGGATCATGCTTATTCTTGCTCCATGAATGACGCAAGCAAAGTCGTTCCGACAGAGGGGCAGGAAGGGAACATCCTGCCCCGCCTGCCGTTGTCCATCACCATGTGAAGGGAGCTCGTCATGACCGAAGACCGCGAAGAAAAAATCCGCAAGCGCGCGCATGAACTCTGGCTGCTGGAAGGCCAGCCGGAGGGGAAGCCGGATGATCATTGGTTGCAGGCCGAGCACGAGATCGATCACGGCGGCACCGGCGAAATCGAAGGTGACGACGTCCCCAATCTCGCCGCCCTGCGCGAAGCTGCCCGCCAGCACACCGATGCCTATATCGTGAAAACGGATCTCGAAGATGCCGACCAGCGCGAGGCGACGCCGGGCATGCGCGAGCAGCCGTGAAGGCGGAAATATGCCTGAAGCACTACGGAATGTATTTGTCTTAGGAAAGGTTTGGTGGAGCTAAGCGGGATCGAACCGCTGACCTCTTGCATGCCATGCAAGCGCTCTCCCAGCTGAGCTATAGCCCCATAACGGGTCCGGCAGAGCCGGTTTCCGGGAACCGAAGCGGCGCTGCCGTTCGGTGTGGCGGCTTATTACTTCCCGTCTGGAAGGATGGCAAGCCGAAAAATGAAAACCGGCCGATTTTTTTTAAAACCGGCCGGTAAATCAAAATCTTACGCTTCGTCGTCGTCGCCGCCGACGCCGATGATGCCGGTCATGTCGTCATCGTCGTCCTCTTCCTGTTCCAGGAAGGTGTCGTCGTCGTCGCCATCGATCTCGACGTCGTCGTCGCCGAGATCAGGCAGATCGTCGCCGGCCGCTGCATCGTCGTCGGCATCCTCGAGCGAAACGAGCTCGACTTCGGTGTTCTCCGTATCGACTTCGCTGGCGTCCTCGTCTTCTTCCTTCTCAAGGACTGCAACCGCAGCCGTCTCCTCGAAATAGGACAGCGGGTAGGACTTGCCCGTGTAGGGGGAAACGATCGGGTCGCGATTGAGGTCGTAGAACTTCTTGCCCGTTTCCGGGTCGATGCGTTTGGTTCCGAGTTCCGCTTTTGCCACAGTCAAAGCCTTCTGAGTGCCGAATGTTTCCGGCGGGGCCGGTTGTCCGGCGTGTTGAACGGTAAATTGATTAGCCGGTCCCCTTAATCGTCTTGCGCAATCCTGTCAAAGCCTAACTTTGGGGCCAGACTCCGGGTGGAGCGGGCGAGCGCCGCGCGACGATTGTTTTTTGGGAGGAGGATGACGGTTTAAATCGTTTGTGATAGCTAGCCCGCGTTCTCCCCGGCACTCTTTCCGGGAAGCCTTCTATCGATCAAGGAAGACGCCCATGTCGCACGGCGCCCATGCCCGGCCCGCAACCGCTCGCAAATCCTCCGGCCTCACCGGAACCGTTCGCATTCCCGGCGACAAGTCGATTTCCCATCGTTCCTTCATGTTCGGCGGCCTGGCCAGCGGCGAGACCCGCATCACCGGTCTGCTCGAAGGCGAGGACGTCATCAATACCGGCAAGGCCATGCAGGCCATGGGCGCCAAGATCCGCAAGGAAGGCGACACCTGGATCATCAACGGTGTCGGCAATGGCGGCCTGCTGGCCCCCGAGGCGCCGCTCGATTTCGGCAATGCCGGCACGGGCTGCCGTCTGACCATGGGCCTCGTCGGTGTCTATGATTTCGACAGCACCTTCATCGGCGACGCCTCGCTGACCAAGCGCCCGATGGGCCGCGTGCTGAACCCGCTGCGCGAAATGGGCGTGCAGGTGAAATCGGAGGACGGCGACCGTCTTCCCGTTACCTTGCGTGGGCCGAAGACGCCGACGCCGATCACCTATCGCGTGCCGATGGCCTCCGCCCAGGTGAAGTCCGCCGTGCTGCTCGCCGGCCTCAACACGCCCGGCATCACGACGGTCATCGAGCCGATCATGACGCGCGACCATACCGAAAAGATGCTGCAGGGCTTTGGCGCCAACCTCACCGTCGAGACGGATGCCGATGGCGTACGCACGATCCGGCTGGAAGGCCGCGGCAAGCTCACCGGCCAGGTCATCGACGTGCCGGGCGACCCGTCCTCGACGGCGTTCCCGCTGGTTGCCGCCCTGCTCGTACCGGGCTCCGATGTCACCATCCTCAACGTGCTGATGAACCCGACCCGCACGGGCCTCATCCTGACGCTGCAGGAAATGGGCGCCGATATCGAGGTCATCAACCCGCGCCTTGCCGGCGGCGAGGACGTGGCGGACCTGCGCGTCCGTTCCTCCGCGCTCAAGGGCGTCACGGTGCCGGAAGACCGCGCCCCGTCGATGATTGACGAATACCCTGTTCTCGCTGTCGCCGCTGCTTTTGCCGAGGGTGCGACCGTGATGAACGGCCTGGAAGAGCTGCGCGTCAAGGAAAGCGATCGCCTCTCGGCCGTCGCCAATGGCCTCAAGCTCAACGGCGTGGATTGCGACGAGGGTGAAACCTCGCTCGTGGTGCGTGGCCGCCCGGATGGCAAGGGCCTCGGCAACGCTTCGGGCGCGGCCGTCGCCACCCATCTCGACCACCGCATTGCGATGAGCTTCCTCGTCATGGGCCTCGTTTCGGAAAACCCCGTGACGGTGGACGACGCAACGATGATCGCCACGAGCTTCCCGGAATTCATGGACCTGATGGCGGGGCTGGGCGCGAAGATCGAGCTCGGCGCGTAAAATTTCGACTTTGTCGGGAATAGGCTGTTAAGTGCTGTCGCCTTAGGTTTTGTCGGAAGCCCGGGAGACAGCATGACTCGTACTCATCAACGCGTAGTTCGCCAACTTGACGAAGAGCATGTGGTTTATCGCTTGCATCTGCGAGCGAAAGCCGTGGTTTTGAATCAAGTCGAATATGAGCTGGTTGAAAAACTCTTTTTGCGCCGATTGTTGATTGGCGTAATGTCTGCCTTAGCAATTATTCTCGGGCTTCTTTTATCGTTCCATTTGTACCGCCGCGATGTTTTTCCTTTGGCTGTGTTCATTTGCATTGTTGCGGTCCTGATGTGGTTGGCAACAGTCTTGGACAAGAAGCTCATGGTGCGTACTAGCGCCATACTCGATGCCGCTCCAATCTCGGCAGAGAACAACAACGAGAGAGTGCCATCGCGGTTGGAAGCGTATCGATTGGCCTTGACCAGCGAGCTTCACAATGCGTCTTCCAACGCAATATGGCACATGATCATACATTCGGCACTGATTTTGTTTGCTTGCCTTTTCATTCTTGCGAAGCAGATGCAGGGAACGGATCCAACAGTGCCAGATACGCATCCCGTCATTCTCGTAATGGGCGCGAGCATATCCGGGCTCTTTCTGCATATCGTCCTTAGAGAACGTCGAAGGCGTAGCATGCACGATCCTGAATGAAATAGCGCGTGCCAATCAAGAATTGGCGCTGCCCAGCCCCTTGGCATAGCCCCCACTCTTCCGCTAACACGCTTGATGAAAAGCATATGACGCACGGATACGCCATGAAGACGATCGCCATCGACGGTCCCGCCGCTGCGGGCAAGGGCACGCTCTCGCGCCGCATCGCGGAGGTCTATGGCTTTCATCATCTCGATACCGGCCTGACATACCGCGCCACGGCGAAGGCGCTGGTCGATCGCGGCCTACCGCTCGATGACGAGGCGGTCGCCGCCGATGTCGCCCGCAACCTTGATCTCGCCGGGCTCGACCGTTCCGTGCTATCGGCCCATGCCATCGGTGAAGCGGCCTCGAAGATCGCGGTCATGCCTTCGGTGCGGCGGGCGCTGGTCGAGGCGCAGCGCACCTTTGCAGCGCGCGAGCCGGGAACGGTGCTGGACGGCCGCGATATCGGCACGGTCGTCTGCCCGGATGCGCCGGTGAAACTTTATGTCACGGCCTCGCCGGAGGTGCGCGCCAGGCGCCGCCACGACGAGATCCTCGCCGGCGGCGGGGCGGCCGATTATGAGACGGTCCTCGACGATATCCGCCGTCGCGACGAGCGCGATATGGGCCGGGCGGACAGCCCTTTGAAGCCCGCGGACGATGCGCACTTGCTTGATACCTCGGAAATGAGTATAGAGGCGGCGTTTTCTGCGGCACGGTCGATTATCGACGCTGCATTTAAGCAATAGCAATTCCAGGAAAAGTGCCCAGGCGGTTTTCCGTCCGGAATTGCGCACATAAGAGCAAAGCCTGTCCCCGCGCCGGATTTGCTGCCTTTCAAGGCAGCGGGCATCGTTTTGTTCCTCATCAACGCTAACCCCCGGCGCCCGTGCCCCACAGGCACACCAGGAGTTTCAATGTCTCAAGCAAACCCCACGCGCGAAGATTTCGCAGCCCTTCTGCAGGAATCCTTTGCGTCTAACGATCTCGCCGAAGGCTATGTTGCCAAGGGTATCGTTACGGCCATCGAGAAGGACGTCGCCATCGTTGACGTCGGCCTCAAGGTCGAAGGTCGCGTACCGCTCAAGGAATTCGGTGCCAAGTCCAAGGACGGCACGCTGAAGGTCGGCGACGAAGTCGAAGTTTACGTCGAGCGCATCGAAAACGCGCTGGGCGAAGCTGTTCTGTCGCGCGAAAAGGCTCGCCGCGAAGAGAGCTGGGCCAAGCTCGAAGTCAAGTTCGAAGCCGGCGAGCGCGTCGAAGGCGTCATCTTCAACCAGGTCAAGGGTGGCTTCACCGTCGATCTCGACGGCGCCGTTGCCTTCCTGCCGCGTTCGCAGGTCGACATCCGTCCGATCCGCGACGTCACGCCGCTCATGCACAACCCGCAGCCCTTCGAAATCCTCAAGATGGACAAGCGTCGCGGCAACATCGTCGTCTCGCGCCGCACGGTTCTCGAAGAGTCGCGCGCCGAGCAGCGTTCTGAAATCGTTCAGAACCTCGAAGAAGGCCAGGTTGTTGACGGCGTCGTCAAGAACATCACCGATTACGGTGCGTTCGTTGACCTCGGCGGAATCGACGGCCTGCTGCACGTCACCGACATGGCCTGGCGCCGCGTCAACCATCCGTCGGAAATCCTGTCCATCGGCCAGCAGGTCAAGGTTCAGATCATCCGCATCAACCAGGAAACCCACCGTATCTCGCTCGGCATGAAGCAGCTCGAGTCGGATCCGTGGGATGGCATCGGCACCAAGTACCCGACCGGCAAGAAGATTTCCGGTACGGTCACGAACATCACCGACTACGGTGCGTTCGTCGAGCTGGAGCCGGGCATCGAAGGCCTGATCCACATCTCCGAAATGTCCTGGACGAAGAAGAACGTTCACCCCGGCAAGATCCTGTCCACGAGCCAGGAAGTCGACGTGGTCGTTCTCGAAGTCGACCCGACGAAGCGCCGCATCTCGCTCGGTCTCAAGCAGACCCTCGAGAACCCCTGGCAGGCCTTCGCGCACAGCCACCCGGCTGGCACGGAAGTCGAAGGCGAAGTCAAGAACAAGACCGAATTCGGCCTGTTCATCGGCCTCGACGGCGACGTGGACGGCATGGTTCACCTGTCGGACCTCGACTGGAACCGTCCGGGCGAGCAGGTCATCGAAGAGTTCAACAAGGGCGACGTCGTCAAGGCAGTCGTTCTGGATGTTGACGTCGACAAGGAGCGCATCTCGCTCGGCATCAAGCAGCTCGGCAAGGACGCTGTCGGCGATGCCGCCACGTCCGGCGACCTGCGCAAGAACGCCGTCGTTTCGGCTGAAGTCATCGCGATCAACGATGGCGGCATCGAAGTGAAGCTCGTCAACCACGAAGACCTCACCTCGTTCATCCGTCGTGGCGATCTCTCGCGTGACCGTGACGAACAGCGTCCGGAGCGTTTCTCGGTCGGCCAGACCGTCGATGCCCGCGTCCTGAACTTCTCGAAGAAGGATCGCAAGATCCAGCTTTCGATCAAGGCTCTGGAAATCGCTGAAGAGAAGGAAGCCGTCGCACAGTTCGGTTCGTCCGACTCGGGCGCTTCGCTCGGCGACATCCTCGGCGCGGCTCTGAAGAACCGCAACAACGCCGAGTAAGCTTTCGCTTACGAAATAAAGAGCCCGCGGAGAGCGATCTCCGCGGGCTTTTTTGTTTTGGGATGCCGGTTACTCAGGTCCAGTAGTCGCCGAGCTTCTGGTAGAAGACGAGGCCTGGTTCGATGACGCCGACCATCTCGGCCGTCTTTTCGCGCCGACGGGCCATATCGGGCGTTTCCGGCTCGTCACCGTCCTCGGCCGTGTCGTCCGCATTCTCCTCGCCGCCGTCATGCTCGCCGGCAGCGCCGTCCTCGTCGGCGGCTTCATCCTCTTCCGCTTCGCGCGTTTCCGACCATTCGAGGTCTTCCTCCGCCGGCAGGTAGGGCACGAAGGCGAGCGGAATCCCCTCGCGGGCGACCGCGGCCGGCAGCGCGAGATCGGGCTGAGCGGCGACTTGCGCCTGGGCAGCGCCGTTTTCCGCAAGACGTTGGGCGGGGCGGGCGTCCTCCGCAAGAACCGGCGCCTGGCGGGCCGGCACGGATGCCGTCTGGGCCGGGTCGGGCCGCAGGCGTGCGGTTTCCTCTGATATGTCGGCGCTCGCCATGTCCGCGTCCTGTTCGGCGGCTGCGATCGTCTCCGCCTCCGGATCGACGACAGGCGGTAGCCCGGTCTCCGTCAATTCCACGTCCGGCGGCGGGACGACGTCGAGCGGACGCTCGAGGAGGGTGCGCAGGAACGTCGCTTCCTCGGGCGAGAGGTTTTCGACGAGATGAATGACCGCTTCCGTCAGAAGGGCAGGCGGCAGGTCGCGGGCCACGGCTTGCAGCACACTGCGCGCCAAGGCTTGGCCTGTGGTGTTGGTGAGCGGCTGTCGAGCCAAGGCTTCCTCGCGTCTGACGGTCGCCGAAGTGTTGTCCTCGGGCTCCTGCGCATCGGCCTGCTGGGGTTTGACGTTCTCGATGGCTTCCACCAGCGGGTGGTCGTCTGCAAGCGCCGGGACAGGCGCAGTCGCGACCGGGCGCGCTTCAGCCATCCGTTGAAGCGCGGGCGTCTCGTTCGGCTGCCGGACCGCGCCTGTAAGCTCGGCCCGCGCCGTCGTCGTTCCGCGCGTTTCGGCCTTGCCGGCCGCTTCCGCCTTTGCTCCGGTCGTTTCCGTTTTCACCGTGCTTTCGGCTTTTGTGACCGTTGCCGCTTTTTCCGTCGTTCCGGCGGTTTGCAGCGGCTGAGCAGTCGCGGCGCGTGGCTTCGAGCCGCCGTCGAAGTCGAAGACACGCTTCAACATTGCCTGCAGGGTGCGGGCATCGCCGCTGAGCAGCTGCGCCATCTGGGCGGCCTGCTGCAGGCTGTGACGGCCGACGACGGCGAGTTGCTGCGCCGTCAGGGCGGCGGGCTTCTGGCCACTGGCGGTGTGGCCTTCCGTAGCGTGGCGGTCTTCGGCCGTCAGGTTCGTGGCCAGCAGGGTGGCGAGTTTCTGCGCCTCCGGGCCGTTCGGGTTGCGCACGATCTCCACCAGCGTGCGTGTCGGCACGGCCGACAGGACGGTGCTGATCAGCTTTTCCACGGCCGGGCGCATTTCGGGCGGCAGTTTGGCGATGAGGTCGGCGAGCTTGCGCCCGCTTTCGCCTTCCCGGCCGGGCAGGGTCTTCAGGACGGTCAGCAATGTCTCAAGAAGGTCGCGGTTTGGGCTCGCCTCGCCGGTGCGCGGCATGTGCTTCAGCAGCGTCTCGATGAGGCGCAGCACGACTTCGGCGCGCAGGTTGGCAAGGGCGGCGGCGGAAAGCGGGGGCTTGGCGGCGGCATCGACCGATGTCCCGGCCGCAAGGGCAGGGGTGGGCTGGGTCGTCCCGGTCGTTGGTGCCACGCGCGGCAGCATGCCTGCCTCCTGTTCGCCGCCTTGCCGATGCGTTGCATCCTCAAGGTCTTGCCAATGTTCCATCGTTCGTCGGATGGCGCATCATGCGCGACGCTGCGAGGGGATGCTTCGGCCCGGACGAACCAGGCGCTTTACGCGGAGGCGACGGATAAACCTGTTGGCATTGAACCGCTTGACTGTGCCGGACGGGTGTTCCCGAGCTTCCGAACAACTTCTGGCTCTTACATTTGGCATTTTATGGTTAATGAATTCCTAACGTATCCCGAAGAGCTTCGCAGATGCAGCAAACGTCCCCGGATTGTCCCGCTCGACGGCTCTTGCCCCTTATGCTCAGCTCAAGTAAATCTTGCCCGCACTGTTGGCCGCCGGTGAAGCGGGCCGCGGATGCGGCGGAGACTTTTTGATGAACCTCACCAACCTCATCCTCAACACCGACAGCTACAAGTTCAGCCACTATCTGCAATATCCCCCGGAAACCCGTGCCATCTCGTCCTATGTCGAGGCGCGTGGCCATTCGGACCATGCGGAAGTGCTGTTCTTCGGCCTCCAGATGTTCCTCAAGGAGTATCTGTCGAAGCCGGTGACGATGCAGGACATCGATGAGGCTGAAGGGATCGTCTTGGCGCATGGCCTGCCGTTCAACCGCGAGGGCTGGACGCATATCGTCAGCAAACACGGCGGTTACCTGCCGCTCCTCATCGAGGCCCTGCCGGAGGGCACGCTGGTGCGGCGCGGCGTGCCGGTCGCCCAGGTCGTCAACACGGATCCGGCCTGCTACTGGCTGACCTCCTATATCGAGACGGCCTTCCTGCGCGCCATCTGGTATCCGAGCACCGTCGCCTCCAACTCTCGCAAGGTGAAGCAGATCATCCAGCCGTTCCTGGAGAAGACCTGCGACGATCCCGCCAGCGTGCTGCCCTTCCGCCTGCACGATTTTGGCGCGCGCGGTACGACGAGTTTCGAGCAGGCCGGCATCGGCGGTGCTGCGCATCTCGTCAACTTCATGGGCACGGATACCGTCAGCGCCGTGCTCTATGCCCGCCGCTACTACGGCGCCGACATGGCCGGCTATTCCATTCCCGCCTCCGAGCATTCGACCATGACGTCCTGGGGCCAGGAGCACGAGGCCGAGGCCTATGGCAACATGATCGACAAGTTCGGCGGCAAGGGCCTCTATGCCGTCGTTTCCGACAGCTACGACATCAACAACGCGGTCTCGGAAATCTGGGGCAAGCAGCTGAAGGATCGTGTGCAGGCCGCCGGCGGCACGCTCGTCGTGCGGCCCGACAGCGGCGACCCGGTCGAAACCCCGGTGCAGGTGCTGCGTCAGCTCGCCTATGCCTTCGGCACGCATCTGAACGGCAAGGGCTACAAGGTGCTCGACAACAGCGTGCGCGTCATCCAGGGCGATGGCATCTCGCCCGCCGATATCGGCCTCATTCTCGGCCGGCTGGAGGCCTTCGGCTTCTCGGCGGAGAACATCGCCTTCGGAATGGGCGCGGGCCTGCTCCAGCGCGTCAACCGCGACACCTATTCCTTCGCCATGAAGGCCAATGCAAGGCAGGATTCCGCCGGTATCTGGCATGACGTCTATAAGCGTCCGGCCACGATGAACCTGAAGGCGTCCAAGGCCGGCCGCCAGGCGGTGGTCGAGGGGTATATCGGGCTTGAAGGCGCGCGCGTCGACCAGCTCGCCGGCCGCCGCAACCTGTTGCAGCCGGTCTGGCGCGATGGCAAGCTGCTCGTCGACTGGCATTTCGAAGAGGTCCGTGCCCGCGCGGTGTGAGGTCTTGCCGTCGGGCCGTCGCCGCGCCATCTTTGGGTCCTGACGGAGACGAACGATGACGGTACGCCCGCCCCAGGCGCTTGCCCCCTCCTTCACCAAGGAGACGGGGCTCAATATTCTCGAATACGAACTGATGTCGGAGCGGGCGGATGCGCTCGGCCGGCACGGGCTGAAGGTCGAGAAGGCGCTCGCGTTGCTCTCGGAGCGTTTCGCCGCCGGCTGTGGCGAGGCGGAGCGCGAAGACCTGCTGAACGATGCGGCCGACAAGGTCTGGGCCTTCTTCATCCAGCGCGAAATGTGCGGCCTGCGCAGCCAGAAGGATGCGATCCGTCGCTATGGCATTCCGCCGGAGGTGATCGCGAGGCTCGGTATCGTCAGAAAGAAGCCCTAAGCCACAAGCTGGCGCGTGATCAGGTCGTAGATCCCGTTGTCGTCGATGCGCAGCGCAAAGATTTCCTTCCTGGCGTCCTCCCGCTCGTCCTTCTCCTTCGTGCCGGCGGCATCGAGATTGCGCACGGCCTCGCCTGTCGTTTCCGCAGGCGCATCCTTGTGCTGGAGAAGCGTGTCGTCGGGCTTCGCCGATGCCTTTTCAACCGCCTTGGTTGCCTCGGCGCCGGAGGCGAGAAGCTGGATTGCATCGACGGCATCGCGAGACGGGTCGGCACCCGTCTTGTCGGTTGCTTTGCCCTTGGCGGCCTCCTCATGGGCGCGGCCAACGGCGTCTTGAAGGTCCTTTACGTCTTCGAGCTTTTCGCCAGCCTCGAGTTTCTGGATCGTCTCCTCGCGCTCCTTGCGCGTCTCTGCATCCTCCACGCGGGTCGGATCGCGCCTGGTGCGCTCGAGCTTCAGCTCCTCGATCGTCTTGGGGTTCGCGGCGTCTTCCAGACGCGCGAGCACCTTCTGCATTTCCGGCGTCAGCGCCTTTTCGTCCTTAGCCTTTTCCGCCAGCGCATCCTTCACGCGCCCGGCTTCCTCGCCATAGGGATTGCGGATCGCCGCCACGAGATCGCTGGCGCGCAGGCCAAGATCGGTCAGGCCGGTCTTCTTCTCGATCGTCGCCATATCGGCCGGCAACTCGCCGCGCTGGCGGGTCAGCATGGCCGAGAGGCGTTGCTCGTAGTCGGCGTCGGCCTCGCCATCGCCCTGCGCGACACCGGTCGCAAGCGCCAGGCGTGCGACGAGATTGGCGCCGGTATCGTCCGAGGGGCCGCTCATCGCCTTCTTGACGGCATCGAGCGTCGTGCCGAGTGCCCGCAGCGAAACATTGAGCTCGCTGCCCTTCGAGGGAAGTCCGACGGCATCGACGAGGGTCAACTGGTCCGCAAGGCGCTGGGCGAAGTTGCGGGCGGCTTCGCCCTCCTGCTGGGTTATGCCGAGCGCATCGGAAAAGCGGGAGATCAGCTTGGCGAGCGTGTCGCCGTCCTGGATACTGTTGCCGAAGAAATGTTTGTTGATGCGGGCATTGGCCTTGCGCGCGGCATCGTCCGGGCGCAGATGCGCCTGTTGGATGAGGTCGTCCTTCTTGCGGCCGCTGGCCTTTTCCGCTTCCTCGCGCTGGCGGTCCTCAATCGTCGTGACGATCGATTGCAACGCCGAGACAGCGGCGGTGGACTGCGCGCTCTGCAGGGGTGTCAACATGATGGCAACCTCCAGAATCGACCTGAAGGATAGCCGTTCGCTCGTTAACCGGGCGTTAAGCCTGCGCCTGTCGGATTTGAGGGGTCGCGGGCGGCTGGGGCCGGCAGACGATCGTCACCAGCACGAAGCTGACATAGAGCAGCAGATACCACGAGCCGAGCTTGCTGAACGACACCATGTGCCAGGCATGCTGGCCGGGATAGAGCCAGACGCCCGTCGCCGTGCCGATGTTTTCGGCGACCCAGAGGAAGATGCTGGTGAGGAAGGCGGCCAGCACCAGCGGCATCCAGCGCGGCTTCGTCTCCACCGTATAGTAGATGCGCACCCGCCCGAAGAGCAGCGCGGTGGCGGCAAAGAGCAGGATGCGGATATCGGGCAGGTAGTGGTGCGCGTAGAAATTGGCGTAGATGGCGATCGCCAGCACCGCCGTCATCCAGAACGGCGGATAGTGCGTGAAGCGCATGTCGAAGATGCGGATGGCGCGCGCCATGTAGCTGCCGACCGAGGCATACATGAAGCCGGAAAACAGCGGCACGCCGCCGATGCGGATCAGCGCCGCCTCGGGATAGGTCCAGGAGCCCATATGGACCTTGAAGATCTCCATGACCGTGCCGACCACATGGTAGATGAGAATGACCTTCGCTTCCTCCAGCGTCTCCATCTTCAAAAGCAGGAACATGACCTGAATGGCGAGCGCCATCAGAAAGAGGGCGTCATAGCGATGAAGCGGCCAATCCGGCTGCCAGATGAGCTTGGTGAGGATGATCAGCCCGAGCATCAACCCGCCGAACAGGCAGGCCCAGGCCTGTTTCAAGCCGAACAGGATGAATTCCGAAAGACCCGGCGGCAACGCGGCGAGCCGGCTGCGAATGAGCCGACGCAGGGGCTCCAGCGTCGGGCCGGTCTGGTGCTGCTGTCCGTTCTGCACGGCGGGACTCAGCTATGGGCGAAGATGTCGGTCTCTTCCCAGCCGATGAGATCGAGCTTGGCGCGGGTCGGCAGGAAGGTGAAGCAGGCTTCGGCATGGGCAAGCCGGCCGTCACGCACGAGGCGGGCCATGAGCTTGTCGCGCAGGGCATGGAGATGCAGCACGTCGGAGGCGGCATATTCAAGCTGTGCCTGGGATAGCGTCTCGGCTGCCCAGTCGGACGACTGCTGCTGCTTGGAAATGTCGACGTCGAGCATCTCCTTGAGATTTTCCTTCAGGCCGTGGCGGTCGGTATAGGTGCGCGTCAGGCGCGAGGCGATCTTGGTGCAGAAGACCGGCGTCGTGGTGACGCTGAACGTGTGGAACAGCACCGCGATGTCGAAACGGCCATAGTGGAAGATCTTCTGGCGGTTCGGGTCTTCCAGCATGGCGACGAGATTGGGGGCTTCCTTCTGGCCGGCGGCGATGCGGATGACATCGGCGGAGCCGTCACCGGAGGAAAGCTGGACGACGCAGAGCCGGTCGCGGCGCGGAATAAGGCCGAGCGTTTCCGTATCGATGGCAATCGCCCCGGTATAGCGGGCCGCATCGGCCGCCGAGATGTCACCTTCGTGATACCGGATTGCACTTGCCATGAAAAACCCCATCTAACCAATTGGAATGCTCGCAGGCCTATAGCGCATGTCGCCGGCCGGCGGTATCTCTTTGTGGATTGCGAAAGGCCGGCTTCAGCCGGATGGAACGATGAAGACACGAGCCACCCTTGCCCTTCTGGCCCTCCTCCTGTCCGCCGCCTGCAGTCAGGCACAGGTGTTCAAGGACCTGCCCGGCGTGACGCCGAGCGACGCCACCGATGAATACAAGAGCAAGGGGCAGGTGGCGTGCGAGCCGACGGTAGGGTATGCGCGTGATCGCGATTTCCGCTGGATGCCGCGCAACATGTATGTCTGCGAGCAGAACGGCATAACCGCAAGCGGCACGGCCCTGCCGCCGTCCAGCGTGCGCGCGTTGCGCGGTCTGGGGTACTAAGCAATCCAGCAAAAGTGCGCAGCGGTTTTGCGTCCGGAATTGCGGGAGCACCCAGGTCGCACGCTTCTCACGCCCGTGCTACCACAGCGTGGACGCATATCCGGAGGAGCCATGACCGACAACACAATGCCGCTGGTGATCAGCGCGCCCGAGCCGCGCACGCTCGATCTCATCTTCACGCCACAGACAGAAGCGGAACTGCGCCGCACCTATCGCATCGTCGAGGCCGATCCCGATGATATTGCCGGGCTCGGCGATGCTGTACTGTCAGAGGCACGCTATATCATCGGCCAGCCGCCGCTTTCGGCGGAAACGCTCGGCCGCATGCCCAATCTGCGCGCCATCCTGAATGTCGAGAGCAATCTCCTCAACAACATGCCCTACGATATCCTGTTTGCGCGCGGCATTCACGTCGTGACGACGGGGCAGGTCTTCGCCGAGCCGGTCGCCGAACTCGGCCTTGCCATGGCGTTGAACCTTGCGCGTGGAGTGATCGATGCCGATGTCGCCTTCCGTGAGGGCCGAGAACTCTGGGGTGGCGAGGGCAATGCTTCCGCGCGGCTCCTCTCCGGTTCGGAGATCGGCATCGTCGGCTTCGGCGATCTCGGTCGGGCGCTGAACCGCGTTCTCACGGGCTTCCGTGCGAAAATCCGGGTGTTCGATCCCTGGCTGCCGCCGTCGATCCTGCGCGAGGCGGGCGTCGAGCCGGCCTCGCTTTCCGAGGTGCTGGGAATGAGCGATTTCGTCTTCGTCGTCGCCTCGGTGACGAGCGAGAACAAGGGCTTTCTCGGCGCCGAGGCCTTCGCTGCGATGCGCAAGGGTGCGGCCTTCATCCTGCTCAGCCGGGCTGACGTCGTGGATTTCCCGACGCTGATGGCGGCGGTGGAGCGCGGCCATATCGTTGCGGCGAGCGATGTTTATCCGGAAGAGCCGCTACCGGCCGATCACCCAGTGCGCAGCCTGAAGGGCTTCGTGCGTTCGGCCCACCGTGCCGGCGCGCTGGACAGCGCCTTCAAGAAGATGGGCGAGATGGTGCTGGAGGATATGGCGCTGATGGACCGCGGCCTGCCGCCGATGCGCTGCAAGCGGGCCGAGCGCGAGACGGTCTCGCGCATGCGCTCCAAGCCGGTGAGCGTCAACTGAAACGAAAAAGGCCGTGGCGCGAGATCGCCACGGCCTTGTCGGTTTCACGCGCGTGGGATCAGGCGCGTTTGATGACCTTGATGAGCACGAGCAGGATCACCGCGCCGATCGTGGCGTTGATGATTGCAGCCAGTATGCCGCCGCCGATCGAGAAGCCGAGCCGGGGAAAAAGGAACCCGGCAATAAAGGCGCCGACGATGCCGACGACGATGTTACCGATGAGGCCGTAGCCGAAACCCGAGACGATAAGGCCCGCAAGCCAGCCCGCAATGGCGCCGACAAGGAGAAAAATAAGAATGCTTTCAATGCCCATGGAGTGCTCCCTTTGACAGTATCATTCTGTCACCGCCCAATCTGGCAGCGGTTTTCCGGAAAGCAAGAGGCTTTGAAAACTTCTCTTACGCCGCTCACACGATGCCGCCGCCGCCGCTTGCCACTGCCGGTCGCTTGCTCGCAACTTTCGCCCGGTAGCCGGCAGCCCGGTAGGTCGCGACCGGGTCGATCGCCCCGCCGGATTCCAGCCGTGCCATGGCGAGGATCGGCTCGACATCGGTGCGGAAGCCGACCTTCAGCGTTTCGGACGCCATCAGCGCGTCATTGCCGTCCTGATAGCCGGCCAATGCTGCGCGGTCGACGATGAGGCCCTGCGCATAGGCGCGGCAGACTTCCGTGGCGCTACGCATCAGGCTTTCGATCGGGTCGGTCACATTGTGGCTCTGGTCGAGCATATGCGCCGGGGCAAAGCCTTCGGCCTTGCGCACTTCCGCATCGACCAGCTCGTTGAAGACGAGGAACAGGCGGTAGGGATCGATCGAGCCTGTATCGAGGTCGTCGTCGCCATATTTCGAATCGTTGAAATGGAAGCCGCCGAGTTTCTTGAACTGGATGAGGCGGGCGACGATCATCTCGATATTGACGTTCGGCGCATGGTGGCCGAGATCGACGAGGCAATAGGCTTTGGGGCCGAGTTCCTGCGCGATCAGGTAATTGGTGCCCCAGTCCTGCACGACCGTGGAATAGAAGGCCGGTTCGTACATCTTGTGCTCGGTGAAGAGCCGCCAGTCCTCCGGCAGGCCTTTGTAGATCGCCTTCATCGCATCGAGATAACGCTCGAAGCTTTTGGTGAAATTCGCCTGGCCCGGAAAGTTGGTGCCGTCGCCGATCCACACCGTCAGCGCCTTGGAGCCGAGCGCATTGCCGATGGCGATGCATTCCAGATTGTGCTCCACGGCCTGCTGGCGCGTGCCGGCGCTGGCATGGGAGAGCGAGCCGTATTTGTAGGAATGCTCCTGCTGCGGCGCGTCGGAGAAGGTGTTGGAGTTCATCGCGTCGAAGCCGAGGCCAAGCGCCGCGCCGCGTTCCTTCAACTCCTTCAGGTCCGAAACCTTGTCCCATGGAATATGCAGCGAGACGGTCGGCGTCGCGCGTGTCAGCTCCTGAATGACCGCGCAGTCCTCCAGCTTGTCGTAGATGTTGCGCGGCTCGCCATCGCCGGGGAAGCGGGCAAAGCGCGTGCCGCCGGTGCCGACGCCCCAGGAGGGCACGGCGACCGCATAGGCCGCGACCTTGGTCTTCACCGCATCGATATCGATGCCCCTGCGGGCAAGCTGCGCGCCGAGATAGTCGTAGTCGCTCTTCAGGTCGGCGAGGCGCTTGTCGTTCTCGCGCGACACCACGTCTTTTGAAATCATCGTCATCGAAAAATTCCTCAGCGCGTGAAGGACTGGGCATTGCCCGCGTCGACATTGACGATGTTGCCGGTCGATTTCGCCGACATATCGGAGGCGAGGAAGTAGATGGCCTCAGCGATATCCTCCGGGAAGACAGAGAGTTTGAGCATGGAGCGCTCGCGGTAAAGCGCCTCCAGACCTTCCGTGTCGGTCTTGTAGATCGCCGCGCGCTGTTCCTTCCACTCGCCGGACCAGATCTTCGAGCCGCGCAGCACGGCATCCGGGTTCACCACGTTGACGCGGATTTGCTCGGAGGCGCCTTCGAGCGCGAGGCAGCGGGCGAGATGGATTTCGGCGGCCTTCGCCGTGCAATAGGCCGAGGCGCCGGGGGAGGCGGCAAGGCCGTTCTTGGAGGCGACGAAGACGACGTTGCCGCCCGCCTTCTGCCGGCGGAAGATGCGGAAGGCTTCGCGCGAGACGAGGAAGTAGCCTGTCGCGAGAATACCGATATTCTTGTTCCAGAGTTCGAGCGTCGTGTTCTCGATGACGGCGGAGGAGGCGAGGCCCGCATTGGAAACGAGAATGTCGAGACCGCCGAATTCGACCAGCGTATCGGCAAAGCTTTTGGCGACCAGCGCCTCGTCGGTGACGTTCATGGCGACCGAGCGCACGACATCCTTGCCGTAGCGGCCGGCAAGCTCGCTCTGCGCCTCGGCAAGGGCGGCCTCGTCGATATCGGCCAGCACCACGCAGGCGCCTTCCGCCATCAGCCGGTTCGCCGTCGCCTTGCCGATGCCGCCGGCGCCGCCGGTGACCAGCGCGATGCGGCCGGCGAGGCTCTTGGGCTTCGGCATGCGCTGGAGTTTTGCTTCCTCCAGCAGCCAGTATTCGATGTCGAAGGCTTCCTGTTCTGGCAGGCCGACATAGTCCGAGACACCGGACGCGCCGCGCATCACGTTGATGGCGTTGACGTAGAACTCGCCGGAAATGCGCGCCGTCGCCTTGTCCTTGGCAAAGGTGATCATGCCGACGCCGGGCACGAGATAGACGACTGCATTGGGGTCGCGCATGCCGGGGCTGTTGGCGCGCTTGCAGCGCTCGTAATAGGCGGCATAGTCGGCGCGGTAGGCGGCGACGGCATCGTCCAGACCGGCCAGCGTCTTGTCGATATCAGGATTGGCCGGATCGAAATCGACGACGAGCGGCCGGATTTTCGTGCGCAAAAAGTGGTCCGGGCAGCTGGTGCCAAGCGCCGCGAGCGGGGCGAGGTCCTTCGCCGTGACGAAGTCGAGCACGGCGCTGCTGTCGTCGAAATGGCCGACCTTCTTCTCATCCTTGCTGATCATGCCGCGAATGACCGGCATCAGTTTTTCGGCGACTGCGCGGCGCTCAGCGGGTGCCAGAACCGGCTTCACCGCACCACCGAAAGCCGGGGCCGTGTTGTTGCCCTCGAACCAGGCGATCGCCTTGTTGATGATCTCGACCGTCGTCTCGTAGCATTCCTTGGCCGTATCGCCCCAGGTGAAGAGGCCGTGGCTTTCCAGCACGAGGCCGCGCGCATTGGGGTTTTCCAGGCAGAATTTTTCGAGCCACAGGCCCAATTCATAGCCGGGGCGCTTCCAGGGCAGCCAGCCGATATCGTCGCCGAAGATTTTTTGCGTCAGCTCACGCGAATTCTTCGCGGCGGCGATGGCGATGATCGCGTCGGGATGCATGTGGTCGACATGCTTTTTCGGCACATAGGCGTGCAGCGGCGTGTCGATGGAGGCGGCACGCGGGTTGAGGTTGAAGGTGCAATGGGGGAGGTAGCCCACCATCTCGTCCTCGTGCTCGAGGCCGCGATAGAGGCCCTTGAGCGCGTTCAGCTTGTCCATGTAGAGCGTGGCGAAGCCGTCCATCTTGATCGTGCCGACGTCGCCGCCCGAGCCCTTGACCCAGAGCACCTCGACATTGCCGGCGCCGAGCGGATCCTTCTCGATGACCTTCGCCGAGGTGTTGCCGCCGCCGTAATTGGTGATGCGCTTGTCGGAGCCGAGCAAGTTGGAGCGATAGAGCAGACGCTCGGGCTCGCTCATGGCTGACGCCTTGGCGTCATCCCACAGGTTTGCAAGGCGTGCGCCCTGGTTCTTGTCCAGCATCGGCATTTCCTCCCGGTATTTCTCGTGGCAGCACCTATCGCGGTGCTCGACGGCATGCTTTCAGATCACACGGGATTTTTGCCGATGTCAATCATAAACGATCAAAAACAATCATATTGCACTGCACAATGAAAAAATATGATTGATTGTGATTGACAATGCGCGATCCTGATGGAAGCATTGCGAGCACTGGAGGAGCCATGCACGAGAAGGAAAGACATCGGATCATTCTGTCCGCCGTTCAGGAGAAGCCGGTCGTGACCGTGCCTGAGCTTGTGGACCTGACGGACAGTTCCGAGGCGACGATCCGGCGCGATATCGCGGCGCTGCATGTGCAGAAGAGGCTGCGCCGGGTGCGCGGCGGGGCGGAAGCGCTGCATCCGCCGCAGTTCGTCGGCCTTGCCGGCCGGCCCTTCACGGTCAACGAGACGCTGAACACCCGCCAGAAGCAGGCGATCGCCAAGGAGGCGGTGGCGCTCTGCGAGGACGGCGATCCGATCATCATCAATGGTGGCACGACCACCTTCCAGATGGTGCATTTCCTGACCAACCGCCGCATGCAGGTCTTCACCAACTCGTTCAACATCGCCGAACACCTGCTGAAGCATTCGAAGAACACGATCATGCTGTCCGGCGGCACGATCTATCGCGAGCAGAACATCGTGCTCAGCCCCTTCGACAATGACGTGACGCGCAATTTCTATGCGCGCCGCATGTTCATGGGTGCGCAGGGCATCGGCCCGCTCGGCCTGATGGAGGCCGATCCGCTGCTCATCCAGGCCGAGCAGAAGCTGATCGATCAGGCCGACGAGCTCGTCGTGCTGGTCGATTCCACCAAGTTCCGCAAGCGCTCCAGCCTCATCCTGTGCGGCCTGAAGCGCATTGCCACCATCATCACGGATTCGGGCATCGAGGACAGGGATGCCGCGATGCTGGAGGAGGCCGGCGTCAACCTGATCGTCGCCAACGTTCAGGCGAGCGCCAAATCGGAGACTGCATCCTCATCGGCATGAGGCCGGAGGGTTGATTTTTCACTGGGAGGAAATGACGTGAAAATTCTGAAAACCTTACTCGTGACGGCGGCCGTTTCGGTCGCGATGATGGCGACCGCGCAGGCGGAAACCAAGAAGATCGCGCT
Source organism: Shinella sp. M27 (assembly GCF_049199905.1). Taxonomy (NCBI): domain Bacteria; kingdom Pseudomonadati; phylum Pseudomonadota; class Alphaproteobacteria; order Hyphomicrobiales; family Rhizobiaceae; genus Shinella; species Shinella sp. M27. Next base: position 100,222 of record NZ_JBLZPK010000065.1, read on the forward strand.
CGTCGTCAAGGCGCTCGGCATCGGCTTCTTCGAGGCTGCCAACAAGGGCGCGCAGGAAGCCGCCAAAGAACTCGGCGATGTCGAGGTCATCTATACCGGCCCGACGACGACGACCGCCGAAGGCCAGATCGAGGTGATCAATTCGCTGATCGCCCAGAAGGTCGATGCCATCGCCGTTTCGGCAAACGACACCAACGCGCTGGTACCGGCCCTCAAGAAGGCCATGGACCGCGGCATCAAGGTCATCTCCTGGGATTCGGGCGTCGCCCCTGAAGGCCGCCTGATGCACCTCAACCCGTCGTCGAACCCGCTGATCGGCAACATGATCATCAAGCTCGCCGCCGACAACCTGCCCGAGGGCGGTGACGTCGCCGTGCTCTCGGCCACCGCCACCTCGACGAACCAGAACGTCTGGATCGAGGAAATGAACAAGGTGCTGCCGAACTACAAGGGCATCAATGTCGTGGCGACCGTCTATGGCGACGACCTTGCCGACAAGTCCTACCGTGAGACGCAGGGCCTCATCCAGTCGCATCCGAACCTGAAGGCGATCATCGCGCCGACCTCGGTGGGCATCGTCGCGGCCGCCCAGGCCGTCACCGACGCCGGCAAGATCGGCCAGATCAACGTCACAGGCCTCGGCCTTCCCTCGGAAATGGCCGGTCACGTGAAGTCGGGCGCCTCCAAGTCCTTCGCGATCTGGAACCCGATCGATCTCGGCTACTCCGCCACGATGATCGCCAACGACCTGATCGGCGGCGCGGAAGCGAAGCCCGGCGCGGAGCTGAAGATGGGCCGCATGGGCACCGTAAAGCTCGACGACAAGAACGAAGGCGCCATGGCCGATCCGTTCATCTACGATGCCAAGAACGTCGAGGAATTCGCCAAGATCTTCTGATCTTGCGAGAAATCCGCCCCTTCCCCTCTGGGGGAGGGGCATTCTCCGTGACATGCTGATCCTGCCCGAACCGGCCATGCCGGTGGCCGGGCGATTGTAACCGAAATTCCGGTGGACCGAGACTTGCTGCAGGACACGACCATATCGCGGACCAGGCCCGCCGTCGCGCTCGAGGGGATCTCGAAATCATTTCCCGGCGTGCGCGCGCTGTCGGACGTTTCGCTCTCGCTCTATCCCGGCTCGGTGACGGCGCTGGTCGGCGAGAACGGCGCCGGCAAGTCGACGCTGGTGAAAATCCTCACCGGCATCTACCAGCCCGACGAGGGCACCATCCGTGTCGATGGCGCAGAGACCCAATTCCCGACCGCCAATGCTGCCGCCAAAGCCGGCGTGACGGCGATCCATCAGGAGACCGTGCTGTTCGACGAGCTGTCGGTCGCGGAAAACATTTTTCTCGGCCATGCCCCGCGCAACGGCTTCGCCCTCATCGACTGGAAAAAGATGAATGCGGATGCGCGCGCGCTGCTGTCGCGCGTCGGTGCCGATCTCGACCCGTCGATCCGTTTGCGCGATCTCGGTATCGCCAACAAGCATCTCGTCGCCATCGCCCGTGCGCTCTCCATCGATGCGCGCGTCGTCATCATGGACGAGCCGACGGCGGCGTTGTCGCACAAGGAAATCCACGAGCTTTACGAGCTGGTCGACCGGCTGAAGGCGGACGGCAAGGCGATCCTCTTCATCAGCCACAAGTTCGACGAGATCTTCCGCATCGCCGACCGCTACACCGTCTTCCGCGACGGGCGCATGGTGGGCGAGGGGCTGATCTCGGAAACGATGCAGGACGAGCTGGTGCGCCAGATGGTCGGGCGCGATGTCGGACAGGTCTTTCCCAAGCAGGAAGTCGCCATCGGCGAGCCGGTGCTCACCGTCTCCGGCTATCGTCACCCGACGGAATTCGAGGACATCAATTTCGAGCTGCGCCGCGGCGAAATCCTCGGTTTCTACGGTCTCGTCGGCGCCGGCCGCTCGGAATTCATGCAGTCGCTGATCGGCATCACCAGGCCGTCGGCCGGCGCGATCCGGCTGGATGGCGAGATCAAGGTCATCCGCTCGCCGGCCGAAGCCATCGAAGCCGGCATCGTCTATGTGCCGGAAGAACGTGGCCGGCAGGGCGCGATCATCGGCCTGCCGATCTTCCAGAACGTCACGCTGCCCTCGCTGTCGCGCACCTCGCGCTCAGGATTTTTGCGCATGGCGGAGGAATTTGCCCTGGCGCGGGAATATACGGCGCGGCTCGATCTGCGCGCCGCCTCGCTCGATCAGGACGTCGGCACGCTCTCGGGCGGCAACCAGCAGAAGGTGGTCATCGCCAAATGGCTGGCGACGCGGCCGAAGGTCATCATCCTCGATGAGCCGACCAAGGGCATCGACATCGGTTCCAAGGCCGCCGTGCATGCTTTCATGAGCGAGCTTGCCGCCTCGGGACTCAGCGTCATCATGGTCTCCTCGGAAATCCCCGAAATCATGGGCATGGCCGACCGCGTCATCGTGATGCGCGAGGGCCGCATCGCCGGCCGTTTCGAGCGCGCGGAGCTGACGGCCGAGAAACTCGTGCGCGCCGCCGCCGGCATTCAGGAGACCGCGTGATGAAGCTTCTCCTCAAAAACCGCGAAATGCTGCTGGTCGTCGCCATCATCGCGCTGCTGGTGCTGATCGCCATCCGCTTCCCGCCCTTTGTGGCGCCGGGCAATCTCGCCAATGTCTATAATGACACGTCGATCCTGATCATTCTGGCGCTCGGCCAGATGGCCGTCATCCTGACACGCTGCATCGATCTATCGATGGCCGCCAACCTCGCCCTGTCGGGTATGGCGGCCGCCATGCTCAACGCCGCGTTCCCCGGCCTGCCCGTGCCGCTGATCATTCTCGCCGCCGTCGCGCTCGGGGCGTTTCTCGGTTCGATCAACGGCCTGCTCGTCTGGAAGCTCGACATTCCGCCGATCGTCGTCACACTCGGTACGCTCACCATCTACCGCGGCCTGATCTTTCTGCTGTCCGGCGGCGCCTGGATCAATGCGCATCAGATGAGCGATGCCTTCAAGGCTTTGCCGCGTGCCACATTGCTCGGCTTCCCGCTGCTTTCCTGGCTGTCGCTGGTCATCATCGCCATCATGGTCGTCGTCATGCGCCGCACGCCGCTCGGCCGCGCCTTCTTCGCGCTCGGCGGCAATCCGCATGCTGCTGTTTATACGGGCATCGATGTCGGCCGCACGCGTTTCCTCGCCTATTGTCTGTCGGGCACGCTGGCCGGCCTTTCGGGTTATCTCTGGGTCTCGCGCTATGCCGTCGCCTATGTCGATATAGCCGCCGGCTTTGAGCTCGATATCATCGCGGCCTGCGTCATCGGCGGCGTGTCGATTGCCGGCGGTATCGGCTCGGTCGGCGGCGCGGTGCTCGGCGCGCTGTTCCTCGGTGTGATCAAGAACGCGCTGCCCGTCATCAACATCTCGCCCTTCGCCCAGATGGCGATATCAGGCACGGTCATCATCATCGCCGTCGCCGTCAATGCGCGTGCCGAAAAGCGCAAGGGCCGGGTCATTCTCAGGAAAGCGGAGGCCGTCCATGGCTGACGTCCAGACGATTGCACGCCACATCCCCGACCGGCTGGAAAGCCGCGGCGCGCGCCTCATCAAAAGCTGGGAGACGCTGCTGGTCGCCGTGGCGCTGGCGATCTTCCTTGTGAACTCCTTCGCCTCGCCCTATTTCCTCGATCCGTGGAACCTGTCGGACGCGACCTTCAACTTCACCGAAAAGGCGATGATCGCCTTCGCCATGGCGCTGGTCATCATATCGGGCGAAATCGACCTCTCCGTCGCCTCGATCATCGCGCTCACCTCGACGGTGATGGGCTACGCCGTGCAACTCGGCTTTGATACGCCCGCACTCGTCATGATCGGCCTCGCCACTGGCCTTCTCTGCGGCGCCTTCAACGGCCTGCTCGTCACCGGCCTCGGCCTGCCCTCGATCGTCGTCACCATCGGCACGATGAGCCTCTTCCGTGGCCTCTCCTTCCTCATCCTCGGCGACCAGGCCTTCACCGGCTATCCCGCAAGCTTCTCCTGGTTCGGCCAGGGCTATGTCTGGTGGGTCTTCTCCTTCGAGTTCTGCCTCTTCGTTCTGCTCGCCGTCATCTATGGCGTGGTGCTGCACAAGACGAGTTTCGGCCGTACCGTTTATGCCATCGGCAACAACCAGACGGCCGCGCTTTTCTCCGGCGTGCGTGTCGGCCGGGTGAAATTCGTGCTCTTCCTGCTGACCGGCCTGATGGCCGCCATCGCCTCGATCTGCCTGACGGCCCGTCTCGGCTCGACGCGCCCCTCCATCGCGCTCGGCTGGGAGCTGGAAGTGGTAACGATGGTCGTGCTCGGCGGCGTCAATATTCTGGGCGGCTCCGGCACCATCCCCGGCGTTGTGCTGGCGGCCCTCATCATGGGTATGGTGACTTTCGGCTTCGGCCTGCTCAACGTGCCCGGCATCGTCATGTCGATCTTCATCGGCCTGCTGCTGATTTCGGTGATCGCGCTGCCGATCCTCTATCGCCGTTTCCGTGGCCGCAGGAGCCATTGAGCCATGGAGAAATATGCGTTTCGCATGCGGCTCAATCCCGGCATGCAAGATGAATATAAAGCGCGGCACGATGCGATCTGGCCGGAATTGTCTGCGCTCCTCAAAGAGGCGGGCGTCTCCGATTACTCCATCCATCTCGACGAGGAGACGAACCTGCTCTTCGGCGTGCTCTGGCGGCGCGATGATCACACCATGACGGACCTGCCGAACCATCCCGTCATGAAGCGCTGGTGGGCCCACATGGCCGACATCATGCAGACGAAGCCGGACAATGAGCCCGTCGCCGTGCCGCTCGTCACCGTCTTCCATATGGATTGAGCCGATGAAGACCATTGCCGTCGTCGATATCGGCAAGACGAATGCCAAGGTCGTGCTCGTCGACGGCGAAAGCTTTCGCGAGGTTGCCGCCCGCACCATGCCGAACGGCGTGGTCAATGCCGCGCCCTATCCGCATTTCGATGCGGAGAAGCTCTGGGCCTTCATCGTCGAGAGCCTTGCCGCGCTGAACCGAGAACGCCCGATCGACGCCATCTCCGTCACGACCCATGGCGCGACCGCTGCCCTGGTCGGGGAGGACGGCAACCTTGTCCTGCCGGTCCTGGACTATGAGCACGAAGGCCCGCAGGAGGCTGCGGAGGCCTATCGAAAAATCCGTCCGCCCTTCGCCGAGAGCGGGACGCCGATCATGCCGATGGGCCTCAATGCCGGCCTGCAGATCTACTGGCAGTCAAAGCGTTTCCCCGAGGCTTTCGCCAGAACGCACCATATCCTGATGTATGCGCAATACTGGTCCTTCCGCCTGACCGGCATTGCCGCCAGCGAGGTGACCTCGCTCGGCTGCCACGCCGATCTCTGGGAACCGCGCAACGGTCGCTTTTCCAGCCTCGTTTCGGACGAGGGCTGGACGGACCTGATGCCGCCGGTGCGCAAGGCGGGCGACGTGCTAGGCCCGCTTCGCCCGGACATCGCGGCGGCAACGGGTCTCAGGCCCGGCGTGCCCGTCCATTGCGGTATCCACGATTCCAACGCCTCGCTGCTGCCTTACGTACTAACGCGAGAAGCGCCCTATGCGGTGGTCTCCACCGGCACCTGGGTCGTCGTCATGGCGATTGGCGCAAAATCGGTCGCCCTGGACGAGGCGCGCGATACGCTGATCAATGTCAACGCGCTCGGCGATCCCGTGCCGTCCTCGCGCTTCATGGGCGGCCGGGCCTTTTCGACGCTGGGCGGCAAGTCCGGCGACCTTCCGGCCTCCGCCATCGCCGCCGTGCTGGACCGCGATGCCATGCTGCTGCCGTCGATGCCGGAGGAGTCCGGACCCTATCCCGGCCGCAAAGCGCGCTGGACCGTTCCGCGCGACGCCCTTAGCGACGATGAGGCGCAGGCCGTGATCACCTTCCATCTCGCGCTGATGACGACGACTTGCCTCGATCTCATCGGTGCCGATGGCCCCGTCATCGTCGAGGGACCGTTTGCAGCCAACCGAGCCTTCCTGATGATGCTGGGGGTGGCGACGGGCCGGAACGTGCTGGCCGGCGGCAGCGCCACGGGCACGAGCATCGGCGCCGCGTGCCTTGCGGCAGGTCGCGCGCCGGAGCCCTCGATTGTCACGATTGCGCAAGACCTGCCGCCGGGCGCCGCGGATTACGCGGCGCGCTGGCGCATGCTTGCCGATAGAGGATGATAATCGCTGCCGGCGGGGTTTAGAAAACCCGGGCCTTGGCCGGAGCGCGGCCGGCGTCGATATCGAGAAGAAGCGTGATGGCGGCCAGCGTTACCGCTGCAATTACCGTGGCGCCCAATGCCAGAACAATCATTGTCCGTTCCTCCTGACATCATTGTCAGTTCATAAGGACACCCTACGCGCGCGAGCTTGCGTGTAGCTGACGTTACGGCGGTGTGTTTAATTTTAGCGATCCGCGAAGCAAGGCATAAAGCATTAACCTTCAGGCAAGGAATTAACCATAAACATGGTTCTACGCGTCGGAATGGGAAATTCGCCATTTCTCACCCAGGCATGATGCCGACCCGCCGTACCGGATCAAAGCCGGTATTCGAGTTTCACAGAATTTGATCATGGATCGACGGGTGCCCCGTGCTTTGAGAGCACGTTTGGTTTGCAACCTTTCCGCCATGCGAGAATTCGGTCGGTTCGCTCACAAGCGCAACCGGGCATCGTTGGTTTGGGAGCATACTGGTGCAGGAAATGCCGGCAGAAAACGCTCGAACGGGACAGGCAGCCAGCCTGCGCGACCGTTTGCGCTTTGCCGGCGTCGAAGCAGCCCAGGGCGAAACGCTCCGCCGCCACCGCCAGACGCTCGAACGGCATGTCGAAACCGCGCTTCGCGATCTCTTCCAGCGCTTCCAGACTTTTCCCGATGCCGCCCGCCACTTCCAGAGCGAGCGCCAGATCGACCGTCTGCACGACCTCCAGAGCTCCCACTGGAGCGTCCTGACCGACGCACGCTTCGACGGCCTCTATGCCGAGCGGGTGAAAGTCCTCTCCGACAGCGAAAGCCAGATGGGCCTCGACCCACGCTGGCGCATTGCCGGCCATTCGGTCGTGCTTGAAACGGTCGTATCCGGCCTCATCGAAGAATACTGGCCGAAATCCATCCTGCCCGGTGCCGGCAAGGCCCGCCGCAAAGAACTGACCGAACTCGTCTCCGCTTTCATCCGCACCGCCATGGTGGATGCGGAAATCGGCGTTTCGCTGCGTTTCAACGAGCTGCGCCACGCCCATGGTCGGGCGCTGGGCGAACAGCGCCGTGAGGACCGCGCGGAACTCGACCGCGTCTTCGGCGATACGATCCGCAGCCTCTCCACCCTCGATTTTTCCGCCCGCGTCTCCGGCGAGATGCCCGAGGCGTGGCGCGACATGGCCGACACGCTGAACGGCGCGCTGGATGAGATCCAGAAGCACCTTGCCTCCGCCGCCGACCGCGCCACCGAAGGCGACCGCCTCGTCGGTGCGCTTGCTTCCGGTGCTGGCAGCCTTTCGGCCCGCTCCGCCGAGCAGTCGGCAAGCCTGATCGAAACCGCCAATGCGCTCGGCGCCATCGTCGGGCGCGTGCGCCAGACGCTCGATGAAACCCGCAAGGCCCAGTCCGCCGCCCTCGCAACGCAGGATTCGGTGACCAAAAGCGGCAATATCGTCGGCGAAGCCATGTCGGCAATGGCCGATATCGAGGCGTCGGCGGAAAAGATCGGCCAGATCATTGGCGTGATCGACGAGATCGCCTTCCAGACCAACCTCCTGGCGCTGAACGCCGGTATCGAGGCGGCCCGCGCCGGCGACAGCGGTCGCGGTTTTGCTGTCGTCGCGCAGGAAGTGCGGGCCCTTGCCCAGCGTTCTGCGGACGCGGCACGCGAGATCAAGCAGCTGGTCACCAGCACCAAGTCGCAGGTCGAGACCGGCGTTGAGCACGTCCATCGCACGCAGGATGCCATCGGCAACATCGTGCGCCAGGTCGAGGGCATCAACGACGCCATCACCGGCATCGTGCGCGAAAGCGCCGTCGATGCCGAAGGGCTCGATGGCGTCACAGCCGATCTCGGCCGCACCAGCCGTGCGCTGGAAGCGGATGCCTCGGATGCCGGCCGCATCGGGTCCGAAGGCCGGGACCTGCACACCGTCATCCTCGAACTCGGCCGCACGATCCGCGAATTCCGCGTTTCGGCGCAGCGCGATGTCCGCCCGGTCCGCACCGCCCCGGCGATGCCGCGCGCCGCTGCGGAGCCAATGGCGGCAGATGCTGCTCCCCTCGATTTCCTGACGGCGCGCGCCGTCGGCTTTGGAGGCTGAGATGGCGCAGCGGCAACCCAGACACTGGTTCTCCACGGTGCGCAGCCAGACTTCGGAAGAAGGCCTGCCGCCCGCGCCGAACGGTGGAACGATGACCTCAGACAGACGCAGCCCCAGAAACTGGCTCACGAGTCACTGGCTCAAACAAGGAACCCGGTAATGGCGAGCAAGAAAGCCGCTCAGAAAAGTTTAAGCCTTGCCCCCGTCCTCGATCTCAACGAGGCGACGGCGCTGCACCAGCAGCTCATGGGCCTCAAGGGCAATCCGCTCCTCATCGACGCCTCGGCGGTCGAGCGGGTCGGCGCGCTCTGTGTCCAGGTTCTGATGGCCGGCGCCAAGAGCTGGGAGGAGGAAGGCAAGCCTTTCACCTTCGGCAAGGTTTCCGACCCTTTCATGAAGACAATGCAACTTATCGGCGTGAATATTGATCACTTGCTGGCACAGGAGGCTGGGCAATGAAGAAAAAAGTTTTGACCGTGGATGATTCCAGGACAATCCGGAACATGCTTCTCGTGACCCTCAACAATGCGGGTTTCGAGACCATCCAGGCGGAAGACGGCGTCGAGGGCCTTGAAGTCCTCGAGAATGCCAATCCCGACGTCATCGTCACCGACATCAACATGCCGCGCCTCGATGGCTTCGGCTTCATCGAAGGCGTGCGCCGCAACGAGAAGTTCCGGGCCATCCCGATCCTCGTTCTGACCACCGAAAGCGATGCCGAAAAGAAGAACCGCGCCCGTCAGGCCGGTGCGACGGGCTGGATCGTCAAGCCCTTCGATCCGACCAAGCTGATCGACGCAATCGAGCGCGTTACCGCCTAATCCCTCAGCCAGGATTACTCCCGATGGATATGAACGAAATCAAAGAGATCTTTTTCCAGGAATGCGAGGAGCAGCTCGCCGAACTGGAATCCGGTCTCTTGAAGCTGAATGACGGGGATCGCGATCCGGAAACGGTCAACGCCGTGTTTCGTGCCGTGCATTCGATCAAGGGCGGTGCCGGTGCATTCGGCCTCGATGACCTCGTCTCCTTCGCCCATGTGTTCGAGACGACACTGGATTGCGTTCGATCCAACAAGCTGGAGCCGACCCAGGATGTCCTGAAGGTCATGCTCAAATCGGCCGACGTCCTGGCGGACCTGACCAATGCGGCACGCGACGGCGGAAGCGTCGATGAAGCGCGCAGCCGCACCCTGATCCGCGAACTGGAAGCGCTCGCCCATGGCGAGGTTCCGGCCGCCGCCGAAGCTCCGGCCCCGAAGCCCGCAGCCGCTGCTCCCAAGGCGGCCGCCCCGGCGCCGGTTGCGGTCGAAAAGCCGCCGGTCAACGACGAGGGCTTCCAGCCGATCCCGTTCACCTTCGGTGATTTCGACGAGGAGCCGGTCGGCCACTATATGCCGACCGTCCAGATCGCCTTCAAGCCGAAGAAGGACCTCTACGCCAAGGGCAACGAAGCGGTTCTCCTGCTGCGCGACGTCTCCCGCCTCGGCGAGATGAGCGTCTATTGCGATATGGACGCCCTGCCGACTCTCGACAAGATGAACCCAGAGGAAGCCTATTTCTCCTGGAAGATCTCGGTCACCACTGAAAAGGGCGAGGACGGCGTACGTTCCGTCTTCGAATTCGCCGAGTGGGATTGCGATCTCGATATCCAGACCATCGAGGAAGACGTCGTTGGCGAGGTGACGGAAAACGAAGAACAGCCGATGCAGCCGGTGCCCTTCGACCTGTCGATGCTCGACGAAGGTGGCTCTGCCGCCGGTGACGAGCCGGCCGTCATGGAAAGCGACGCGGCCGCCGCCGTCGCTGCCGCAGAAACCGCCACCAAGGTCGCGCAGGCCGCAAGCCGCGCTGCCGACAACAAGGCAGCCTCCGCTGCCGCGTCGGCGGCAAGTGCCGCCCAGGCCAGCCAGGCCGCTGCCGCAGGCCAGACGATCCGCGTCGATCTCGACCGCGTCGATCGCCTGATCAACCTCGTCGGCGAACTCGTGATCAACCAGGCGATGCTCTCGCAGAGCGTCATCGAGAACGACGCCAACGGCACGTCCTCGATCAATATGGGTCTCGAAGAGCTGCAGCAGCTCACCCGCGAGATCCAGGATTCGGTCATGGCCATCCGCGCGCAGCCGGTCAAGCCGGTCTTCCAGCGCATGGCCCGTACCGTCCGCGAAATCGCCGATATCACCGGCAAGTCGGTCCGCCTCATCACCGAAGGCGAGAACACCGAAGTCGACAAGACCGTCATCGACAAGCTCGCCGAGCCGCTGACGCACATGATCCGCAACGCGGTCGACCACGGCCTCGAAATGCCCGAGAAGCGCGAAGCCCTCGGCAAGAACCCGGAAGGCACGGTTCGCCTGACGGCAAAGCACCGTTCGGGCCGCATCGTCATTGAGCTAGCCGACGACGGCGCCGGCATCAACCGCGAGAAGGTGCGCCAGAAGGCCATCGACAACGACCTGATCGCGGCCGACGCCAACCTGTCGGACGAGGAAATCGACAACCTGATCTTCCACGCAGGCTTCTCGACTGCCGACAAGGTGTCTGACTTGTCCGGCCGCGGCGTCGGCATGGATGTTGTCAAGCGCTCGATCCAGGCGCTTGGCGGCCGCATCTCGATCTCCTCGAAGCCCGGCCAGGGCTCGGTCTTCACCATGAGCCTGCCGCTGACGCTCGCCGTTCTCGACGGTATGGTGGTCACGGTCGCCGGCCAGACGCTCGTCGTGCCGCTGACGGCCATCGTCGAGACGCTGCAGCCGGAAGCCTCCGCCATCCATTCCTTCGGTGCCTCGCAGCGGCTCATCTCGATCCGCAACTCGTTCTGCCCACTGGTGGATGTCGGCCGGATTCTCAACTTCCGCGCTACGCAGGCCAATCCGATCGAGGGCGTCGCCCTGCTCGTCGAATCGGAAGGCGGCGGCCAGCGCGCCCTCATGGTCGATGCGATCCAGGGCCAGCGCCAGGTCGTCATCAAGAGCCTGGAAGCCAACTACACCCACGTGCCGGGCATCGCCGCCGCGACTATTCTCGGCGACGGCCGCGTGGCTCTCATCCTGGACGTCGACGCGGTGGTTGCCGCTTCGCGCGGCCAGTCCCTGAAACAAGACGTCTCGCTCGCTGCCACGGGTTGATCATCCAATGTCGTATGCGGTCAACAATCATAGTCACGGACGCGAACTGATCGCCTTCAGGATCGGCGATCAGGAGTTCTGCGTGAACATCATGTCGGTCCGGGAGATCCGTGGCTGGACGCCCGCGACGTCGATGCCGCATGCGCCGCCCTACGTGCTCGGCATCATCAACCTGCGCGGAGCCGTGCTGCCGATCGTCGACCTGTCGCTGCGGCTCGGCATGAAGCCGGCCGAGCCGACGGTGCGCCACGTCATCATCGTCGCCCAGGTCGGGCCGAAAGTGGTGGGCCTGCTGGTTGATGCGGTGTCCGACATCCTGACCGTGACCGACGACAACATGCAGCCGACGCCCGACATCGCCAACGAGGCGGCCAAGGCCTATGCGCGCGGTATCTTCGCCCTCGAAGGGCGGATGATCTGCAATATCGAACTCGATGCCCTCTTCCCGCATTCCGAAAGCGAAGCTGCATGACCCATCCGGCCTTCGATAGCAGACAGTCTCCGGACGAGTGCCTTGCCAGCGGCGAATACCCGCTGACCCGCAGGGACCTCTCCGAGATTGCGGCCATGATCTACGCCGATGCGGGCATCTATCTCAACGAGACCAAGGCCTCGCTCGTCTATTCGCGCCTGTCGAAGCACATCCGCCAGCTCGGCCTCAAAGGGTTTCGCGAATATTGCGCGCTCGTCTCGTCGCCCGCCGGTGCCGGCCCCCGCAAGGAGATGCTGTCGCATCTGACGACGAATTTCACGCGCTTCTTCCGCGAGAACCATCACTTCGACCATCTGAAAAGCGACGTCCTTCCGGATCTTCTGGCGCGGGCCCGTAACGGCGGCCGCGTCCGCATCTGGTCGGCGGCCTGTTCGGACGGGCAGGAACCCTATTCGATCGCGCTCACCGTGCTCTCGATGATGCCGAACGCGGCGGACTACGACTTCCGCATTCTCGCGACGGATATCGACCCGAAGATCCTGGCGATCGCCCGCGCCGGCGCCTATGACGCCAATGCGCTGGAAACCGTCAATCCGGCAATGCGCAAGCAGTTCTTCCGCGAAGTCGATGCCGGCGGCGGCCGCCAGAAGTGGCAGGTCGACGACCGGGTGAAGAAGCTCATCACCTATAACGAGCTGAACCTGATGGCCCAGTGGCCGTTCAAGGGGCCGTTCGACGTCATCTTCTGCCGCAACGTCGTCATCTATTTCGACGAGCCGACGCAGATGAAGATCTGGTCGCGCTTTGCCGGCATGCTCGGCGACAACGGCCATCTCTATATCGGCCATTCCGAGCGCGTCTCCGGCGAGGCGAAGAACCAGTTCGACAATATCGGCATCACGACCTACCGCTACACCGGCAAGTATAGGAGGGGCGCATAATGGCACCAGCGCGCGTACTCGTCGTCGACGATTCTCCGACCATGCGCGGTCTCATCACGGCCGTGCTCAATTCCGATCCTGATGTCAACGTCATCGGCCAGGCCGGCGACGCCATGGAAGCCCGAAACGCGATCAAGCAGCTCAATCCAGACGTCGTGACGCTGGATATCGAGATGCCGAACATGAACGGCCTCGAATTCCTCGACAAGATCATGAAGCTTCGGCCGATGCCGGTCATCATGGTCTCGACGCTCACCCATCGCGGTGCGGAGGCCTCGCTGATGGCGCTGGAAATCGGCGCCTTCGATTGCGTCGGCAAGCCGCAGCCGGGGGACGCCCGCCCGTTCGGCGACCTCGCCGAAAAGGTGAAGGCCGCCGCCCGTTCGCAGCGCCGCTTCCACGCCGAACCGCCGCCGCTGGCGCCGACCTCGGCCAACGTCAATCCGGCCGCCGCCTACCGGCCCGGCCGCCGTGTCGTCGCCATCGGCTCGTCGACGGGCGGCGTCGAGGCGCTGATCGCGGTCTTGCAGAAATTCCCGGTCAACTGCCCGCCGACCGTCATCACGCAGCATATGCCACCGACCTTCACCAAGAGCTTTGCCGAGCGGTTGAACCGCCTCTGCGCGCCCGTGGTGCAGGAGGCGACCGACGGTGCGCGGCTCGAGATCGGCAAAATCTATCTGGCGCCGGGCGGCGACCGTCATCTCCAGATCGCCAATCCGCATGCGCCATGCTGCCGGTTGATCGAGCGCGATCCGGTCAACGGCCATCGTCCTTCGGTGGATGTGCTGTTCGATTCGGTGGCCGAGCTTGCCGGCCGCAACGCCGTCGGCGTCATCCTGACCGGCATGGGCCGGGACGGGGCGAGCGGCCTTCTGAAAATGCGCCATGCAGGGGCGCGGACCATCGGTCAGAACGAAAAAACCTGCGTCGTCTATGGAATGCCGAGAGTGGCTTTCGAATTGGGTGCAGTCGAACACCAGTTTCCACTTTCCTCCATCGGGGAGGAAATCTTGAAGATCACTGCCGCCCGCAGAGAAGGGAGCGAATAATGTCTATCGCTGAAAAAATCAAAGTCCTCATCGTCGATGATCAGGTGACCAGTCGCCTGTTGCTGGGTGATGCCCTGCAACAGCTCGGCTTCAAGCAGATCACGGCAGCCGGTGACGGTGCGCAGGGCATGGCCATCATGTCCCAGCAGCCGCATCATCTTGTCATCTCCGACTTCAACATGCCGAAGATGGACGGGATCGAATTCCTCCAGGCGGTTCGGTCGAACCCCAACACCAAGAAGGCGGCCTTCATCATCCTCACCGCACAGGGCGACCGTGCGCTGGTGCAGAAGGCGGCAGCCCTCGGTGCGAACAACGTTCTCGCCAAGCCGTTCACCATCGAAAAGATGAAGGCGGCCATCGAAGCCGTGTTCGGGGCATTGAAATGATAACAGACGCCGGGACGCGCCGCGTCCATGTCATTCAGGGCGAATATAAGGTCATCAACGACCCGAATGTGGTGCTCACCACCATTCTCGGGTCTTGCGTGGCCGCCTGCATGCGCGACCCGGTCATTGGCGTCGGCGGCATGAACCACTTCCTGCTGCCGGGCTCCGCGGAGGCCCTGGCCTCGGGCGGCGACGCCACGCGCTACGGCGTGCATCTGATGGAACTTCTGATCAACGGCCTCCTGAAGCAGGGCGCGCGGCGCGACCGGCTGGAAGCCAAGATCTTCGGTGGCGCACGCACCATCGCCCGCTTCTCCAATGTCGGCGAACAGAATGCCCTGTTCGCCCGCCAGTTCCTGATGGACGAAGGCATCAAGGTCATGGGCGAAAGCACGGGCGGCGAGCACGGGCGCAAGCTGGAATACTGGCCGTCGAGCGGCCGGGCCCGTCAATATGCGCTGACGGGCGTCGAAACGCAGAAGACGGTGGCGCTGGAACAGCGGCCGGTCCCCGTCGCAAAGCCCGCCGAAAGCTCGATCGAATTCTTCTGAGCGGCGGTTTCGCCGCCGGACGGACATGTACGAACAGTATTGCGTTGCCGGTCCCATCATCCGCCGGCTCGTACAAAAAAGGGTCACCCATGCAAGCCGAGTATCTGAGTGCCGCAAATGCCATGGAGGAAGCCCTTCCGGATGTGCTGATGCGCATCGTGTCCGAACTGCACGATGTCGCCTATCTCATCGAGCGCATCGAGCCGCAGCTGGCCGCCATCCATGGCGATGTGCCCGAACATGCCTTCGAGCGCATGATGGTTCTGCAGGGCATCGACCTTGCCGTCCAGAAGACGCGCGGGCTTGCCGAGTTCATCGACACGATCACCGCCAGCATTCCCGACAGCTGCATCGTCGATATCACGACGGCGCTGAACCTGGTGAAGCTTGCCGACATGCAGAAGGCGCTGAGCAACGGCATGCGCCACGGCCATTCTCAGCCGCTCGGCAAGGCCGCAGGTGATTTCGAAGCGTTCTGATTGATCTGGAACGATATTCTTTACCAAGACGGCGCCCTTGCGGCGCCGTCTTTCGTTTGAGCGCCCGCTCCGCACGCGCGGCTACGCCATGCTCGCGCAAGTTTCGCCGTCTAGTCTCCAGGCCGGATCAGTTAGGTCCGCGTATTCCATGGGGCAGATCGGCGCGTGCGGAAATGTGCCGGCTCCGTCCCACGAAATTGAAAATGCGTCTCGCAAGCACCGGCATGTTAGCCAGGTGGCAAGACGCCAAGTCCGTGCGGGAACAGAATGAATCTGTTGGAACAGTTGACGAAAGTCTACAAGAACCTGGCTTCGCTGGGGCAGGCGAAGCTTGCGATGCTGGCCGGCGCCGCCATCCTTTCGGTCGGCCTTGTGCTCGCCGCCGGGATCATGGTGAACAAGCCCTCCTACGAGACGCTCTATGTCGGACTGGAAAAGTCCGACATGAACCAGATCAGCCTGGCGCTCGCTGAAGCCAACATCGATTTCAACACCGGAACCGCAGGCGACAGCATCGAAGTTCCCGTCGGCCAGACCGGCAAGGCACGGCTCTATCTCGCCGAACGCGGCCTGCCGAGCAGCGCGAATGCCGGCTACGAGCTCTTCGACAAGGTCGGCTCTCTCGGCCTCACCTCCTTTATGCAGGAAGTGACGCGTGTGCGTGCCCTTGAAGGTGAAATCGCCCGCACCATCCAGCAGATTTCCGGCATCGCCGCCGCCCGCGTCCATATCGTGATGCCGGAGCGCGGCAATTTCCGCAAAGCCGAACAGGTGCCGACTGCCTCCGTCATGATCCGCGCGAGCGCGCAGGCCGGACGTGAGTCGGCCGCCGCCATCCGTCACCTCGTCGCCGCCTCCGTTCCGGGCCTCGAAGTGGACGGCGTGACCATCCTCGATTCCGCCGGCCAGCTTCTCGCCTCCGGCGACGACGACGAGAACGGCGCGGTAAACCGCTCGCTGACCGCCGTCCAGACCATCCAAAGCGAAGTCGAGCGCAATATCGAGAAGGCGCTCGCGCCCTTCCTCGGCATGGATAATTTCCGCGCCAGCGTTACCGCCTCGCTCAACACCGACTCCCAGCAGATCCAGGAAACCGTCTACGATCCGGAATCGCGCGTCGAGCGCTCGGTCCGCGTGACGCGGGAAACGCAGAAGTCGCAGCAGCAGGCCGACAACAAGGCCGCGACCGTCGAGCAGAACATTCCGCAGGGCGGCCCGCAGGGCAAGGCCGACGGCCAGAAGTCCAGCGACGAGGCCGACAAGAAGGAAGAGCAGACCAATTACGAGATCAACAGCAAGACCGTCGCCACCACGCGCAACGGCTTTGCGGTCGAAAAGCTCTCCGTTGCCGTCGTCGTCAATCGCGCCCGCATCGCAGCTATGGTCGGCGAACCGGCCGACCAGGCGAAGGTCGACGCCTACATCGCCGACATGCAGAAGATCGTCTCCTCGGCGGCCGGCCTCAACACCGAGCGCGGTGACGTCGTTACGATCAATGCGATGGAATTCCTCGATCACCAGCTGCTCAACGAGGCTGTGCCGGGCCCGGGCGTCATGGAAACCCTGACGCGCAACCTCGGTGGCATCATCAATGCGCTCGCCTTCCTCGGCGTGGCCGTGGTCGTGGTCTGGTTCGGTCTTCGCCCGGCGGTCCGGTCGGTCACCGGCGGTGGCGCTGCGGCGGGCAATGCGCTGGAAAGCGATGCAGCCGGTCTCGAACTGCCCGACTTCTCCCCGGCAACGGGCGGCATCGGCGGCCCCGGTGCGACGCTCATGGACGGCTTCGGCGCGGACTTCGGCTTCGACAGCACGGACGACCTGCTCAATGCCGGCGACGAAGGCGACGGTGCCTTCAACCGTCGCGTCAAGGAAGGCCCGGAGCGCCGCCTCAGCCGCATGGTCGAGATCAGCGAAGAACGCGCTGCCAAGATCCTGCGCAAGTGGTCCATCGAGAAGGAAGCCGCCTGAGGGCTTTCCAGAAAAGACGAATAAAGACGCGGCCGGAGACGGCCGCGGG
>NZ_JBLZPK010000065.1:117725-141942 GCF_049199905.1 Shinella sp. M27
CCCGGCCGGTTGTGAAAGCCTGCATCGTACTGCAATCCAGAATCGAATGAACGCCGGCTTTTTCCGGCGAGCATGATGAAGTCTTTCAAATATTGCATAGTTAACAATATCTTAAACGATCCGCCACCGACAGATCCGCTCTCTGCCGGCAAGGCAAATCACCTGAAGCTTGGCGACTCATAGAAGCCTTCAAAAGTAAATCCCGAGAAGAGGGCGGTGGTTTTTAGCGGTGGTCGATGTACACTTTAGTCACTGATTCGCTTGGTGATTCTTGCTGATGCGGCCTGATCGGGGGGAGTTCGGACGGTTCCGGATTTCAGACGGGAAGGAGGCAGGAATTTTCCGTTCGGAATCGGAACAGGGGGCTATCATGGAAACAATCCGGTCGGATGTCGCGGCCTGGGAATCCTATGGATTCTCCGCCGAGTCTGGTGAGCGTAAGAGTGCGCGTGAGCTTCTGGTTCAACATCTCGGGCGCTGCGCCAATCGCGCCGGCCTGTCCCAAGGATTGCGGGCGCTGACCGATTACGTCAGTGCCTCCCACTATCTTCTCGTTCGTCACGACGTGTCACCCGAAGCCGGGCTGGAGGCCGTCGTCGCTTCTGACTGGCCCTTCGACATGGTGCGCACCATTGCCGGTGCCATCGTTGCCGGCCAGTCGCGCATGAGCGAACTGGACAAGTGCCTGAACCTTCTCAAACCCTGCTTTGCCCATCTGAGCGACGAGATCGCGGTGCCCTCGGGCGTCAGCCGCGAATATTGCGCCATCGCCTTCCATGTCGGGCGGGTGCGCATGTCGCTCGTGCTGCTCTTCCCTGAGCATTTCATCCTCTCGCAGAGCAAGCTGCGCGATGTCGGCGTCGTGACCGGCTATTTCGCCAGCGTCTGTTGCCAGGGCGCGATCCTCAAGCAGGATCGCGAGATGGACCTGACGGACCGCGAGATCGAGTGCCTCTACTGGATCGCCGAAGGCAAGACGAGCGACGAGATCGCCGTCATCCTCGGCATATCCCGCAACACGATCAACAATTACATCACCAGCGTGATGCGCAAGACGGCGACGAAGACGCGGTCCGAAGCGATCGCCTGGGCCGTTCGCAACAGCCTGGTCTGAGGAGAACCGCCATGGGTATCCAGCTTTCCGCCCCCGCTGCCCTGGAGACGGAAATCCGGCTCGCGCGACCGCCGAAAGCGGCGCGTGCATCCGATTTCGTTTCCCGCTTGCAGGTCATGCAGACCATTCTCGGCGCCGAACATTTCGCGGTGCTGCGGGTCGCAGGCCACGGCCTGCCTTCGGCCCGTAGGCTGGCGCTGTCGCTGCACAACTGGGCGAACGATGTCGATGGCAATGCGCGCGCGCTGATCGAGGCCTATGGCCAGACGATGCTCGCCCATCTCGAAGCCTCCATGCTGCCGCTGATCTGGGAGGGTGCGGGCGACAACCAGTTCGTCGAGCCCGGCGCGGAACCCTTCACGGTGCGTCTTCCGGCGCGGCTCCTGTCCTGGTCTGGCATTGCCTTCCCGGTGCGTCTGGGCGCCCATGGCAACGGCTATGTCGTCTTCACCGGCGCCTTCATCGCGCCCTCGAGCGACCTCGTCGTCGATATGCATATGAAGAGCTGCCAGATCCTGATCGACATGCTGGCGGTCGACGAGAAGAAGCTGCTGCCGTCCGAGGCGCTGAGCGAACGCGAGATCGCCTGCCTCCAGATGGCCGGCGACGGCTGCATCTCCGAAGCCATCGCGGAAAAGATGGGCCTTTCCGTGCATACGGTGAATGCCTATCTCGGCACGGCGACGACCAAGCTCGACGCGGTCAACCGCATCCAGGCCATCGCCAAGGCCATCCGCCTCGGCTATATCACCTGACAAATGAAAACGGCCATGGACACCATGGCCGTTTCTTTTTGTGCCCGGTCGCAGGCTCAATGGGCGTGCTGCGATGCCGCGGGGCCGGATTTCACGTAACGCGATTCGGCCAGGCTCTTGCGCAGGAAAGCGGTGTTGTCGTCCGGATCGGGCGACGGGTCGTTGAAGGCGACATGGGTGACTTCCACGCCGGCCGTGTCCTTCTGCAGCAACAGCTTGGCATAGACCGTCACGCCCTGCGGGCGGATTTCCATGTCCAGCGTCACCTCCGGCTCCGTATCCCAGTCGAGGCGATAGTCGCCGCCGGCGCCGAAATTGATCGTACCGGGCAGGAAATACAGCTCCGCAGCCGAAGAGACGAGGTCGGCCAGGTTCCCGTAGCACTCGAAACGCAACAGCGAGACGAGATCGGCGGCATCGAGCAGTCTGAGCTCAGTGGCGACCGGGCAGATTGCCTCTGCGACAATCTTCTCGCGCTCGGCGGAGTAGGTGCATTTTCTCATCGGATCTAGTTTACCCGTCTGGTCTGGGGCGAAGCTGCATAAACCCGGTGAATCAGCTCTGCCACGGCTTTGTAGAACACCGGTGGAATGACACTATCCACCGAGACTTGCGCAAACATTGAGCGTGCGAGCGGAGGATCTTCGAAAACGGGAATTCCGTTCTCTTCGGCGATCTCGCGAATCTTCAGCGCGACGAGGTCCTGGCCCTTGGCGACGACGACGGGCGCATCGCCTTCCTCACGCACATAACGCAGCGCAACGGCGAAGTGAGTCGGGTTGGCGATGACGAGCGTGGCGCGCGGCACGGCGGTGATCATGCGGCGGCGCGCGCGGTCGCGCTGGATCGAGCGCATGCGGGCTTTCACGATCGGGTCGCCCTGCGACTGCTTCATTTCCTCCTTTACTTCCTGCTTCGTCATCATCAGTTCGGAGAACCAGTGATAGCGCGTCCAGGCAAAGTCGATGCCGGCGATGATCGCGGTCGCAAAGAGGATGATGAGCAGGACTTTGTTGATGTCTGATGTCATCAGATAGATGAGCGTCGCAGGCTCGGAGAACATGGTGTCGAGCGAGGCGAAATAATTGCCGCGCATCGCGATCCCGACGACCAGCGAGACGATGAGGATCTTGATCAGCGACTTGCCGAATTCGACCATGCCCTGCTTGCCGAACATGCGGCCAAGGCCCGCGACCGGGCTGAGACGCGACATCTGCGGGCGTATGCGTTCGAGAACCGGGCTCGGCATGTTCTGGAAGACGGAGGAGGCGATGCCGAAGATCATCATCATGGCGAGGATCGGCAGAAGCAGCGCGCCGGCCTCCCAGCCGAGATGGCGGAAGATCGCGATGACATCCGTGCCGGACTTGAGGTTCCAGGCCTCCGGCTGCTCGAAGAAATCGCGCAGCGTCTCGTTCATGCGCGCCACGCCATCAGGCAGGAAGAAGACAAGGAAGAGATAGATCGCCAGCGTCGAGGCGAAGATGGTGATCTCGCGCGAGAAGGGCGTATTGCCCTTCTCCATCGCGTCGCGGATTTTTTTCTCTGACGGGAGTTCTGTTTTGCTGTCTTTGTCTTCGTCCGACATGGCGCACCCCGGTGCCGCATAAAGCAGCAAAAAGCAAACGGCCCGACACCCCTTGCTGGAGAGTCGGGCCGCTGGATACGCTCCGCTTGCGGCGATGTCGTGTCAAGGTGGATCAGGCCGCCTGGGCTTCCTGTTCCTTCTCCTTCAACTGGATTTGTCCAGCGGCAGCCAGGCGAATGGCTTCCTGGGTGATCGAGCGGCGGGCGATCGCCACTTCGCGCGGGTTGCCGTCGCCGACGGCGAGATCCGATTCGATCATGCGGCGCTGGCGTGCACCGATCGACGACAGGATCGATTCGCGCAGTTCCATCGTGGCACCACGCAGAGCGGCCGTGATGATGTCGCCCGAGACGTCGTTGAACAGCGACACGCGGCTCTTCTGCGGCATGTAGAGCACGTCTTCGAAGAGGAAGATCTTCGGACGGACCTTCTTGACCGATTCGGTCGAGACCGTTTCGAGCGAGGCCAGCATTTCGTCGACCTGCGACTTTTCGAGCTCGTTCATGAGGTCGGCGACCTTGTTCGAACCGACCGAATTGCGCTCGGAGTCCAGCGCATTGATCATCTCGATGATCCGCGCCTCGACGATCGCGGTCGCCTTGGGGCTCGCGTCCTTGAGGTTGACGGTTCGGTTGATGATGTCGGCGCGCTGTGCTTCGGGAATTTCCACCAGCACCTTGGCGCCGAAGGCCGAGGGCATCATGGAGAGGATATAGGCGATGGTCTGCGGATGTTCGTTGAGGAGGAACTTCGACACGAAGACCGGGTCGGCGTCCTGCAGACGGTCCCAGATCGTCGATTCGAAGGCCTGGAAGGCGGCGCGGCGGCCGAGCAGGCCATCCACTTCGTCCGGCGTCAGGCCTTCCTCGAGGATGCCTTCCATCATCTTGGCATTGTCCATCAGCCCGGCGCCCTCGGTGAAGAGGTCTTCGAACTCGTTGACGAGATCGATCAGCTCATGCGGCGGGATGGCGCGCAGGTTCTGCGCGGCGGCGATGATCGCCTGAAGCTCGCTTTGCGTAAAATATTTGAGCAGCTTGCCGGCCACGCCCTTGCCCATGGCGAGAAGAACGGCTGCTGCCTTCTCGACCGGCGATAGCGGCGAACCAAGCGCCGTGGACGTCCCGAAATTTTCGAAATCCATCATGGATTATCCCCCTGAACCCTTAACCGGGTGTCAGACCTTGCGTGTACTCTTCACTTCAATGAGCTTCACCCCGAAACGGGTGTCGTCGTTTTCAAGAACCGTAATCTCGCCGCGGCCGATGATGCGGCCGTTGACCATGACCTCGACGGGCTCGCCGATGCGGCGGTCGAGCGCGATCGTCGCACCCTCGCTGAGGTTCATCAGGCTGGAAACCTGCATCTGGGACGAACCGAGCACGATCTGCAGATCGATCGGGATGTCCATGATGAGGTCCATGTTGGACTCCATCGCGCTGCCCGGACGCGGCGCTTCGCCGAGATCGGCGGAGAAATCATTGCCGCCGCCGAAGTCGTTGCCGCCGCCGAAATCCGAACCGCCGAAGCTTGCGCCACCGCCGAAATCGGAGGTCGCCGCAGCACCGCCGAAATCGGAGCTGCCGAAATCACCGCCGAAGGCCGCGAGCGGATCGTCGGTCGCCGTCAGGTCCGTACCAAGCGAGCCGGTGGCATCCTTCTGAAGAACGCCGCGCAGGTCGTCGATCGCCTGCTCCAGTTCCTGGTCGCCTGCATTGATGGAAGACATGATGTCGTCAGCGATGGGTGTTTTCTTCGGTGCCATATGACCACTATTCCATTCGAAACTTGCCTGAGGCTCGCCGCCCCGTACGCGTCATGCGTAAACTATCCGATGATGTGCTGGAGGAGGTCATCCTCCGATCCGTAGGTATCCTTGACCCTGACCGTGTAGCGCGCGCCCGAGCGCCCGAATTCGCAGACATAGAGATTGCGGCCGTTGGCGTTGACCTCGACGCGCACATCACCTGATTCGTTGAACGGGATGATGTCGCCGGCCTGCAGGCGGCTGATCGTATTGAGTGTCTGGGCCTCGAGCCGAATGCGGGCTTCGAGCGTCACCTTCGAGCGACGGACCTGCTCGCCGAGGCGCTCGCTCCATTCGACGCGGGTCTTCGGCGCATTGGCAGGCTTCGGTGCCGATATCGTCGACTTCAAGAGAACGCTCTGCGGAATGACGACGTGGAAGGTCGAGAGGACGGGGCCGATGCCGACAGCCATGTTGACCATCGCGACATGCTCGTTTTCAGAACCGTCCTCGGTCGGCTTGCGCGTTTCGGCATTGTGCGCATGGCCGAGGAAGGGCTCGAAGCCGTTGGCGCCAGAAACGGCGGTCTTCAGCACGCTGGAGATGCGGTCGAACATCATCGCGGCGAGATCGAGCTCGATCTTGGAGAGCGGGCGCGCCTCCGGATCCTCGATGCTGTCGCTGACGGCGCCGAGCATGTTCTCGACGAGCGTGATGATCATCGGGCTGTCGCAGATCAGCGTGAAACGATCGCACCAGTCGCGCAGCGACGCGTCGCACATCGCCATGGCGCCGCCGAGGCCTTCGACGAGCGGGCCGTATTTGCCCGTTTCGAAACCGGCATAGGAAACCGCCACTTCGAATCCGAGTTCGCTTTCCAGCATGTCCGGCAGGAATTCGGCGAAGACGTCGCCCAGGGTGGCGCAGAGCTTCGAAATGGTCGCCGTGTCGCCGAGCTTGCCGGTGAGGCGCGCAAGCACGATCGGATCGAGGGACGGGGCTGCGGTCACGGTCGCTTCACTCATTGCTTAGGCCGCCTTCGTGTCGCCGCCGCCGCCGGGATTCATCATTTCCTGCTCGACCGCGTCGATCGACGGGCGCTCGTAGGAAGAGATGGTCTTGCGGCCGTATTCCAGCGCCACCTGCGGCACGGAACCGTTCATGTAGGCGAGCAGCGTCTGCTTGACGATGATGTAGAGGCGGTTCTGCTTCTCGCGCACGACCTTGATGTTGGTCGCTATCGGCGTGACGATCGAATAGGACAGGAAGATGCCGAGCATGGTGCCGACGAGAGCCGAACCGATGAGGCCGCCGAGAACCTCAGGCGATTCGTTGATCTTGCCCATCGCCTTGATAACCCCGAGAACGGCGGCGATGATGCCGATGGCCGGGAAGGCGTCGCCCATGGTGGAGAGCGACTGGTAGGGCTTCATCTTGTCGCGCGTGATCGTCTGGATTTCCTCGTCCATCAGCGCCTCGATCTCGTGGGAGCGGGCGTTGCCGATGATGATGAGGCGGACGTAGTCGCAGATGAAGGCCGTCAGTTCCTTGTTGGCAAGAACCGTTGGGGCCGACTGGAAGATCGGCGACTCGTCCGGATTGTCGATATGGGCTTCGATCTCGTTGCGCGACTTGGTGCGCAGGTCGCGCATCAGGCTGTAGAGCACGCCGAGCGTATCGAGATAGTGACGCTCCTTGGGAACCTTGTGCTTGAAGGCCTCGCCGAGCGCCTTGCCGGTCTCCTTGATGACCTTCATCGTGTTGGCCACGATGAAGCCGCCGACACCCGCGCCGCCGATGATCATGAGCTCGAACGGCTGGTTGAGCACCGCCAGATGCCCGCCCATGGCCATGAAGCCGCCCAAGACGCAGCCGACCGTAACGATTAGACCAATGATGATATTCATGAGCGCAGGGGTCCCGACACAATTCTGACCCTTCTGGAAATACGGTTCCAGCCTTGCGTGAAGCTGTACCTAACGGCTGGTTTACCGATCAGGTTCGCGCAAGCAAAAGCCCGCAGGATCATGGCTCATAACGGGCGATCCGCGCCCTCTTGCACCTTGATCGGCGGGCTATCGTGACGACCACCTATACGAGCTACCAGTTGATTTCCTCCGACCTCCAGACGTCGCTGAAGCGCGTTTCGGAGCAGCCGGACGTCAAGCGCGAGACGGAATATTACCTCGAGAAGATCGGCGACGTGAAATCGGTCGACGACTTCTTCGCCGACAGCCGCCTCTACAACTACGTGATGAAGGCGCACGGCCTGGAGGACATGGCCTATGCCAAGGCCTTCATGCGCAAGGTGCTGACCGAGGGCGTCGACAACAAGGATGCTTTCGCCAACCAGCTGACCGACACGCGCTACAAGGCACTGGCGGAATCGCTGAACTTCGCCCGCAACGGTGCAGTCGCCACGCTGATGGAAAGTGCCCAGAAGGGCATGGTCGACAAGTATACCCGCCAGACGCTGGAGATCAGCGCCGGTGAGGACAATACGGGTGTTCGCCTCGCGCTCTATTTCGAGCGCATGGCCCCCTCGATCACTTCGGGTTATTCGATCATCGCCGACGACGCGATCGCGCAGGTGGTGCGAACCGCGCTCCAGCTTCCCGCCGAATTCGCCGCCACCGATATCGACCGTCAGGCCGCCTATTACGAAGACGTGCTGAAACTGGACGAGTTGAAGGATCCGTCGAAGGTCGGCAAGTTCCTCGAGCGGTTCACCTCGATGTGGGAACTCGAAAACTCGACAGACAGCGCCGATTCGCTCGCCGCCTTCCAGCCGTCGGGCCTCATCGGCATTTCGACGGATCTTCTGCTTTCCATCAACAATCTGAAACTCGGAGGTCGCTGAGATGCAGACCGGGCTTTATGTATCGCTTTCGTCCCAGCTTGCGCTCGACCGCCGCCTGACGACCCTTGCCGACAACGTCGCGAACTCGACGACCGTCGGCTTCCGCGCCACGGAAGTGAAGTTCAATCAGGTCGTCAGCGACCAGAAGGTCGCCGACGTCGCCTTCGTTTCGCAGGGCGATGAGTTCATCTCCCAGCGCAACGGCGGCATTACCGAGACCGGCGGTGCGCTGGACTTCGCCATCAAGGGCGACGCGTGGTTCCAGGTGGAGACGCCCTCCGGCCCGACGCTCACCCGCGACGGCCGCTTCACGCTGACCGATGCCGGCGAACTTGTGACGCTGAACGGTTATCCGGTGCTCGATGCCGGCGGCGGCCCCATCCAGATCGATGCGACGAATGGCACAATCCAGCTCAGCGCCGACGGCCAGCTCAACCAGAACGGCCGTCCGGTCGCCTCGCTCGGTCTCTTCGATGCCGATCTTTCGGGCGGGTTCACCCGCGCCGGCAACAGCGGCATCATCTCGAAAATCCCGCCAGAGCCGGTGGTCGACCGGGTGGATGCCGGCGTGGTGCAGGGCTATGTCGAAGAGTCCAACGTCAACGCCATCGGCGAGATGACGCAGCTTATCCAGGTCACGCGCGCCTTCGAAAGCATCGCCTCGCTGATGCGCGACAGCGAAGAATCGATGAACGAAGCGGTGCGCACCCTCGGCGGAAGTAAGTAAACCATGGCGGCGGAAACCAGACCCGACGAGAGACGCATTCCCGACGGCGGGCGCATGCTGAGCGCATTGGCCGGGGCCGTGAAGCGCTACTCCTCGCCGGAATTCTCGGTCGTCCACGGCGGCCATGTGCAGACCATTTCGGCCGGCAACTACACGGTCAGCGGCCTGTCGCGCCATGTGCGGCTCGGCGAGTTCGTGGCGCACAGAAGCCCGGCCGGCATTCATCTCGGTGAGGTCGTGCGCGTCGAGCCCGACTCCGTCGTCGTCTGCCCGATCGAGCCGGGCGAGCCGATCAGCATCCACGATACGGTCATCCGCAAGGGTGCTTTCCGCGTCGCGCCGGCCGCCTCCTGGTGCGGCCGCACGATCAACGCGCTCGGCGAGCCGATCGACGGGCTCGGCCCACTCACGCAGGGTGACGACCGTCGGTCCATCTACAATTCCGCTCCGCCCTCGATGACGCGCAAGCGTGTCGAAAAAGGCTTCTCGACCGGCGTGCGCGCCATCGATATTTTTGCGCCGCTCTGCCTTGGCCAGCGTCTCGGCATCTTCGCCGGTTCGGGTGTCGGTAAATCGACGCTGCTGTCGATGCTCGCCCGCGCCGACGCCTTCGACAAGGTCGTCATCGCGCTGGTCGGCGAACGCGGCCGTGAAGTGCGCGAATTCATCGAGGACACGCTCGGCGACAATCTGGCGAAATCGGTTGCCGTCGTGGCCACCAGCGACGAGAGCCCGATGCTGCGCAAGATGGCGCCGCTGACCGCCGTGACGATCGCCGAGCACTATCGCGACCAGGGCGACAACGTCCTGCTCATCATCGACAGCGTGACGCGCTTTGCCCATGCCATCCGCGAAGTGGCGACCGCCGCCGGCGAGCCGCCGATCGCGCGTGGTTATCCGGCCTCGGTCTTCACCGAGCTGCCGCGCCTGCTCGAGCGTGCCGGCCCAGGTGCCGAGGGCACCGGCAGCATCACGGCGATCATCTCGATCCTCGTCGACGGCGACAACCACAACGATCCGATCGCCGACTCGACGCGCGGTATTCTCGACGGCCATATCGTGATGGAGCGCAGCCTCGCCGAAGAGGGGCGTTATCCGCCGATCAACCCGCTCGCCTCCATTTCGCGTCTCGCCCGCAAGGCCTGGACGCCGGATCAGGAGAAGCTCGTGTCGCGCCTCAAGGCGCTGATCCACCGCTTCGAGGAGACGCGGGATCTGCGCCTCATCGGCGGCTACCGCCCGGGCGGCGATGCCGATCTCGACATGGCGATCAAGCAGGTGCCGATCATCTACGAGGTTCTCAAACAGACGCCGGGTGAAAAGCCCGCCGCCGATTCGTTCTCCGATCTTGCCATGGCGCTGAAGAACGCGGCCGGGCAGGGCGGTGCGCCGGGTATGCGAAGGGGATGACAGTGACGGATTTCGATGCGGACGAGGCAGTGCAGCCGCTCAAGCGGCGGGAACGGCGCGGCTACAGCACCGCCGACAAGCTGCTGGCCGGAACGGGCGTGATGCTCGCGGCGATGGCCGCCTTTTTCCCCTGGTATGTCTTCCTCAACCCGGAGAAATTCTCCGTGCCTGCCCTTTGGGAAGGCACGACGCGTGACCTGCCGGAAACCGGCCCGAAGCAGGTGGTCAGCGTCTCGCCGGCCGCCATGGTCGATGATGACAAGGAGTCGGGACAATCGAACGTCGATCCGGTCGCGACCGCGAGCGCCACCGACGAGGGCAACGAAACGAAGCTCGGCGCGCCCATCGATAGCGGTCTCGACCAGCCTCTGCCGGCCAGCACCGGCTTCCGGTTGATGCATGTGGCCAACGGCCGGGCGCTGATCGAGGATGCGCGCGGCATGTATATCGTGCGCGTCGGCTCGATCCTCCCTGACAACAGCCGTCTTGCGACGCTGGAGCAGCGCGACGGCGCCTGGGTCATCGTGACCTCCAACGGCGACGTCATCAAGCGCAACTAGAGGCTGCGGGGCGTTCCGCCCGCAGCTGATTCGGCGTTTCCGGCTTGCCCGGACCGGCCGCCCGCTCGCCGCGATGACTGCGGTTCGAGCATATATAATCCCGGAAATACAGGCACTTGCAGCTCAGTCGCAGCGGTGCAAGTCTGACGCAAGATTGGCTCCGTAGGTTCGCCTCGAACAAGGATGGAGCTTGTCATGCAACCGATACAACTGTTTGAACTGGCCACGAAACAAGCCGATTGGCTTTCGGTCCGCCAGAGTGTGGTTGCAGGCAATCTCGCCAACGCCAACACCCCCGGGTTCAAGGCGAAGGACGTAACTCCCTTTCAGGCGGTGCTCGAGACGACGGGTATCCGCATGGCGGCGACGCAGCCGGGTCATTTCACCGAAACCGAAATGGCAGGCCGCGTCATCGAGACCAAACCCACCGAAGAGATCGGCGTGCAGGAATCCGGCAACACGGTCGGTATTGCCGAAGAACTCATGAAAGAGGGTCAGGTCAAGCGTGACTTTGAGTTGAATGCCGGCCTCGTCAAGGCCTTTCATCGCATGATGCTGATGACAGTCAGAAGGTAAAAAATGGATCCGCTCGTAGCTTCACTGAAAGTCGCGGCCTCGGGACTTGAGGCGCAATCCACCCGTATTCGCATCGTTTCGGAAAACCTGGCCAACGCCCGCTCGACGGGTGATACTCCTGGTGCCGATCCCTTCCGCCGCAAGACCGTGACCTTCGCTTCCGAACTCGACCGGGCAACCGGCGCTTCGCTGGTCCAGGTCGAACGTCTCGGCGAGGATGAAGGCGATTTCTCGACCGAATACGACCCGGGCAACCCCGCTGCCGACGAAAAGGGCATCGTCAAGATGCCGAACGTCAACATGCTGGTCGAAATGGCCGACATGCGGGAAGCCAACCGCTCCTATGAAGCCAACCTGCAGAGCATCAAGCAGTCGCGTGACCTGATCTCCGCGACCATCGACCTCCTGAGGGCCTCGCAATGATCGATAGCGTAACGGGCGTCAAATCGCTCTTCTCCACCAACGGCCTTTCGGGTGTCAACGAGACCTCCAGCAGCGTTTCGGCTGCCGCCGCTCAGGGAACCGGTACGGGCATGAGCTTCGCCCAGGTGATGGGCGACATGGCCACCGAAATGACCAACACGCTGAAGCTTGGTGAAACCAAGTCCTTCGAAGCCATCCAGGGCAAGGCGACGACCCGCGAAGTGGTCGACGCCGTCATGAACGCCGAGCAGACGCTGCAGACCGCCATCGCCATCCGCGACAAGGTCGTCACCGCCTATCTCGAAGTCGCAAGAATGCAGATCTGAGGACCGGACATGAAAGCCCTTGCCATCGCCGCCACCGGCATGAACGCGCAGCAGACCAACCTTGAAGTCATCGCGAACAACATCGCGAACATCAACACGACCGGCTTCAAGCGCGCCCGCGCCGAATTCTCCGACCTTCTCTACCAGACCGAGCGCGCCGCCGGCGTGCCCAACCGCGCCAACCAGGCCGTGGTGCCGGAAGGCGCCATCATCGGTCTCGGCGTCAAGACCGCGGCCGTGCGCAACCTGCATCTGCAGGGCGGCCTCGTCTCGACGGGCAACTCCTTCGACATGGCCCTGATCGGCCGTGGCTGGTTCCAGATCGAGGCGGCCGACGGCTCCACGCTCTACACCCGCGCCGGTGCCTTCAACACCAATGCCGACGGCCAGCTCGTGACGCTCGACGGCTACACCGTCGTGCCGGGCATCACTGTGCCGCAGGACGCCACCGAAGTCACCGTCAGCAAGTCCGGCCAGGTCTATGCGACGGTTGCCGGCCAGCAGCAGGAACTCGGCCAGATCACGCTGGCGAATTTCGTCAACGAGGCCGGCCTCGAGCCGCTCGGTGAAAACCTCTACCGCGAGACCGCAGCCTCCGGTCCCGCCAATGTCGGTGCGCCTGACGAAGCGGGCTTCGCCTATATCCAGCAGAACTACCTCGAAGCCTCCAACGTCGATCCGGTCAAGGAAATCACCGACCTGATCTCGGCCCAGCGCGCCTACGAGATGAACTCCAAGATCATCCAGGCCGCCGACGAAATGGCAGCCGTGGTCAGCAAGAACCTGAGATAACAACCGACACACACGCGGGGAACATGATGTTTCGCCTGATAGCAGCCCTTCGCAGAGTAAAGACCCTTTCGGCCTCGCGCCACGCGGCTCTTGCCGCGTGCGCCGTGCTCGCCGGTCTTTTCGCAGCCGACGCGGCCCTTGCCGATACCCGCATGGCCGTCGTGCCCAAGCGGACGATCTATCCCGGCGAGGAAGTCCAGGCGGGGCAGCTCGAAGAGGTCGAGGTGACCAACCCGAATATCGTCAAGGGCTATGCCGAAAGCATCGGCCAGGTCGATGGCCTGATCACCAGGCGCACACTGCTGGCGGGCCGCGTCATCCTCGTCTCGGCGCTGCGCGAGCCCTTCGCCGTTTCCCGCGGCACCACCGTCCAGCTCGTCTTCGACAACGGATCCCTGATGCTGCGCGCCGCCGGCACGCCGCTTCAGGATGCCGCCGTCGGCGAGCTGATCAAGGTTCGCAACAAGGATTCCGGCGTGATCGTCTCCGGCACGGTCATGGAAGACGGAACCGTACATGTGGTGGCACGATGATGCAGCTTTTCTTCCGTCGCGTCGTTGCCGCCCTTGCGTGCATCATGCTTGCCGCAGGCCCCGCACTTCCGGCCGCCCGCATCAAGGATGTCGCCTCGCTCCAGGCCGGCCGTGACAACCAGCTGATCGGCTACGGCCTGGTCGTCGGTCTACAGGGCACCGGCGACAGCATGCGTTCGTCGCCGTTTACCGAACAGTCCATGCGCGCGATGCTGCAAAACCTCGGCATCTCCATGGTCGGCACGCAGACGCGCGCCAAGAACATCGCGGCCGTGCTCGTCACCGCCAACCTGCCGCCCTTCGCCAGTCCCGGCAGCCGCATCGACGTGACGGTCGGCTCGCTCGGCGACGCAGCCTCGCTGCGCGGCGGCACGCTCGTCATGACTTCGCTGTCGGGCGCCGACGGACAGATTTACGCCGTTGCCCAGGGGTCGATCGTCGTCACGGGCGTCAGCGCCAGCGGCGATGCCGCAACGGTCCAGCAGGGTGTCACGACCGCCGGCCGCGTGCCGAACGGTGCGATCATCGAGCGTGAGCTCCCGTCGCGCTTCAAGGATTCGTCCGATCTCGTGCTGCAATTGCGCAATCCGGACTTCTCGACCTCGGTCGGCATGGCCGATGCCATCAACCGCTATGCTTCCGCCCAATACGGTAATCCGATCGCCGAATCGCGTGATTCGCAGTCGGTCTATATCGCCAAGCCCAAGATGGCCGATCTGGCCCGCCTGATGGCCGATATCGAAAACCTTGTCATCGAGACCGACGTGCCGGCGCGCGTCGTGATCAACGAACGGACGGGCACGATCGTCATCGGCCAGGACGTGCGCATCTCGCCGGTCGCGGTCAGTTACGGAACTTTGACCGTGCAGATCACCGAGATGCCGAAGGTCGTGCAGCCTGAACCCTTCTCCAAGGGGGTGACGGCGGTCGAGCCGAACACGGATATCCTCGTCCAGCAGGACGGTGGCAATGTCGCCATGCTCGACGGTTCCAGTCTGCGTTCGCTCGTGTCGGGATTGAACAGCATCGGCGTCAAGCCTGACGGCATCATCTCGATCCTGCAAAGCATCAAGACGGCAGGCGCCCTCCAGGCAGAACTGGTGCTGCAATGACGACCATGCCCCTTTCCACCCTTGCCCGCAGGCTCGCCTTGCCGCTCGCCGGCTTCGTGATGATGGCCATTCCGGGCGCTTTCGCCGAGGAGCGCCCGGTCATCACCACCACCAATGCGAGCGCCGACGAGATCCGCGAGTTCTGCACCAATATCGCGGACGCCGCGCGCGACCAGCGCTACCTGCTGCAAAAGCAGGAACTGGAAAATCTCCAGAAGGATGTCGATGAGCGCATCAAGACGCTCGAGGCCCGCCGTGCGGAATACGAGGACTGGCTGACCCGCCGCAACGCTTTCCTGAAGCAGGCCGAGGGCGGGTTGGTCGAGATCTACCGGAAGATGAAGCCGGATGCGGCCGCAGCTCAGCTTGCGGAGCTCAATCCGCAGATCGCGTCGGCGATCGTCATGAAGCTTCCGCCGCGCCAGTCGAGCACCATTCTCGGCGAAATGCCGGCCGACAAGGCCGCGTTGCTCACCCGCATCATCGCCGTCGCGGGCGACGCCAACACCTCAAAGGACCCGTCATGAAGAAGACCGCCTCTGCACTCGCCGTCGCGCTGGCATTGTCGAGCTGCTCCAGCCAGGCCCTCAACGAGATCGGCAAAGCGCCGGCGATGAGCCCCATCGGCAGCGGGCTCAACTATGCCGAGACGCCGCAGATGGCGGCGTACCCGAAACAGCCGCGCACGGCGGTTGCCGGCTATTCGATCTGGAGCGACCAGCAGTCGGCGCTGTTCAAGGATTCGCGCGCCTTCAAGGTCGGCGATATCATGACGGTCAATATCCGCGTCAACGACCGGGCGAGCTTCGACAACAAGACGGACCGGTCGCGCACCAACAAGAGCGGCATGAACCTCGGCATCGGCATGAGTGGCGACCTGCCCGACGTCGAGGGCAAGGGTGACCTCACCTACGGCTCCTCGACCAGCAGCAAGGGTGACGGCTCCACGGAGCGCGCCGAGCGACTGAACCTGCTCGTCGCCGCCGTCGTCACGGGCGTTATCGAGAACGGCAACCTCCTGATCAGCGGCTCGCAGGAAGTGCGCGTCAATCACGAGCTTCGCATCCTCAACGTCGCCGGCATCGTGCGGCCGCAGGATGTCGATTCCAACAACCAGATCTCCTACGAGAAGATCGCGGAAGCCCGCATCTCCTATGGCGGCCGCGGCCGCCTGACCGAAGTGCAGCAGCCGCCGTGGGGTCAGCAGGCCGTCGACCTGTTCTCGCCGCTCTGACGCGACAGGCCCAGTCAACCGGGAAGAAAGACATGGCGGAAGAAGAACAGGTCGTCGAGCAGAAGAAGCCGTCGATCGTCATCACCATCGCGATCATCGCCGTGCTGACGCTGCTTGCCGGCGGCGGCGGCTGGGTCGTGGGCAACATGCTCGCGCCGCCGCCGGCCGAAAAGCCCGCCGAGGAAGTGGCCAAGGCCGAGCCCGCAGCCGGCGGGCACGGTGAAGGCGGCCATGGTGAGGCGAAGGGTGCCGCCGGCGAGGACATTCCGCACATCTCGACGCCGGCAAACGGTGTCGTGCTGCTCGATCCGATCACCAGCAACCTCGCCTATCCCTCGGAGAACCGCATCCGGCTCGAGGTTGCGCTGATGTTCAAGGGGGCGGCCGACGTCAAGATCGCCGAAGAAATCCACCAGGACATCATGGCCTATATGCGCACGGTCACGCTCCAGCAGGTGCAGGGGCCGCGCGGTTTCCAATATCTCCGGGACGACCTGCAGGAGCGGGTTGACCTCAGGTCGGAAGGACGCGTAACCAACGTCATGTTCCGGACCTTTGTGATCGAATGATTCGAGCCCTTCTGACCTTCGTCGCCATGATGGCGATGACCGGCATGGCCTATGCCCAGCAGCAGTTGCAGCTGCCGGGCAATATCCTCAATGCGCCTGTCGACGGCTCGGTCGCCTCCTGGATCATCCGCACCTTCGGGCTGCTCACCATTCTTTCGGTTGCCCCCGGCATCCTGATCATGGTGACGAGTTTCCCGCGCTTCGTCATCGCCTTCTCGATCCTGCGGTCCGGCATGGGCCTTTCGACCACGCCGTCCAACATGATCCTCGTGTCGCTCGCACTGTTCATGACCTTCTACGTCATGGCGCCGACCTTCGACCGGGCCTGGCAGAACGGCGTCGAACCGCTCATCGCCAACCAGATCGACGAGACCGAGGCGGCCAAGCGCATCGCCGAGCCGTTCCGCGAGTTCATGGTCGCCAATACCCGCGACAAGGACATCGAGCTCTTCATCTCGCTTGCCGAAGAGCGCGGCCAGACCGTCGTCGAGAACAATATCGCCGACCTGCGCGTGGTCATTCCGGCCTTCATGATTTCGGAAATCCGGCGCGGCTTCGAGATCGGCTTCCTGGTCGTTTTGCCCTTCCTGGTCATCGACATGATCGTCGCCACCATCACCATGGCCATGGGCATGATGATGCTGCCGCCGACCTCGATTTCGCTGCCCTTCAAGATCCTGTTCTTCGTATTGATCGACGGCTGGAACCTGCTTGTCGGCAGCCTTGTCCGGTCCTTCAATTAGACCTTCTTAACCATACATTCTTACCGAGTATTAACCCTGTTTTTCAATGGGTTGAATGCCCCATGCCGATTTAAGGAGTTGGCAAGGATTGGCTGCGAGTTTTGGCATCACACGACGGGTTTGGTATCCCTCTGGATGTCTGGAGAAACCGAGTTGGCATGATGCCGAACCGCCGTAACCGGTAAGTTTTCAGTCCGGTATGTCCCCACCAGTATTTCGTTCAAAGGGACAATCAGAATGTCGAGCATTCTCACCAACACTTCTGCAATGGCAGCCCTCCAGACGCTGCGCACGATCAACAACGACATGGAAACGACGCAGGGCCGCATTTCGTCCGGCGAGCGCGTTGGCGCGGCTAAGGACAACGCTGCCTACTGGTCGATCGCGACCACCATGCGCGCTGACAACGCAGCCATCTCTGCTGTTCAGGACGCTCTCGGCCTCGGCGCCGCAAAGGTCGACGTCGCTTACAGCGGTGTCGAAGCTGCCATCGACGTCGTCAAGACGATCAAGCAGAAGCTGGTCACCGCAACCGAACAGGGCGTTGACAAGACCAAGGTCCAGGAAGAAATCACCCAGCTCCAGGATCAGCTGAAGAGCATCGGCGCTTCCGCCACGTTCAACGGCGAAAACTGGCTGGCTGGTGGCAACGCTGACGGCACGGTCGTTACCGGCTTCGTGCGCGGCGACGACGGCACGGTCAAGGTTACGACGGCAAGCTACGACTCGGCGACCAACGCCCTGTTCGGCGCCTATGACCCGTCCACCGGCGAAGTCGACGACAGCTCGGGCTACCTGGCCGACACGCTCGCCATCGAGCTGACGGACGCCACGACCGACGACGAAGTCGCCGATCACCTCGACACGATCGAAACCGCCCTGACCAACCTCACCACGGTCGGTTCGAACCTTGGTTCGCTCTCCATGCGTATCGGCCTGCAGGAAGACTTCGCTTCCAAGCTCTCGGATGCTCTCGACAAGGGCGTAGGCCGTCTCGTCGACGCCGACATGAACGAGGAATCGACCCGCCTGAAGGCCCTGCAGACCCAGCAGCAGCTCGCCATCCAGTCGCTGTCGATCGCGAACTCCAACTCGCAGAACATCCTCTCGCTGTTCCGTTAATAAACGGACGGGAGACGGCGGGAAGGCTGACCCCGCCAGACCCCACAAAAAGGTCGCGTCCGGAAACGGGCGCGGCCTTTTTTCGTTTTTCTTTCGCGTTAAAGAATTCCTTAACCTTATTGCGGTTTTCTAAGCCCATCGAAACGGTGGGTTAACCAAGAAACTTAACCGGTTAGCAGGCATGAAGCTGACCACCGTTTACCGGTAACATCCGGAATGCCCTTCCTCAGTCAGCCACTCAAGGGGCACGCATCACATGACCAGCATTCTGACCAACGTCGCGGCAATGTCCGCTCTCAACACCCTTCGCTCGATCGGCAGCGACATGGAAACGACGCAGGGTCGCGTCTCCTCCGGCATGCGCGTCGGTGAAGCCGCAGACAACGCTGCTTACTGGTCGATCGCGACCACCATGCGCTCCGACAACATGGCCCTCTCGGCCGTTCAGGACGCTCTCGGCCTCGGCGCCGCCAAGGTGGATACCGCCTATGCCGGCATGGAAGCCGCCATCGACGTCGTCAAGGAAATGAAGAAGAAGGTTACGGCGGCGACCGAACAGGGCGTCGACAAGGCCAAGGTTCAGGAAGAAATCAAGCAGCTCCAGGAGCAGCTGGTTTCGATCGCTTCGGGCGCCGCCTTCAATGGCCAGAACTGGCTCGTTTTCGACAGCACCGCTACCGACGCCGTAGCCGACAAGACGATCGTTTCGGGCTTCGTCCGCGACGCCTCGGGCACCGTCAAGGTCAACACCACGACCTATACGCTCGACGAACTGACCGCCGACTCGCAGAACGTTCTGTTCGGCACGGTCGACACGGACGATTACACGCAGAGCGCCGGTGGTATCCTCGGTTCGGCCGGTGACGACATCGACACGACGGCCAACACCTACACCATCACCGACACGGTCGTCACGCTCGACATCTCGGCCTTCACCGATGACGAAATGGGCGAAGCCCTCAACCTGACGGAAGCTGCCATCCAGCTGATGACGAAGGCTGCCTCGCAGCTCGGTTCGATCTCCATGCGCATCGACCTGCAGGAAGATTTCGCTTCCAAGCTGAGCGACGCCATCGACAGCGGTATCGGCCGTCTCGTCGACGCCGACATGAACGAAGAATCGACCCGCCTCAAGGCTCTCCAGACGCAGCAGCAGCTGGGCATCCAGGCACTCTCGATCGCCAACTCCTCGGCCGAAGGCATCCTCACGCTCTTCCGTTAATCGGCAGACGCGGTTCCAATCCTTCGAAGATTTCGCAAGGCCCCGGTTTATCCGGGGCCTTCGTGCATTCAGGATATGCCGCTTAAAGCGGCGCATGCAGGAAGGCCGACATGGCAGTACCCTCGTGCCTGCGGGCGAGATAGAGCCTTGCGGTGTCGAGCGCTTCGCGGATCGTCACGTCCATGTCGAGGTAGCGGTAGGTACCGAGGCGCCCGACGAAGGTGACGTCCTTCTCCTGTTCGGCGCGGCCGACATAGTCGGCAAGCTGCGCCTTTTCCTCGACGAGGCGGATTGGGTAATAGGGGATATCCTCAGGGCCGCAGGCGCGCGAAAATTCGCGGTAGCAGACCGAACCCTTGTGCTCTTCCCACGGCGAAAAGTGTTTGTGCTCGGTGATGCGCGTATAGGGCACCGCGACGTCGCCGTAATTCATCACCGCGCAGCCCTGATAGTCGCCGTCATAGGTGAAGCGCTCGAAATCCAGTGTGCGATAACCGAGCCGGCCGAGTTCGTAGTCGAAATAACCGTCGAGCGGACCGGAATAGAAGACATGGGCGTAGCCCGCCACCTGGTCGCGCCGGAAGTTCGTCTCGAGCGAAACATGAATGTTGGGATGGTCGAGAATGCCCGCGATCATCTCGGTATAGCCGTTTGCCGGCATGCCCTGGAATTTGTGGAAGAAGTAGTTGTCGTCGTAGTTGAAGCGCACGGGCAGGCGCTTCAGGATCGAGGCCGGCAGCTCGGTCGGCGAGCAACCCCACTGCTTCTGCGTATAACCCTTGAAGAAGGCCTCGTAGAGATCATTTCCGACGAAGCGCAGCGCCTGTTCCTCGAAGGTCTGTGGATCCGATATGGTCTTGTCGGCCTGCTCCTCGAGGAAGACACGGGCCTCGTCGGGCCGGAACGTCTTGCCGAAGAACTGGTTGATCGTGTGCAGGTTGACGGGCAGCGAAAACACCTGGCCGCCGCTCGTCGTCTTCACCCGGTTCTTGTAGGGCATGAAGGTCGTGAAACCGTTCACATAGTCCCAGACCTCGGCGTCGTCGGTATGGAAGATGTGCGGGCCGTAGACATGCACCATCACGCCGGTCGTCTCGTCGCGCACCGTGTGGCAATTGCCGCCGATATGGTTACGCGCGTCGAGGATGTCGACCTTGTAGCCTTCCTGCGCGAGTTCGCGGCCGATAACGGCGCCGGAAAGCCCTGCGCCGACGATGAGTATCTTTTCTTTCACGCTCATTCTATTCCACCCTGCGAAATGTTCTGTCCGGGTGCCGGTCAGCCGGCCGCGCGCAGCACCGGCTTTTCGGTTTCCGGGAAGAGACGCGAACGCATCAGGGCTTCATAGGCCTTGATGAGCGGCGTCGGATCCCAGCCGCGCTCCTGCGGGCCGAAGCTCAGATGGCTGACCGTGAAATCGGAATAGATCGCCGAGGGGCGGCCAAGGAAGGCCGGCACGCCGATGGTGAGCGCATGTTCGTCGTCGCCCTGCGGAAGCGCCATGTGCAGCAGGTCGCGGCCGAGCCAGGCAATGAAATTGATCGACTGCCGCTCGGTCCAGTCGACGGCCGGCTGGGGGAGGGGCAGCGTGCGGCCGTCTTCCCCCAGGAAATAGCCATGCAGCTTGGCCGCGCGTTCGGCGCTTTCCCAGAGCGTGCCGCCGAAACCGCCCGGCGGGTGCTCGAACTCGCCGACATGGGGCGGGATCGAGCCTGCGGCCTGCTGGAGATAGGCGCACACGCCGTTGTTCACGACATTGGCCGAGACGATGAAATAATGCGGGTTGGCGCGGCGGAACTGGATGTAGCCGTCGAGCTTGTCGATATCGACATAGACGATATCGTCGTCGCATTTCAGGAAGACGGCGTCCTTGAAGTCCTCGAAGCGCGTCGCGTAGTAGTCATAGGCCTGGTAGTAGGGCAGTTGCTCGTTCGGATTGCCGATGTAACGGCGCGTGCGCGCATCGACATCGCAGAGTTCGAGATCTGCACCCCAGCCGCCGCGGATCTGCACGGTCGCGCCGGCCGAGAGGTTGATCTCCGGCCATGTGCCGATCGTCACATCGTTGATGCGCAGGATCGGCGCGCCGGCCGCATTGACCGAAAGCGTGACGTCGTTGGGACGGCCGGGCGAGAGGATGCCGGGCGTCGGCTGGCTCCAGAGCGTCTGCTCGTTGCTGCGGTCGAAATGCGCAAGCTGGTCGCGGCCGATCTTGCGCAGCACCGAATGGGTGTTCTTCCAGCCGCCGACGGCGATCTCGTAGCAGTCGTGCGGACGATCGTTCGGGATGACGGCGATGTGCAGGTCATGACGGATGCGGGCGCTGGTGCGGAACGAGGCGCTTGGCGAGACGGTGCCGGCGCTCTGGTAGAGCACCTTGGACCCCATATAGCGGGCCGGGCCGAATTCACGCGTCACCCAGGCATGATCGTCGGCCGAGCGGGTGAAGTCCCAGATGTGCCACTCGTCGATGATCCCGAGATCCAGCGCGCGGCGAATATATTGCGTGAGGATTTCCATCCTCGTCTGCCGTCCGGCAAAGGTCACCAGGATAACTGGGGTCATGCGATCCTCGTCGTTCAGAACGGTTCGTGTTTTCAATAGGGTAATGCCGGCGATCAGCCGGCATTACCCTTCCAAAGGCGGGCGTCTGATGTCAGCGGCGCGTGTTCGTCCATCAGTTTCAGCTGGTCGAGATAGCGCTGCCGGTAGGCCTGTTCGCTTTCGAATTCGATATCGGCGGCGGCGAGCTCGGCGCCGACTTCATAATAGACGTTGAGGTTGCGCAGGTCGGGCACCGGCGTTTCGCCGCGTTCGGCCGCGCCCTGCATCTGCCAGAACAGCTCTTCCAGACGACGCACGAGGCGATCCATGTCGCGCAGCGCGCAGGTCTCGCGCTGGTCCTGCAAGGACTGGCGGATCGCGGCGAGGCTTTCGGGGTTCTTGGCGAAGGCGATCGCCTTGCTCACATAGTCCTCCGGCCCGCTGCAGATCAGCTCCGGAACGCCGGCGGCCGAGACGATGCTGGCGCAGAAGCGCGAGGCAAAGCTCTTGCCCGGCACGGTCAGCACCGGAAGGCCTTGGGTGATCGCGTCCGCGGCGGTCGAATGCGCGCCATAGGGGAAGGTGTCGAGGAACAGATCGGCAAGACCGATGCGGGCCAGATGATCCGGGTTCTGCACCTTGCCGGCAAAGATCAGTCGATCCGGGGAAACACCGGCCTGCTGGGCCATCTGCTTGACGCGCTCATTGACGCTGTCGTCACCGACGAGCAGCCAGAGAACGCTGCCGGGCGTCGCGAGCAGGATCGCCATCCAGCGCGAGAAACACGAGGCCGAGATCTTCTGCATGCCGTTGAAGCTTGCGAAGACGAAGGCATTTTCCGGCAGGCCGACCGAGGCGCGTGTCGGGCGCGCATTGACGGCGCGCTTGCGGTCCACCGGCTGGTTGCAGGGGATACGCAGGACCTTTTCCGTATAGTAGAGCTCGTTTTCCGGCGGCACGATATAGTCGTCCGCGATCATGTACTGGTGGTACGGGCTCGCCATCGAGCCGGGATAACCGCAGAAATTCACGATCACGGGCGCCGGCCGGTAGGCGAAGATCTTCGTGCGCGCATGCTTGGTGTAGCCGTTGACGTCGACGAGCACGTCGATCTCGTCGGCGACGATCTGGCGGGCCGCATCGACATCGCTGACCTTGGTGATATCGCGCCAATGATCGACGGCCTGCTTGATGCGGGCCTGCGTATGGTCGATCGGGGCCGGGTCGCCGCAATAATAGGCGAAGATCTCCACCTGAGACTTGTCATGCAGCTCCAGCACCTCACTGAGCGCAAAGCCGACGGCGTGCTGGCGCAGGTCCGAAGAGACGTAGCCGATGCGCAGGCGCTGGCCGGTGCCGGATTTCTGGCGGACCGGCTTGCGCACGAAGCCGCGCGTATCCGGCCGGCCGACGGTGGCGGTGCAGTAGCGATGCGCCTTGGCGAGCTGGAAGAGCGGGTCGTCGGCGTAACAGGCGATCGTCATGGAGGACATGGCGTCCATGAACTGCCGGCTCGAAATGTGGATGTTGGGCGTAATGACCGGCCACTTGACCTGGCGCATGCGCAGCGAAATCCAGTGCTGCGCGGCCTCGGTGCGGTGCGGCTGCAGTTCCATCGCCTGCCAGAGCGCGGCTTCCGCCTCCTCCAGCTTGCCGGCGCCTTCGAGAACGCGGCCGATATGCTGGAGCACGAGATGGCGGTGGTTGATGCGGTCGGGCGTGACGTCGTTGGTCGTGTCGACATAGCTGCGCCATTGCAGCACGGCCTGGCCGGTTAGACCGCAGTCCTCAAGCGTGCGGCCGAGATTGACATGGGCCTGGCCGAAATCCGGATTGATCTTCAGCGCGGCGCGCAACGCGTTCAGCGTGCCGGAAATGTCGCCGGACTTCGACAGCGAGACGGCGTAGTTGAAATAGGCCAGATGCAGCAGCGGGTTGCCGTCGTTGAACGCGATCCAGGTCTTGTAGAGCTCGATGGCATGCGTTGCCTGTCCGGCCGCCGAAAGGCCCTCGGCCATCTGGAAGAGTTCGGCAAGCGAAAGCTGCTGGGTGCGGGCGCGTCCCAGAACGCTGGCAAGCGCTGCGTTCGGATCGGGAACGATGGGGGTGCTGACAGTCATGGCCATCCTGCGGCAAGGCGGCCTTTCGGCCGGGCGGTTGAACGACTCGCAATGAGCTCGTCTGCCTTGCTACCGGAGTTGACTTGCGTCGGGCTGATCGTTTTGCGGGAAAACCGGGTGGTTCGGCCCCAAACGAAAAG
>NZ_JBLZPK010000065.1:141993-234381 GCF_049199905.1 Shinella sp. M27
CGTTTCGATGTTCCGGCGTCTTTATCAGACGTCGTTGTAGGCTGCGATGACCGCTTCGACCTGCGAGCTGCTCAGAGCCGCGATCTGTGCGCTCGTGAAGGCCTGGGCCTGTGTGGAGTCCAGGGCGGCGATGTCGTCCGTGGAGAGACCCGGAAGGGCCTTCACGTTGATCGCAGCGATCTCGTCGGTTGAGAAGGTCGCGATCTCGTCCGAGTCCATCGCGTCGAGGGCGGCGGAGGAGAGAGCGGCGATCTGCGTCGAGGTCAGCGCCTGGATCTGGTCGGACGTCAGCGTTGCCACCTGATCGGTGCTGAGGGCAGCGATCTGGGCCGAGGTCAGGGCGATGATCTGGTCGCTGTCGAAGGATGCCAGAGCATCGGTCGAGAGAGACTTGATCTGGTTGGCCGTCAGGGCGGCGACCTGGCCGCTCGTCAGACCGTCGACCTGGGTCGAGGAGAGAACCGCAACCTGCGTCGTCGTCAGCGCGGCGACCTGACCGGTGCTCAGCGCACCGACCTGATCGGTCGAGAGGAAGGACACGATGTCGGTCGACAGGCCGGCCAGAACCTTGGTGCTGATGGCTGCGACTTCATCCGTGGAGAACGTTGCGATCTCGTCGGATGCCATGGTGTCCAGCGCTGCGGCGCTGAGGGCTGCGATCTGCGTGCTGGTGAGCGCCGCGACCTGATCCGAATTCAGGGTCTTGACCTGATCGGTGGTGAGCGAGGAGACCTGCTTGGACGTCAGGACCTCGATCTGGGTGCTTTCCAGCGATGCGACGGCGTCGGTGGAGAGCGCTGCGACCTGGCTTGCCGTCAGAGCCACGACCTGGTCGGTCTTCAGGCCATCGAGCTGGTCGGAGATCAGGCTTGCGACCTGAGCCGTGGTCAGAGCGGCGACCTGAGCGGTGCTGAGAGCAGCGATCTGGTCACTTCCGAAGTTGCCGAGAGCAGCCGTGGAGAGGGCAGCCAGCACCTTGGTGGAGATAGCGGCGATTTCATCCGTGGTGAACTTGGCGATCTCGTCGGATTCCATCACACCCAGCGCTGCGGCGCTGAGGGCTGCGATCTGCGCACTGCCGAGGGCTTCGACCTGATCCGACGTCAGGGTTTCGACCTGGTCGGTGGTCAGGGCTGCGACCTGCTTGGACGTCAGGGCGGCGATCTGGTCGCTGTCGAGCGATGCGATGGCATCGGTCGTGAGCTTTACGATCTGCGTGGCCGTCAGGGCAACGATGTTGGCGGAAGTCAGGCCATCGACCTGGTCCGAGGTCAGCGTTGCGATCTGTGCGGTGGTCAGAGCGGCGATCTGCTTGCTGCTGAGGGCGGCAATCTTGTCGCTGTCCAGGTTGGCGATCGTGTCGGTCGAAAGGGCAGCCAGAACCTTGGTAGAGATGGCGGCAATTTCGTCCGTCGTGAAGGTCGCGATCTCGTCCGAAGCCATCGTGTCCATGGCGGCAGCGGTGAGGGCGGCGATCTGGGTCGACGTCAGAGCAGCAACCTGATCCGAGTTCAGGGTCTTGACCTGATCGGTGGTCATGGCCGCGATCTGCTTGGCCGTGAGGGCTGCGACCTGGTCGCTGTCGAGCGAGACGATGGCGTCGGTCGAAATCGCGGCGATCTGCTTGGCGGAAAGCGCGACGATGTTGGCCGTCGTCAAGCCATCGACCTGATCGGACGTCAGTGTTGCGAGCTGCGCCGTCGTCAGGGCTGCGACCTGCTTGCTGCTGAGCGCGGCAATCTTGTCGCTGTCGAGCTTGGCGATCGTGTCGGTCGAAAGGGCAGCCAGGACCTTGGTGGAGATGGCGGCGACTTCATCCGTCGAGAAGGTTGCGATCTCGTCCGAAGTCATCGTGTCGAGAGCAACGGCGCCGAAGGCGGCGATCTGCGTCGACGTCAGGGCTCCGGCCTGGTCCGAGGTCAGGGCTTCGGCCTGATCGGTGGTGAGAGCTGCGATCTGCTTGGCGGAAAGAGCAGCCACCTGGTCGGTCGAGAGCTTTGCGACGGCATCAGTCGTGAGCACGGCGACCTGCTTGGCCGTCAGTGCAGAGATGTTGGTGCTGGACAGACCTGCAAGCTGGTCGGAGGTCAGCTTCGACACCTGGTCGGTGGTGAGAGCTGCGAGCTGCTTGGAGGAGAGGGCACCAATCTTGTCGCTGTCGAGGTTGGCGATCGTGTCGGTCGAAAGGGCTGCCAGGACCTTGGTGGTGATGGCGGCGACTTCGTCCGTCGAGAAGGTTGCGATCTCGTCCGAGTCCATCAGGTTGAGGGAAGCGGCGCTGAGGGCGGCGATCTGGGTGGACGTCAGGGCAGAGACCTGATCCGAATTCAGGATTTCGACCTGGTCGGTGGTGAGGGCTGCAACCTGCTTGGCCGAGAGCGCGCCGATCTGGTCGCTGTCGAGCGAGACGACGGCATCCGTCGACATCGCGGCGACCTGCTTGGTCGTCAGGGCGGCAACGCCAGCTGTCGTAAGGCCGTCGATCTGTGCGGACGTCAGAACGGCAACCTGTGCGGTGGTGAGCGAAGCAACCTGCTTGGAGGAGAGGGCGCCGATCTGCGCGCTGTCGAAGTTGGCGATCGCGTCGGTGGAGAGGGCAGCCAGAACCTTGGTGGTG
Source organism: Shinella sp. M27 (assembly GCF_049199905.1). Taxonomy (NCBI): domain Bacteria; kingdom Pseudomonadati; phylum Pseudomonadota; class Alphaproteobacteria; order Hyphomicrobiales; family Rhizobiaceae; genus Shinella; species Shinella sp. M27. Next base: position 144,611 of record NZ_JBLZPK010000065.1, read on the forward strand.
ATGGCGGCAACTTCATCCGTCGTGAAGGTCGCGATTTCGTCGGAAGCCATCGTGCCGAGTGCAGCGGCGCTGAGGGCAGCGATCTGCGTGCTCGAAAGGGCCGAAACCTGATCGGAGTCCAGGATGGCAACCTGATCGGTCGACAGGGCGGCGACCTGCTTGGCGGTCAGGGCTGCGATCTGGTCGCTGTCGAGTGCCTTGACGGCGTCGGTGGAGAGAGCAGCAACCTGCTTTACCGTGAGGGCCGAAACCTGGCCGCTCGTCAGGCCTGCGACCTGGTCGGAGGTGAGAACGCCAACCTGGGCAGAGGTCAGCGAGGCGATCTGCTTGGAGGAGAGGGCGCCGAGCTGTTCGCTGTTGAAATTGGCGATCGCGTCGGTAGAGATCTGCGCCAGAACCTTGGTGGAGATGGCGGCGACTTCATCCGAGGTGAAGGTCGCGATTTCGTCCGAAGCCATCACGCCCATGGCGGCGGCGCTGAGGGCGCCGATCTGCGTGGACGTCAGGGCGTCGACCTGGTCGCTGTCGAGCTGTGCGACCTGCGCCGTGCTGAGCGCGTTGATCTGGGTCGAGCTGAGGCCGACGATGTTGGTCGCGCTGAGCGCGTCCATCTGCGAAAGGGTGAGGCCGGTGATCGCGGCGGCGGTGACGGCGCTGAGCTGCGTGGAAGACAGCGTGGCGATGTCGTCGGATTCGAGCGCGGCGATCTGCGTCGAGCTCAGAGCCTTGATCTGCGTCGAGCTCAGAGCCGCGATGTCGGTTGTGGTGAGGTTCTGGATCGCGGTCGACGAAAGCGCCTTGATCTGGTTGATCGAGAGAGATGTAACGATTGAAGTCATGAACGCGCCCTTGATGGTTGGCTGTCCACAAACGTCATGTCCCTGCGAGTCGACGTCGCGAAAGGCCCGGCACGGTCCCGTCACGGAAGACTCAGCATGTCCTGCGCTTGCTGCAGCGTGGACGTCCGTTTGGACCCGCTATTGGCGATGCAATTCGGGTGTCCTGACGGACGATTCAATGTTTACTTGGAACATGACTCGAACGAGCCAGCGCATCGGAAGGGCATCATGCTTCCGGAGCCGTATCTCGGCTCCGATCCCTACGCCAGGGTCGTAAGAACCCGGATGGGTATTACTCTTACAACTAGTGAAAGTTCTAAGCAGCAAGTTCTAAAAATACGTTAACGCGATGCAACACATCCTTGCAATCTTCGATACGTTTTGGATGGGAATGATACGCAAGTTTGCCGGTTTGGTACGGCTTTGTGCCACTTCCGGGCATGGCCGGCAGGCGGATAGCTCGCCTAAAGGTTGAAATTGGGGCTTCTGTAGCCAGAACTTGCCGCCGGATGGTAATCCTTTTTTCATGTTCCTTGCTAAAGCGTTAACGGCATTAACCATTTGTTAACCATTCGCCGTTAACCCTTCATTAAGAACGATGGACTGGCGCCCAGGGCAAACGAGCGGCGCCGGATGCATGAGCACTCTCCTCGTTACCGGTCCCCGCTTACTCCGGCATGTCCCCCGACACACATTCAGGGTAAGTCCAATGACCAGCATTCTGACCAACTCCGCCGCCATGGCGGCGCTGCAGACCCTCCGTTCCATCGACAACGGTCTCGAAACGACACAGGCACGCGTCTCCTCCGGCCTGCGCGTCGAAACCGCCGCCGACAACGCCGCCTACTGGTCGATCGCGACCACAATGCGGTCGGACAACCGCGCGATCTCGACCGTCGCCGACGCCTTGGGCCTCGGTGCCGCGAAGGTCGACACCGCCTATACCTCGCTGGAAAACGTCATCGATGTGATGAGCGAGATCAAGGCCAAGCTGGTCGCCGCGCGCGAACCGGGCGTCGACAAGACGAAGATCAACGACGAAATCACCGAACTGAAGAACCAGCTCATCTCGGCGGCCCAGTCGGCATCCTTCTCCGGCGAGAACTGGCTTTATAATACGGGCACGGACGCGCTCGGTATCAAATCCGTGGTCGCGTCCTTCGTGCGCAGTGCCGACGGCAACGTCAAGGTCGCCACGCTCGACTTCGATACCGCAAATTCCGTGCTGATCGATATCGAAACGCCGGAGCAGGGCTACCTCACCAAGCCGATCGACCTTTCCGACGTCATGACGGATCCGCCAAGCTATGGCCCGTACTCCATCATCAATATGGACGCTCTCGGCGATCCTACCGATGATACCGTTGTCAGTCTCAGGGCGGATACGACCTATGAGGAAATCGACGGCATGATCAGCGTCACGGACTTCGTGTTGAAGAACCTGACCAACGCCGCCTCCACGCTCGGTGCCATCACTACGCGTATCGAGATGCAGGAAAGCTTCGTCGCGACCCTCGGGGACGTGATCGACAAGGGCATCGGCCGTCTGGTCGACGCCGACATGAACGAGGAATCGACCCGCCTGAAGGCGCTGCAGACCCAGCAGCAGCTCGGCATCCAGTCGCTCTCGATCGCCAATTCGAGCGCCGAGAACATTCTTCAGCTCTTCCGCCAGTAAGCGCGGCAAGGCTTCGAAATCCACCCGGCCGTTGGTCATCGGCCGGGATGGGCGGTTGGGCCGCGCGATTTGCCCTGGCGCGGCCCAACACCCTTCATCTTCATCCTCGCACAAGTTTGAACGCCTAGGTTCAGCGGCACGATCAGGAAGATTGTGTGCCTTTCGCCTCCCGGAAGGCGCTGTGTCCGTGGAGATAGGTCAGCGGTGTTGTCAGGTTCCAGTGTTTTCGAGAGCAGGCGTTCGAGCGGCCCGCGGTTCATCCGCCGGGCTTCGTTTGCGTTTGCCGGGCACGCGGCAAAGCAGGGAGAGGGCGCATGAGCGCACAACTCGCCCGCTACCTGAAGGATTTCGGCGCACCGCCGCGCGCCAAGGCGCCGACCTTCCAGCCGCCGAGCTTCGGCACTGAGGACGAAAGCGCGACGACTGCCGAACCCTTCGCCATGCCGCTCGCCTTGCCGCCGGTCGATATCGAGGCCGAACGGGCCACCGCCTTCGCGGAGGGACGCTCGGAGGCCGAGGCCGAGCTTCATGCCAGGTTCGACGCCGAGATGGATGCCTTGAAAGAGGCGCACAAGGCCGAACTGGAAACGCTGCGCCTGCGCTACGAGCAGGACTATGCCAGGGCGCTCGCCGAACGCTTCTCGATGCTGACGGGCGAGGTTGCCGATGTCGTCGCCGCCCAGACCGCGCAGGTGCTGGCACCCGTCATGAACCAGATCCTGACCAAGGGTGCCGTCGCCGATCTCGCGCGCATGATCACCGAAGGGCTGCAAGACGGCGAGGGCGTGACCATCACGGTGAAGGGGCCGGCAAACCTCTTCGAACAGCTGAAAGCGCGTTTCGACGACCCCGCGCCGGTCTTCCGGCATGTCGAGACGCAGGATGTCGATTTGACGGTGGAGTATGGCGAAACCGTCCTGGTAACACGGATGGCAGCCTGGGCTGATACCGTACGCAAGGTGCTTGCATGAGCGAAGGCGAAAATCACCACCACGGCAAGAACGAGATCATCATCGTCAAGCGCCATGGCGACCATGACGGCGACCACCATTCGGCCGCCTGGAAGATCGCCTATGCCGACTTCATGACGGCCATGATGGCGTTCTTCCTCGTGATGTGGCTCGTCAATGCCGCCAATGAGAAGACGCAGGCCTCCGTTGCCGCCTATTTCAACCCGATCAAGCTGACCGACGACAAGCCGGCCGACAAATCGGTGAAGAAACCTGCCAACAGTGCGGAAGGCGAGGCGACGCAGGACAAGTCCAAGGAAGCCGGCCAGAAGAAGGCTGCCGGCAACGGCGCCGAAAGCGGCAAGGACGAAAGCACGACGGCGGGCGAGGAGACGAAGAACTCCGAGGCTAACTTCTTCGAGAACCCCTATTCGGTCCTGTCGGAGATCGCGCAGGAAGTCGGCCAGCAGGCCAATGTCAGCGCCAAGGGCGAAGGCGGTGCGGCCAATTCCGGCCCGGCGACGGGTGCTGATGGCGGCGAAGCCTATCGCGACCCGTTCGATCCCGACTTCTGGACGCAGCAGGTCGACATTTCCCAGGCGACCAGCAACGGCAGCGAAGGCAAGGCGAACCAGCAGGTCGCCGTCGCCAGCGACAAGACCGTGCAGGAAGCGCTCGCCAAGGACGATGCAGAGAAGGCGGAAGCTGCCAAAGCCGAAGCCGACAAGGCAGAAGCTGAAAAAGCCGCCGAAGAGAAGAAGACCAAGGAAGACGACGACGCCGGCAAGCTGAAGGCCGAGATCACCCAGCAGATCGGCACGCTCGGCAAACTGGCGGAAGGCCTGACCGTGACGCCCGCCGAGGGCGGCCTGCTCGTCAGCCTGACCGACCAGATGGACACGCCGATGTTCAATATCGGCTCGGCGCTGCCCAAGCGCGAGATGGTGCTGGCTATGGAGAAGATCGGCAAGATCCTCGAAAGCCGCCCCGGCGCCATCGCCATCCGCGGCCATACCGACGCACGGCCCTTTGCCGGCGGCAAGAACGACAACTGGCGCCTGTCCATGGATCGCGCGCAGAGCGCCTATTACATGCTGGTGCGCGGCGGGCTTGCGGAAAAGCGCGTGAGCCAGGTCACCGGCTTCGCCGACCGGCGCCTCAAAGTACCGTCCGATCCCATGGCGGATGCGAACCGCCGTATCGAAATCCTCATCCAGGCCGAAGGCGGCTGATCGATGGGCCTGTTCCGCCGCCTTCTCCTGACAGGTACGGTTTTCTGCGCAGCGCTCGGTGCCGGTGCACCCGCGCGCGCGGACAGCCCCGAGGATATCGAGCCCTACAAGATGATCCGGTCGCTGCAATATGTGCAGGACACGGTGGTGCTCGGCGATCACTCGGCCATGGAGATGCAGCGTTTCCTGCTGACCACCATCGACGACCGGCTGCGCACGGCCGAATCCTCTGTCTTCGACGATCCGCGCAACGTGGATGCAGCCCTCGTCTATGCGATGAGCGGCGGCAATCCGGAGACGCTGGAACTCTTGATCAAGAAGGATGTCGACGGGCATTTCGATTCCCGCCTGACGGATGCGTTGCGCGCCTATCTTTCCGGCCGCGGCACGCAGAGCGTCAAGTCGCTTGCGGAGATCTTTCCGGAATACAAGCGGTCGCGCGTCGGACCTTACCTTGCGCTCGTCTCGGCCAATTCGGTCATCCGCAAGGACCCGGCGCTGGCGCTGACCTATTTCGATTGGGCGAGGCTCGTCGCGCCCGGCACGATCGTTGAGGAGGCGGCGCTACGCCGCTCCATCTTCATCACCAGCGAGGCCGGCTGGATCGACAAGAGCATGATCTATGCGAATCGCTATGCGCGCCGCTACCTTGGCTCGCCCTATGCCAGCCAGTTTGCCGATCTGTTCGTGAAGCTGGCCGTCGATCATTTCGATGAACTTAAGGAAGAGGACATCCTGGAGGTCCTTTCCTTCATGGACGTGCCGCGCCAGCGCGAGGTCTATCTGCGCATGGCGCGCCTTGCAGCCATCACCGGCAAGAACAAGCTCGCGACGCTCGCCGCCACACGGGCGCAAATGCTGTCTGACGACGGCGAAAGCGTACCCAAGGTTCTGGCGGATCTCTATTCGGGGCTCGCTTCCGTGCCGTCGGGTGACGTCGCCTCGGCTATGGAGGCGATTGCCGCCATTCCCGACGACAAGCTTTCGCCGAAGGACCGGGCATTGAAGGCGGCGGCGAAGGCGGTGGCCGAGGAAGTGTTGCGGGCGCCGGAGACGGCCGCAGTGGAAGAGAGCGTGCCGCAAACGCAGGCTGCCCTTCCGGCGGAGGGTGAAGACCCTTCCTATGACGGATTGAGTGAGGCCGAAACGGCAGACCGGAATATGGATCCGCGCGCAGGCGCGGAGGAGACCCCGGTCGCAGCCGCCGAGCCTGAGACGGAGAAGAAAGAGCAGCAGGAGAAGGCGGGTATCGATCCGGCTTTCGACACCTTCGTGTCGAGCGGCCGGTCCAAGCTCGACGCCATCGACGCGCTCTTGAAAGGAGAAGGCAGTTGAGCACCATCGGCAACGGTATTAACGGCGTCGTGCCGGGACAGACGTCGTCCAAGAGCAAGGCGGCCCACGGTAAAACGGCGGACACCGCGGAAAAGAGCGCGTTCGCCAACGCGGTGGCCAGCCTGCAAGGCAAAGCCGGCGATGGTGAGAGCGGTCGCAAGGGCGGGCGCATCTCTATTGCCGAGACCGGCCGCAGCCAGATCCAGATCGAGCAGACCACCGACACGCGCACAAGTACCCCGCGGGACCTAACCGCACTCGCAGAGGCCTTGCAGGAGGCGAGCGTCGCATCGTCGTCCGCCAGGACGGAAAAGGCGCCTCTTGAAGAGCAGTTTGGTCCGCATAAGGATGAGAAGGGGGCACCGCTCCACAAGACGCGGGCGGACGACCACGAGGCTGGCGGAGCCGCTACGAAAAAGGGCGACGAGCCCAAGGCCAAGCATGAGGCGGAAGATAAGCTTCAGACGGTACGTGGCGATTCCAAGGACGTTAAGGGCACCAAGGACGGCAAGGACGCCAAGACCGTTGACGAAGCTCCAGCCGGGAGCGATGTCGGCAATCTCCTCGAAATGCTGAGTACGCCTGCTGCCATTCCGCAATCCGTCATCAATGGCGCTGCCGCCCAGGTAGCGGCATCCGGTATCATGCCGGATGTGAAGGGGCAGGCGGGCGAGAAGGGCGCGGCGAAGGCCGAGATCGCACTCACCGCGAAGGCTGATGGTAAGGCAACTGCCAATGCGGACGCCGCGCTGCTCGCCGATACGGCTGAAGCTGGCGAAGTGCCCGAGTCGGATACGGACCAGCTCTTCCGGCTGATCCGCGCCGACGGCAAGGGCCGGGACCTCGATATGAGCATTTCCGGTACCGGCGAGCGCACGAGCGTGCGCGACGCCAGCCAGACCGCCGCCAAGGCCGAGACGGTGACCGTGCTCGATTCCCGCCGCTACATCGGCCTGGCGCAGACCGGCAATGCCGGTGCGGTGACGACCGCCATCGCGCAGGACCCGAACTGGGCGGCATCGCTCAGCTCCACCAGCGGCCTCAGCCATTCTGAGGAGGCGGTCACCGGCAAGGTCGTCAATACGCTGAAAATTCAGATGAAGCCGATCGACCTCGGCATGGTGACGGCCACACTGCGCCTGCATGGCGACGCGCTGGTCGTTTCGCTGCAGGTGGAGACGGGCGAAGCCTATCGTCAGCTCAGCGACGATCAGGACGCCATCGTCAAGGCGCTGCGTGGCCAGGGCTTCGCCGTCGACCAGGTCAGCGTCCAGCTTTCGCCGGTCGATCGCGGTAGCGGCACGCCGCAGCAGGGCGACGGACAGTCCTCACAGCAACAGCAGCAGTTCTCCAGTCAGCCACAGGCCCGTGAGGGCGGTAACGGCCGCCAGGGCGGCAATGGCGACGGCACACGCACTTTCGCAGGCGAAGGAACCTCCCATGACGGCAACACGTCGGAAAACGCTTCTGGTCTCGCTGGCGGCCAGCCTGTGCGCTCTGGCGGCGTCTACCTCTGAGGCTGCGACATCGGCGGGCAGCTGCGAGCGCGAGATCCTCGCCGCTGCCGCGAAATACGATATCCCGGCCGGCATCCTCTATTCCGTCGGTCTCACCGAGACCGGCCGGAAGGGATCGTTGCAGCCCTATGCCATGAATATCGAGGGCAAGGCCTATTTTGGCCGGAACCAGGAGGAGGCGTTGCAAGCCTTCCAGGCGGCGCGGGCGCACGGCGCCAAGCTGATCGACCTAGGCTGCATGCAGATCAATCACCATTTCCACGGCGACCAGTTCGCGTCGCCGGCGGAAATGTTCGACCCGCGCAAGAATGTCGAATATGCGGCGTCCTTTCTTGCGCGTCTCCACGCCAGGCATGAGACCTGGACCATGGCTGTCGCCCGTTACCATGCGGGCCCGAACAACGACCCCGCGCAGAAGCGTTATGTTTGCCGGGTGATCGCCAATCTGGTTGCGACGGGCTATGGAAGCTGGACGACGAACGCGAAAACGTTCTGCCAGTAATTCTATTAAAAGTTGATATTTTGAGCCTATTCGGCCTGTGCCGTAATGTGGCAGGAATGCGCCCTGTTTTGGCATGGCAAGGCGCAGCGTTAACCTTTGTTAACTTTTCCACCGTAAAATTGTGGCGCAATCCCGGATAAGCTACTATATGTAGACCAAATCGGCACGAAATTCTTAATCAACTGTTAAATTCACCCAGTCACTTTCTCTAGTTGCCGGTGATTCGCCCGATTCGTACCACTGCCTGAACGAAGCACCACACTGATTCGGAGGCGGACGAATGATCGTAGTGGTTGATGAGCGCGAGCTCGTGAAAGACGGCTATACTTCTCTTTTTGGTCGCGAGGGCGTACCCTCGACGGGGTTCGACCCCCGTGAGTTCGGCGAGTGGGTCAACACCGCTGCCGATTCCGACATCGATGCGGTCGAGGCATTCCTGATCGGTCAGGGCCAGCACGGCATGGAACTGCCGCGGGCGATCCGGGATCGTTCGCAGGCTCCGGTCATCGCGGTCAGCGATACACCGTCGCTCGAAAACACCCTTGCGCTGTTCGACAGCGGCGTCGACGACGTCGTGCGCAAGCCGGTTCATCCGCGGGAAATCCTGGCCCGTGCGGCGGCCATCCGGCGCCGCCTGAAGGCGCTCACCAATTTCACCGAGATCGGCCCTATCAGGGTGTTCTCCGATGGTCGCGATCCCGAGATCAACGACGAGGTCTTTCCGTTGCCGCGCCGCGAGCGCCGCATCCTGGAATATTTGGTCGCCAACCGCGGCCGCCGGCTTTCCAAGACCCAGATCTTCAACGCGATCTACGGCATTTTCGACGAGGACGTCGAAGAGAACGTGGTCGAAAGCCACATCAGCAAGCTGCGCAAGAAGCTGCGCAAGAAGCTCGGTTTCGACCCGATCGATTCCAAGCGCTTCCTTGGCTACTGCATCGATTGGCAGGGCTGAAAAAGTTTGTGCTCCGGCGGGGAAGGCGGACCCCGCCGGAGCACATTGCAGCCAGCTTCACGCAAGGCCCGTCCCATAGGGTCTAGGTGACGAGACGAACGGGGATTTGATATGAGCCTTTACGGTACGATGAGAACGGGTGTTTCCGGCATGAACGCCCAGGCGAACCGCCTGAGCACGGTTGCCGACAACATCGCGAATGCGAACACGACGGGCTACAAGAAGGCCTCGACCCAGTTCTCCTCGCTGATTCTGCCCGCGACGGGCGGCGCCTACAATTCCGGCGGCGTGACCACCGACGTGCGCTACTCCATCGCCTCGCAGGGCACCTTCACCTACACGACGTCGTCGACGGACCTCGCCATCAACGGCAAGGGCTTCTTCATCGTCAAGGGCAGCGACGGCCAGGAATACATGACCCGCGCCGGCGCCTTCACCCCGATGGACGACGGCTCGCTGCAGAACTCCGCCGGCTTCACGCTGATGGGCTACGAATATTCCTCGACCGAGGATCCGACGATCGTCGTCAACGGCTTCGACGGTCTGGAAGAGATCAACCTTTCCTCCGGCGAACTCAGCGCCACGGGTTCGACCGAGGGCGCGCTCGACGTCAACCTGCCGTCGAATGCGGCTGACGGTTTCGAGAAGAAGACCTCGCTCAAGGCCTATGACAGCCAGGGCAATTCGCGTCTGATCGAATTCAATTACACCAAGGTGTCGGACAACAACTGGACGGTCGAGGCGACCTACGACGGCACGTCTATCGCCGGCCCGATTGCCATGGTCTTCGGCACCGACGGCAAGCTCCTGTCGCCGTCGCCGGCAACGATCACGACCAGCGCGCTGGCCACCGGCGGTGCGAACCTCGCCTCGCTGGAAATCAGCATCGGCGGCTCCACCCAGCTCGCCTCCGATTTCGGCGTCTCCAACGGCAAGATCGACGGCAACGCGGCCGCCAAGGTCACCGGTTACGAGATCAGCGACGACGGCGTTCTCTCGCTGAAATATTCGAATGGCGAACTGACCCCGAAATACCGTATCGCCATGGCCTCGGTGCAGAGCCCCGACAACCTCAAGCCCCTGCCGGGCAACGTCTACTCGCAGAGCAACGATTCGGGCGTCGTCGTCATGGGTTATGCCGGCAGCAACGGCTACGGCAGCATCATTTCCGGTGCGCTCGAAGATTCCAACGTCGATATCGCCGAGGAACTGACGAGTATGATCGAATCGCAGCGTAACTACACGGCGAATTCAAAGGTCTTCCAGACCGGCTCGGAACTCATGGAAACGCTCGTCAACCTGAAGAGATAATGCGGCCTGAACCCCGCGCGCAGTCGAGAGTTAGGTAAATCCGATGTCGCTTTCAACAGCAATGAAGACTGCTCAGTCGAGCTTTTCGAACGTAGGCCTGCAATCGGCCGTCGCGTCGAAGAACATTGCCAATGCAAGCGACGCGGCCTATGCGCGCCGGTCGGCGGTTCTCGCCACGGCCGCAACGGGTGCTTCTGTCGTCGAAACGCAGCGGGCCCAGAACGAGGCTTTGCTGAAGCAGAACCTCCTCAGCATCTCCAAGTCGTCCGCGCAGGATACGCTCCTGACGGGGCTGACCAACATGAAGATGATGCTCGGCGGCGAGGACTACGAACTCGCCCCGTCCACCTATCTTTCCAAGCTGCGCGACAATCTCCAGGCCTTCGCCGACAAGCCGAACGAAGTTTCGCTTGCCGAGACGGTGGTGGCCGATGCCACCGACGTCGCCAATTCGCTGAACAGCACGTCGCTTGCCGTGCAGAAGATGCGCGCCGAGGCGGATGCCGATATCGGCACTGCCGTGACGGAACTCAACCGTCTGCTCGCCGAGTTCAAGACCTATAACGATCAGGTCAAGCAGGGCACGGCCGCCGGCACCGACGTCAATGACGCGCTCGACCAGCGCGACAAGCTTCTGACGCAGATCTCCCAGATCGTCGGCGTCAGCACGCTGAAGCGTACGAACAACGACCTTGCGCTTTATACCAGCGACGGCACGGTGCTTTTCGAGACCGAGCCGCGCACGGTCACCTTCACGTCGACCCCGACCTATACGGCGGCGGTCACCGGCAACCAGATCTATATCGATGGCGTCGCCGTCCAGGCGGGTGCCGGCGGCAACACCAGCGCCCAGGGATCGATCGCAGCCCTGCTGCAGCTGCGCGACGAAGCAGCCCCGGTTTTCCAGAACCAGCTCGACGAAATCTCGCGCGGCCTGATCTCGATGTTCTCGGAGAGCATCGAGACGCCAGCAGGCTCGGGCACCTTCGTCGACACGGACGGCCTCTTCACCTGGAGCGGCATTCCGACGGTCAATTCGCCCGGTCTCGGTGCGGTGATCAAGGTCAATCCCGCCGTCATCACCAGCCAGGGCGGCAACGCCATGCTGTTGCGTGACGGCATCAACGATACGTTCAATACCGGCAACAATGCCAGCTTCTCTGATCTGCTGAAGAGCTATGCGGCGGCGTTCGAAACGCCCATGACCTTCGATGCGGATGCGGCGATCGACACGACGGCAACGATCCTCGCCTTCTCGACAGGCTCGGTCGGCTGGCTGGAACAGTTGCGCAGCGCGGCGACCACGGCCGGCGACGACAAGGCGGCGCTGCTTGGCCGTACGCAGGAAGCGCTCCAGAACGTGACCTCCGTCAGTCTCGACGAAGAGCTGGCGCTGCTTCTCGATCTCGAACAGTCCTACAAGGCCTCGGCAAAACTCGTATCGGCGGTCGATGAGATGATCACCGCGCTTCTCCAGGCGGCAGGCTAAGCTATGAAGGCTTCTTTCGTTTCCAACATGTCCCTCCAGAACGCGATGCGCATCACGGTTGCGAGCGCGCAGAAGGAGATGCTGAAGGTCCAGGAAGAGTCCGTGACGGGCCGTCATGCGGATGTCGGCGCGGAGCTGGGTGCGAAGACCGCCCGCACGCTGAACCTTCACCGCGACCTGCAGCGCATGGAATCGCTGAAGAGCACCAACGCCCTGACGACGCAGCGCCTTGCCGCCTCCCAGGCCGCGCTCGGCCAGATGTCGACGGCGGCAAACGACGCCATGGGCGTGCTGATCGCGCTTTCCGGCATCACCTCCTCCGACCAGCTCCAGCTTGCCCAGAAGAATATCGGCGAGGCGCTGTCGACCTTCACGGCGGCGGCCAACACCTCCTTCAGCGGCGAATACCTGTTCGCGGGCATCAATTCCGACGTGATGCCGTTCAACGACTATGCCCAGACGTCGCCCGTGTCGGATGCGAAGACCGCTTTCGACGCCGCTTTCCTGGCGCATTTCGGCTTCGACCAGACCGATGCGGCCGTTTCGACCATCGACCCCACGGACATGCAGTCATTTGTCGACTCGCTCGAGACGAGCTTCATGGGCGTGGACTGGGAGAACAACTGGTCGAACGCGTCCGACGAGAACATGAACAGCCGCATCAGCGCCTCCGAAACGGTGCAGAGCTCGACCAACACCAATGTGGACGGCATGCGCCACATGGCGCTCGGTTTGGTGATCGGCAAGGAACTCCTGGCACTCAATATTTCCGAGGCGTCCCGCAAGGTCGTGAGCGATGCAGCGATCGACTATATGGGCCGCGCCGTCTCCGGCATCGACGGGGAACGCTCGAAGCTCGGCATTTCCGAATCCCGCGTGACCCAGGCCAACACCTCTCTCGACGCCCAGGTCACCATCTTGAGCACCAGCATCAAGGATATGGAAGGCATCGATACCTACGAGGCGGCGACACGCGTGACCACGCTCGAATCGCAGCTTTCGCTCGCCTACACGCTCACCTCGCGGATCCAGAACCTAAGCCTGCTGAACTACCTCTGATGAAGCAGAGGATACGGACACACATGAAGGATGTCTGAATGTACCAGTTTTCATATGCCGAGATCATGGAGGAGGGCGTCGCCGTCTCGAAAGATCGAGAACGGCAGGTCCTCGAACGGTCTGTTGCGCTTTTGGAAGCTGCAATCGCGGCCGGCGGAACCTACGGCAAGGAAGCGGTCGAGGCCGTCTATTACACGCGTCGTGTTTGGATCCGGTTCATCGAGGATCTCGGAAATCCGGAAAACCAACTCGACGACGAACTCAGGGCCAATCTGATCTCGATCGCGATCTGGATTCTCAAGGAAATCGAAAAGATCCGCAAACGCGAATCCAAGAATTTCCAGGGCATTATCGACATTACAACCATCATCAAGGATGGAATCAAATGAAAAGTACGCTGCGTATATCGCTGAAGTCTGGGGAACGCATTTTTGTCAACGGCGCCGTTCTGCGGGTTGATCGCAAGGTGGCGATCGAATTCCTCAACGACGTGACCTTCCTTCTGGAAAATCACGTTCTGCAGCCGGAACAGGCGACGACCCCGCTTCGCCAGCTCTATTTCATCGCGCAGATGGCGCTGATCAATCCGGAAGGCGCCGAGCAGTCGATCGCCATGTTCCGCAAGTCGGTCATCATGCTGCTCTCGTGCTTCAAGAACGAGGAGGTGCTTGCCGAGCTAAAGCGCGTCGATGCACTCGTCACGCAGGGCCGCGCCTTCGAGGCGCTGAAGGCGATCCGCGGTCTCTACCCGATCGAGGACCGCATTCTCAACAACCAGGAAATGGCGCCCGCCACGATCGAGCAGATCCGCAGGGAGATCGCACCATGGTAACCCCGGTCGGCGCCGCAAGCAGCGCCACGTCCACTCCGGTCGCGACGGGCAGCGAAGCGACGACCGCCGAAAAGTCGGCGACGCTGAACTATGAGAGCTTCCTGAAGCTGCTCGTGGCGCAGATGAAGAACCAGGACCCGACCGAGCCGATGGATTCGGCCCAGCAGATGGCGCAGCTCGCGACCTTCTCGCAGGTCGAGCAGACCATCAAGACGAACAAGAACCTGGAAAGCCTGCTGCAACGCACATCGTTGCAGGAAGCCAACTCCGTCATCGGCCGCACCGTCACCAGCGAGGACGGCAAGATTACTGGTGTCGTCAAGGAAGTGACGCTATACAACGACGGTATCGTGGCCAAGCTTGATTCGGGCGAGAAACTCGTCATCGGACCCGGCGTGAAGATAAGCGAAACCAAGACTTGAATGAGGCAGACGCCCTCGACATAGCGCAGGCAGCCATCTGGACGGTCGTCGTGGCCTCCGGACCGGCTGTGCTTGCCGCCATGATCGTCGGCGTCACCATCGCCTTCGTGCAGGCGCTGACGCAGGTGCAGGAAATGACCCTCACCTTCGTGCCGAAAATCCTGGCGATCTTCGTTGCGATCGCCATTTCGGCGCCCTTCATCGGCGCCCAGATCTCCATCTTCACGGATCTCGTCTTCTCCCGCATCCAGAGCGGATTCTAGCGCGCCTCCAGACGCGCTTACGCCTTACCGGCGTGACTTTCCCCATCCTCGCACAAGCTTCGCCCTGTAGGTCATCGGGTGAAATGGGCGACGCATGTTCCGCGTCGCCGCCTCTCATGATGAGACGGGAAGCATAAAGATGGCGCAAGTTCCGGCAATCAACCTTCCGAAGGTCAGCCCCAGCGGTCGCGATGTCGCGTTCGCCGTGGGCATCCTGACGATCCTGTCGATCCTTTTCCTGCCGATCCCGGCCTTCATGATCGACATAGGCCTGGCCTTTTCCATCGCCTTCTCGGTCTTGATCCTGATGGTCTCGCTGTGGATCCAGCGGCCGCTCGATTTCTCGGCCTTTCCGACCGTCCTCCTCATCGCCACCATGGTGCGCCTGTCGCTAAACATCGCCACCACGCGCGTCATTCTCTCGCACGGCAATGAGGGCCACGATGCGGCGGGCGGCGTGATCGCCGGTTTCGCCAGCCTCGTCATGTCCGGCGACTTCGTCATCGGTCTCATCGTCTTCATGATCCTGATCGTGGTGAACTTCATCGTCATCACCAAGGGTGCGACGCGTATCGCGGAAGTCGGCGCGCGCTTCACCCTCGATGCGATCCCCGGCAAGCAGATGTCGATCGACGCCGACCTTTCGGCCGGCCTCATCGACGAGAAGCAGGCGCAGCTGCGCCGCCGCGAGCTGGAAGAGGAAAGCTCCTTCTTCGGTTCGATGGACGGTGCCTCGAAATTCGTGCGCGGCGATGCCATTGCCGGCCTTCTCATCACCGCCATCAACGTGTTCGGCGGTATCATCATCGGCTATTTCCGCCACGGCATGGAACTCGGCGAAGCCGCCGACGTCTTCGTCAAGCTCTCGGTCGGCGACGGTCTCGTCTCGCAGATCCCGGCCCTCATCGTCTCGCTTGCTGCCGGCCTTATCGTCTCGCGCGGCGGCACGTCGGGCTCCACCGACCAGGCGGTCATCAACCAGCTCTCCGGCTATCCGCGCGCGCTTCTCGTTGCCGCAGGACTGATGATCATGCTCGCCCTCATGCCGGGCCTGCCCTTCCTGCCTTTCATGGTGCTCGGTGGCCTGATGGCCTTCGGCGGCTGGATCATTCCGCGCCGCATCGAGGCCGAGAACCAGGTCAAGCGTGCTGCCGAAGCACAGCAGGTCCAGGCGACGCGCGACCAGGAGAAGGATTCGGTCAAGTCGGTGCTCAAGACCGCTGAGATCGAACTGCTGCTTGGCAAGCAGGTCTCCACCCGTCTTCTCGGCGCACACCAGGAACTGGCCTTCCGCGTCGGCAAGATGCGCAAGAAGTTCGCCGGGCAATACGGCTTCGTCGTGCCGGAAATCAAGGTTTCCGACGATATCGCCATCCCCGACAAGTCCTACCAGATCCGCATCCACGGTACGACGATCGCCTCGAACATCGTGCGCGTCGGCGAAGTGCTGGTCGTCACCGGCGGCGGCCGCAAGCCGAGCGTGCCGGGCGACGAGATCCGCGAGCCCGCCTTCGGCATGCCGGCCGTCTCGATCCTCGAAACCTTTGCCGAAGACCTGCGCCGCGAGGGCTTCCATCCGATCGACAACGTTTCGGTGGTGCTGACGCATCTGTCGGAAGTCATCCGCAACAACCTGCCGCAGCTCCTCTCCTACAAGGACGTCAAGGTGCTGATCGAGCGCCTCGACCCGGAATACCGCAAGCTCGCCGACGAAATCTGCTCGTCGCACATGTCCTATTCCGGTCTTCAGGCCGTGCTGAAGCTGCTGCTCGCCGAGCGCGTCTCCATCCGCAACCTGCATCTCATCCTCGAAGCAGTCGCCGAACTCGCACCGCATGTGCGCAAGACCGAGCAGATCGTCGAGCATGTCCGCATCCGCATGGCCCAGCAGATCTGCGGCGACCTGACCGACAACGGCGTGCTGCCGGTGCTGCGTCTCGGCAACAAATGGGACATGGTGTTCCACCAGGCGCTGAAACGCGACTCGAAGGGTGAAATCGTCGAGTTCGACATCGACCCGCGCCAGCTCGAAGAGTTTTCCGAACAGGCGACCCGGGTTATCCGCGAGTTTCTCGACCGCGGCACGCCCTTTGTACTGGTCACGTCGCCCGAATCCCGCTCTTATGTGCGCATGATCATCGAACGCCTGTTTGCAACATTGCCGGTTCTCTCGCATGTCGAGCTCGCCAAGGGCATCGAGATCAAGATCCTCGGCTCGATTTCATGATAACCGACCCGCAGGGCACGGTGCTGGCGCTGTTCGCCGCCTTCTGCCGTGTCGGCGGGTGTTTCATGCTGCTGCCGGGCTTCTCCTCGGCCCGTATCTCGATCCAGATTCGCCTCTTCCTGGCGATCGCCATCTCGATGGGCGTGCTGCCGATCATGTGGGATGTGATCTATCCGCGCGCCACCGGCGACCTCGACAAATATCTCTCGATGATCGCCTTCGAGATGCTGACGGGTGCGGCCATCGGCCTGATCGCCCGCTACTACGTGCTCGGCCTGCAATTTGCCGGCACGGTGCTGACCATGATGATGGGCTTCAACGCGCCGCCGACACCGGATGTGCTGGAAGACACCCAGGAAAACCAGCTGACGAACCTCTTGTCCTTTGCCGGCCTGCTCGTGCTGTTCATGCTGGATTTCCACCATGTCGTCATGCGGGCGCTGATCGAATCCTACAATGTCATGCCGATCGGCGCCGGCTTCAATCCGCAGAGCGCGCTGATCACGCTCACTGACACGCTCAGCCAGACCTTCATGATCATGCTCAGGCTGGCGAGCCCCTTCATTCTCTACGGCCTGGTGTTCAACGTCTCCGTCGGCCTGATCAACAAGCTCGCGCCGCAGATCCCGATCTACTTCGTCTCGCTGCCTTTCATCATCATGGGCGGCCTGTTCCTGCTCTATTTCGGCATCTCCTCGCTGCTCGAGATCTTCGCGAGCGGCTTCATTCCGGTCTTCAGGGGGGAATAGCGATGGCGCAGAGCCGTTCGGAAAAGCTCAAGCGTCTCGTGACCGTGCAGCGGCATCTCGAAAAGATGGCCGAGATCGATCTCGCCAACACCACGCGCCAGCGCCAGGAGGCGGCCGAGACGATGGATGCGGTCGCCGACGCGATCAATTCGCTGAACCCGGTGCATCGCAGCTTCTCGCGCCACTATTCCGGCCAGTACAGCCGGTTGCAGCAGCAGGACCAGATGCTGGCCAACGTCCAGCAGATGCATGAGATGCGTGTGGTGCGCGAGCGCACCAAGGGCGACCGCATGGAAGACCATATGAAGGAAGCCCGCAGCGCCGAAGAGCGCGAGGCGGCGGACGACGCCATCTACGATCTGATCGACCAGCACATCGCCTACAAGGGTGGCGACGACTGACGTCTTCTCCAAGCCGTTGGAAGAAAGGCGTTTTGCACGCATCCGATCAAGCTTGCCTCAAATTGGATTCCGGATACGCCGCCGTCACGGCGTCGTCATCCGCCACCAGCCTCCCGTAAGGTTGAGCAGCGATAGTCTTCTCACGGACGATGAAGAGATTTGCCGCAGCGGCTGCGATGTGCAGCGCGGGCAGACCGATGTCCCGATGGTCATGAGGCCGGCGGACCGCCATGAGGACGGGTCCGGCTCGCAGGATTTACCTGAAAGGCTTTGAGACGTGGCAATTACTCCCCCCAGCGATCTGGTGCTCGATGTCGTGCGCGCTGCCGATCCCACCCAGGTTCAGGAAGCGCAAGCCAAGCTGAAATCGAACCGCGCTTCCTTCGAAGCGACCAGTCTTGCCGAAGCAGGCGCCGGATTCCAGGCCGCCGTCGGCACCATTCTCAATCGTGATTCCGCTGGCGCGACTGCGGCGTCGAACGGTGTTTCCGCCGTCGGCGGCAAGGCGGCTGTACCGGAACATCTGCGCAAGTTCGAGACGATGGTCCTGCAGAACTTCGTGAAATCGATGATGCCGAGCGAGAGCGAGCAGATCTACGGCGAAGGCACGGCCGGCGAAATGTGGCGCGGCATGATGGCCGATCAGCTGGGCGAAGCGCTCGGCAAGGGCGGCGGCATCGGCATTGCCGAGGCGCTCGCCAAGAAGAGCGGCATCTCGGGCGGCGCCAAGGACAACGATCCGGACCGTGTCGCCTCCGGCATGGTGCAGGCGTTGCAGCGCGAGGCATTCGCCGACCTGACGCCCGGCATCAAAGACCACAAGAAAACGGCATAAGCGGAGAACAACAAAATGGAACAGGCAAGCAACGAAATCCGAATCCGCTCTGTACTCGGTCGGCTTGAAACCATCATCGACAACGAAAACGTCAATATCGGCCGCGATCCCGAATTCGATCTGCCGACGTCGAATGCCCACAAGAGCCGCTGCCTCTATGAGCTGGCCATGCTGACGCGCGACGTGCGCCCGGAAGAGGTTCCGCAGAGCTTCTCGCCGCAGCTCGGCCGGGTGCGCGAAAAGCTCGCCACCAATGCCCAGCGCGTCTCGGCCCATCTCGATGCCGTGCGTGAGGTCGTCTCCATCTTGAAGAATGCGGTGCAGGACCTCGAGGCTGACGGCACCTATTCTCAGGAACAGTTCCGCCTGGGTTACGGTACATGATCAAGCTCATCGGCACCGGCGTCTGGGTCCTCGCCGTCACGCTCGCCGCCGTATATTTTTCCCTGAAGATGGCCTCGGCTCCCAAGATCGACGAGGAAGCCGCGGCGCGCGAAGCCGCGATGGAATTCGTCACCGGCTACACGACGACCGTGCCAGTCATTGGGGAAGGAGGCGTCAACGGCTATCTGCTCACCAAGCTCGCCTACAAGGCGAACAAGGAGCTGGCGGCCAAGCAGGTCGTTCCGTTGCCGCAGGCGATCACGGACGAGCTCTATACGCTGCTGGTCGGTAAGAAGATGATCGATGTGACAGCGACCGGAAATTTCGATCTCGATGCCTTCAGGGGCGTCGTGAAGGAAGGGCTCAATCGCCGCTTCGGCGCTGATGTCATTGCGGAGGTCTATGTCGAGCAGATCGATTACATCACCACCGCCTCCATCGAGGATCCGGCGCCCAAGAAGGGCGTCACGCTTTTGAAGGGTGAAGTGCCCGAGGTGAAGCCGGCAGAAAAAAGCGGCGGACACTAGATCCGCCGCTGAGTTGAGGCAGTTTTTGAGGGAGCCGGCCGCGAGAGTTTGTCAAGGAAAAGTGGGAACCGGTTTTCCCGAAAAGACAAATGAAAACAAAAGAATCTACCGCGTGCCGGCTTCCATCGTTTCGTCGGCCGGTCGCTTCACCACCATGCCTGACAGCTTGTAGCGCATGACATGGTAGAGGAAGAGCGGATTGCCGATCACATAGCGCCGCCAAAGGCGGCCAGGCTCCTGCATCAGCCGGTAGAGCCATTCGAGGCGCAGTTTGCGGATGCCGAGCGGCGCGCGGCGCACGTCGCCGGCCACGAAATCGAATAGCGCGCCGACGCTCAGCACCAGCCGGGCATGGCCGGGGCCGACATGGCGGTCGATCCACTTCTCCTGCGCCGGGCTGCCCATGGCGACCAGGAGTATATCGACATTGGCCTCGCGCACCTGCTCCATGATTTCGTCGGATTTCGCCCGGTCGAAGAAACCGTCGGAAATCGGGATGAATTCATGCCATGGTGCGTGGCGGCGGAAGTTTTCCGTCGCACGCGTCAATATCGACTGGCGGGTGCCGATCAGGGCGACGCGCATCGGCTTGGCGATATAGGTCAAGAGCGCTGGAACGAAATCCGTGCCGTTGAGGTTCGCCGGGAACTTGCGGCCGTGGAACACCATCGAGGCGATGTCGACACCGTGGCCGTCGGGAAAGACGACCTGGCGCTCGAGCACGGCGCGGTATTCCGGATCGCGCATCATCAGGTTCGCATTGTTGGCGTTGATGAAGGCGATGACGGTCTGGCCGAAGGGCATGGTCGCCACCTCTTCGGCAAAGGTGAAGGCGTCGGCCCAGCTGAGTTCGCAGACGGGAAGACCGAGAATGTCGCGTTGTGCAGTGACGATGTTGCCTGACACGAGGTTCATGACAGGGCTCCTCTCGCGGTAACACCGCACGTCTGGCGACCGGACCGGCCGGCCGTCATGGTCCGCCGGATAGCGCTGTCATCGGGGAATGTGGGAAAGGGCTTCATGCTGCTCCCGCAATACTTGTGCTGCTGGAAGCCGGTGTAACAAGCCCGCCTGAAAGGGCTTTTAAGGAATTCGTTAGAAGACGGCGGGGTACTTTTATCCTTTGCTAACCATGCGCGTTCCGCCTATGTTATCTCACTGAAAAATTTTGTTTTTCCTGCGTTGTCACCCTCGCTTTCGGGCCTT
The DNA here is from genome assembly GCF_049199905.1 of Shinella sp. M27. Lineage (NCBI taxonomy): Bacteria > Pseudomonadati > Pseudomonadota > Alphaproteobacteria > Hyphomicrobiales > Rhizobiaceae > Shinella > Shinella sp. M27. Next base: position 165,324 of record NZ_JBLZPK010000065.1, read on the forward strand.
TTCAGGCAAAACTATTTGCAATGGTTGCTTCAAAAAAAGACTGATGCGGGCATTTGATTGGTTCTCTCATGCCGCCCAAAAACCCTTTCAGGAGTGAGAGGAAAACGGATGTTAACGAATTGGGCCGGTTGTTTGTAAAACGGGACGCTTGAATTTATGCGTTTTGGACAGCATAGGGCGTTAAGAGGCCATCCCGCCGTGCAGCCGCGCTCCTAAAGTGAGCGCAATTCGTCAGGGAGAGAAATGTGACCACCATTATCGATGGGAAGCAGGTTGCCGCTTCCGTGATTGACGCCGTGAAGGCCGCGACCGTGATCTTGGAGAACGAGGCCGGCGTCAAGCCCGGTCTCGCCGTCGTCATCGTCGGCGATGATCCGGCAAGCCACGCTTATGTCGGCGCCAAGAGCCGCATGTCGAAGGAATGCGGTTTCAACTCCATCCAGCATACGCTGCCGGAGCAGACGACGCAGGAAGAGCTTGCCGCGCTCGTCGAGACGCTGAATGCCGACGAGACCATCCACGGCATCCTCGTCCAGCTGCCGCTGCCCAAGCACCTGAATTCGGATCCGATCATCCAGTCGATCAAGCCGGAAAAGGATGTCGACGGCCTGCATGTCGTCAATGCGGGCAAGGTGGCTACGGGCGATCTCGACGGCGGCCTCGTCTCCTGCACGCCGGCCGGCGCCATGGTTTTCGTGCGCCGCACCCATGGCGAGGATCTTTCCGGTCTCAACGCGGTGGTGATCGGCCGCTCGAACCTGTTCGGTAAGCCGATGTCGGCTTTGTTGCTCGCCGCCAATGCGACGGTGACGACGGCCCATTCGCGGACAAAAGATCTTGCCGGCGTCTGCCGCAATGCCGATATCCTGGTGGCCGCCGTCGGCCGTCCGGAAATGGTGAAGGCCGACTGGGTGAAGCCGGGTGCCACCGTTATCGATGTCGGCATCAACCGGATCACGAAGGCGGAGGGGAAGACCCGCCTTGTCGGCGACGTCGCCTTCGAGGAAGCCGCCAAGGTTGCCGGTGTCATCACGCCGGTCCCGGGCGGGGTCGGCCCGATGACCATCGCCATGCTGATGGCGAACACCGTCATCGCCGCCTATCGCAAGGCAGGCAGGACGCCGCCGAAGTTTTAATCGCGCGAACATAAAAAGGCGCCCCGCGGGGCGCCTTTTCATTTGCCCATGGGGGCAGGGCCGGTCGAGGCACGCACGATCAGATCGGTCTTCCAGAGCTCCTGCTGCGGCAAGGTCTCCAATTGAAGAATATCGGCGATCAGCCTTCGCGCGATACGCTGGCCGGCGGCGCGCAGCGATGAGCGCGTCGTCGTCAGCGGGACCATGAAATTCTCCGGCTTCAGCATCGGCAGCACGTCGTCATGGGCGATCAGGGAGATGTCCGAGCCGAGCTTCAGCTCCGCCTGGTTGATCGCCCGCACCGCGCCGAGCGCCAGAACCGTACTGGAACACAGCACCGCCGTCGGCGGAGTATCGAGGTGCAGGAAGCGTTTCATCGCGCGAAACCCGTGCTCGTCGGTCATCTGCGAATTGGAATTGCATTCGTCGCGCAGCACGAGGCCGTGTTCGGCCAGCGCCCGCACCGTGCCCTTCGTCCGACGCTTGGAGAAGGTGAGATAGTCGGGGCCGTTGATGAGGGCGATGTGCCGGTGGCCGAGCTGCGCGAGAAGCCGCGCGGCATCGTAGAAAGCGCCCGTATTGTCGATATCGAGATAGGGGTAGTCCGTCGCGATACCCATCGAGCGGCCGTGCACGACGAAGGGCGTCTTCAGCGACTTCATCATGGCGATGCGCGGGTCCTTCTCGCGCATATAGGCAAGGAACAGCGCATCGACATTGCCGCTGGCCACCAGCCGCCGGCACGTCGCGACCTCGTCTTCCGGGTGGCTTGGATTGATGACGAAGTGGAAGTCGTGCTTGACCGCCTCGTCGCCGAGGCCGGCGAGGAACTCGCCGAAATGCACGTCGGACTCGATGCCGTCGGCGGTCGGCATGACGAGGCCGATCGAGCCGGCGCGGCCCGTTGCAAGCCGCTGCGCGGCCCGGTTGGGGCGGTAGCCTGTCTCCCGGACGGCATCGAGAACCCGCTGGCGCGTCTCGGCATTGACTTCCGGATAGCCGTTCAGCGCCCTGCTGACGGTTGTCTGCGACAGACCCAGCAATTGCGATAACTGCTTGAGATTCACATGCTTAGCTTTCTTGAAACATTAAAAGCGCTTTGGAGATTGTGCGTTGATATTCCCCATATTGTTCCCAAAGCGTTTTGACATCTAACATCAGCAATTCCTTCAGGAAAAGCGGATTTGGTCATTTTGCGGCGCAAAACTACGCTGCACTGCGTCAGACACGGCGTTTTTGTTTGAAATGATTTGGGGGTACTTGACGAGGGTGAGGGGGAAATGGGATGAAAGGAAATCCAAAGCGCTTTGAATTTTGGGGTATTTTAGAGAATGCCTGCCCCGGGAGGGCGGGTTTGCTATGGGAGGCAAATCACGTGAAAAAGACATTGCTGATGACGGCTGCGCTGGCACTTCTGATGGCGGGCGGCGCTGCTGCTGCCGATTTGAAGTTCAAGCCCGGCGAGGATTCGAAATTCAACTGGCAGAGCTTTGAAGATTTCAAGAAGGGCCATGACCTCAAGGGCCAGACGCTGACGATCTTCGGCCCCTGGCGCGGCGAGGACGAGGCGCTCTTCAAGAACGTCTATGCCTATTTCGTCGAAGCGACGGGCGTTGACCTGAAATACTCCTCCTCGGAAAACTACGAACAGCAGATCGTCATCGACACCCAGGCCGGCAGCCCGCCTGATGTCGCCATCCTCCCGCAGCCGGGCCTGATCGCCGACCTCGCGTCCAAGGGTTACCTGACGCCGCTCGGCGAGGAGACCCAGAAGTGGCTTCTCGACAATTACGCCGCCGGCCAGTCCTGGGTCGATCTCTCGACCTACAAGGGCAAGGACGGCACTGCCGCGCTCTATGCCTTCCCCTACAAGATCGACGTGAAGTCGCTCGTCTGGTACGTGCCGGAAAACTTCGAAGACGCCGGCTACGAAGTGCCGAAGACCATGGAAGACCTGAAGGCTCTGACGGAAAAAATCGTCGCCGACGGTGGCACGCCGTGGTGCATCGGTCTGGGTTCGGGCGGCGCCACCGGCTGGCCGGCAACCGACTGGGTCGAAGACCTGATGCTGCGCACGGCAACGCCGGAGACCTACGACAAGTGGGTGAAGAACGAGATCCCGTTCAACGATCCGGCTGTGATCAGCGCGCTAGATGAATTCGGCTGGTTCGCCAAGAACGACAAGTTCGTCGATGGCGGCGCGGCTGCCGTTGCCTCCACCGACTTCCGTGACAGCCCGAAGGGCCTCTTCGCCTCGCCGCCGAAGTGCTACCTGCACCACCAGGCCTCGTTCATCCCGTCCTTCTTCCCGGAAGGCACGGTCGTTGGCGAGGATGCGGACTTCTTCTACATGCCGCCCTATGCCAGCAAGCCGGAACTCGGCAACCCGGTTCTGGGTGCCGGCACGCTGGCCATGATCACCAAGGACACCCCGGCTTCGCGCGCCTTCATCGAATTCCTGAAGACGCCGATCGCGCATGAAGTCTGGATGGCGCAGACGAGCTTCCTGACGCCCTACAAGAGCGCCAACAAGGAAGCCTATGCCAACGGTCCGATGAAGAAGCAGGGTGAAATCCTGCTGAATTCCACGACCTTCCGTTTCGACGGTTCCGACCTGATGCCAGGCAAGATCGGTGCGGGCGCGTTCTGGACGGGCATGGTCGACTTCGTCGGCGGCAAGTCCGCGGCCGATGTCGCCGGCGGTGTCCAGAAGGCCTGGGACGCCATCAAGTAACATCCTGGCGAACCGGCGGGTTTTCGCCCGCCGGTTTTCCCAAGCATGCCCACATGCAGCCGGACCATGCGGTGCAAACCGCGTGAGCGCCCCTTGTGCCTCTCAAGGTCCGAATTGCGCGTGGAAAAGAGCGTCGGGGAAGCATTCCTGGGGAGGAACTGCCATGCAGCAATTGTTATTTGCCATTCTCACGATGGTGGGGGGCGTACTCGCCTGTGCCGCCTATTTCTTCGGAACGAACTGGCTGCTCGACAAGATTTTCCCCTCCAAGGGGCTGACGGGCGCGCAGGCATCGCAGAACCTGCGCATCACCAATGCCGTCAGGCCCTGGCTGTTCATGGCGCCGGCGCTGTTCGCACTCGCCATCTACCTCGTCTATCCGGTCTTCGAATCCGTCCGGCTCGCCTTCCATGACCGCTCCGGCCAGCAGTTTGTCGGCTTCAGCAATTTCGTCTGGATGTTCAACGACGGCGAATTCCGCCAGTCGATCTTCAACAATTTCCTCTGGCTCCTCGTGGTGCCCGCACTTTCCACTTTCTTCGGCCTCGTCATCGCCGCGCTGACCGACCGCATCTGGTGGGGCAATATCGCGAAGACGCTGATCTTCATGCCGATGGCGATCTCCTTCGTCGGCGCCGCCGTCATCTGGAAGTTCGTTTACGACTATCGCTCGGAAGGCTCCGAACAGATCGGCATCCTCAACGCCGTCGTGGTCGCCATGGGCGGCCAGCCCGAGGCGTGGATGACCATTCCCTTCTGGAACAATTTCTTCCTGATGGTCATCCTGATCTGGATCCAGACCGGTTTCGCCATGGTCATCCTCTCGGCGGCGCTGCGCGGCATTCCCGAGGAAACCATCGAGGCGGCCGTCATCGATGGCGCGAACGGAATGCAGATTTTCTTCAAGATCATGGTGCCGCAGATCTGGGGCACGATCGCCGTGGTCTGGACGACAATCACCATCCTCGTCCTCAAGGTCTTCGACATCGTGCTCGCCATGACGAACGGGCAATGGCAGACGCAGGTTCTGGCGAACCTGATGTTCGACTGGATGTTCCGCGGCGGTGGCGATTTCGGGCGCGGTGCGTCCATTGCCGTCGTCATCATGATCCTGGTCATTCCGATCATGATCTGGAACATCCGCAACGCCACCAAGGAAATGGAGCGCTGAGATGATTGCTTCCGCCCGTTCGCCGCTCATCATCGTCGTCCATATTTCCGTCCTGCTGCTCGTCGCGCTCTGGACGCTGCCGACCGCCGGCCTTCTGATCTCGTCGCTGCGCGATAAGGATCAACTCGCCGTCTCCGGCTGGTGGACGGCCCTTTCCACCTCCTCGCAGAACCTCACCGGCCGTGCCGCTTCGCCCGAAGCGCAAGTCGAGAAGGACGGCAAATTCGTCATTGAGGGCAAGCTCCTCGACGGCGACAACGCCAAGGTCTCGGCCTTCGGCGTGCGCCCCTTGCAGCCGTCCGCCTTCGAAGCCGGCAAGCCCGCCGATCTGGGTGACGGCCAGACGCTGACCGTCAATGAGGACGGCAGCTACCAGATCGTCTCGCCGACCAGGATGGAAGGCACGCGCGGCCAACGCATCTTCTATACGGCCTCCGTGCCGCCCCGCTTCACGCTCGACAACTATCGCGAAGTGCTGAACGCCGCTGGCATCGGCTCATCCTTCATCAACTCGCTGACGGTGGCGATCCCCTCGACGATCATCCCGATCCTCGTTGCCGCCTTCTGCGCCTATGCGCTCGCCTGGATGCCGTTCCCCGGCCGGGCGATCCTGATTGCCGTCATTGTCGGCCTGCTCGTCGTGCCGCTTCAGATGTCGCTGATCCCGCTCCTGAAGCTCTATAACGGCGTCGGCGCCTTCTTCGGGGTGCCCGCGAAAACCTATGTCGGCATATGGCTTGCCCATATGGGCTTCGGCCTGCCGCTCGCGGTTTATCTCTTGCGCAACTACATGGCCGGCCTGCCGCGCGAAATCCTGGAATCTGCCCGCGTCGACGGCGCGTCCGATTTCGATATCTTCGTGAAGATCATCCTGCCGCTGTCCTTCCCCGCACTCGCCTCGTTCTCCATCTTCCAGTTCCTGTGGACCTGGAACGACCTGCTCGTCGCCATGGTCTTCCTCGGCACGGGCAATGACGAACTGGTGCTGACCGGGCGTCTGGTGAACCTGCTCGGTTCGCGCGGCGGCAACTGGGAAATCCTCACGGCCTCCGCCTTCATCACCATCATCGTACCCCTCATTGTGTTCTTCAGCCTGCAACGCTATCTCGTGCGCGGCTTGCTGTCGGGTTCGGTCAAGGGCGGTTAATGAAAGCAATTCCAGCCAAAGTGTGAAGCGGTTTTGCGTCCGGAATTGCGTAAAACAAAGTAAAACAGGAAATACCAGAATGACGACGACGTCGGATTCCACCCTTCTCATCCCGGACAAGGACTGGTGGCGCGGCGCGGTGATCTACCAGATCTATCCGCGCTCGTTCCAGGATACCAATGGTGATGGCATCGGCGACCTCAAGGGGATCACCGAGCGGCTTGCCCATGTCGCTTCGCTGGGTGCGGATGCGATCTGGATTTCGCCGTTCTTCACCTCGCCGATGAAGGATTTCGGCTACGACGTCTCGGACTACCAGGATGTCGACCCGATCTTCGGCGAGCTTGCCGATTTCGACGCGCTGATCGCCGAGGCACACCGCCTCAACATTCGCGTGATGATCGATCTCGTCCTGTCGCACACCTCCGACAAGCATCCGTGGTTCGTCGAAAGCCGCTCGCGCCGCACCAATCCCAAGGCGGACTGGTATGTCTGGTCGGACTCGAAGCCCGACGGCACGCCGCCGAACAACTGGCTGTCGATCTTCGGCGGTTCCGCCTGGCAGTGGGATCCGACGCGCCTGCAATATTACATGCACAACTTTTTGACCTCGCAGCCGGACCTGAACCTGCACAATCCGGAAGTCCAGGACGCGCTGCTCTCGGTCGCGCGCTTCTGGCTGGAGCGCGGCGTCGACGGCTTCCGCCTCGACACGATCAATTTCTATTTCCACGACAAGGAACTGCGCGACAACCCGTCGCTCGCCCCCGAGCGGCGCAATGCGCAGACGGCGCCGGCCGTGAACCCCTATAACTATCAGGAACATCTCTATGACAAGAACCAGCCGGAGAATCTGGAATTCCTGAAGCGCTTCCGCGCCGTCATGGAAGAGTTCCCGGCGATTGCCGCCGTGGGCGAGGTAGGCGACAGCCAGCGCGGTCTGGAGATCGCCGGCGAATACACGTCCGGCGGCGACAAGATGCACATGTGCTATGCCTTCGAATTCCTGGCGCCCGATCCGCTGACGCCGGCCTTCGTGGCCGATACCCAGCGCGCGCTGGAAAAGGCGGCTCCCGAGGGCTGGGTCTGCTGGGCTTTCTCGAACCATGACGTGATGCGCCATGTCACCCGCTGGGGCAACGCCGTCACCGATCACGAGGCCCATGCCAAGCTGCTCGCCAGCCTCCTGATGTCGCTCCGCGGCTCCGTCTGCATCTATCAGGGCGAGGAACTGGCGCTGCCGGAGGCTGACCTTGCCTATGAGGACCTTCAGGACCCCTACGGCATACAGTTCTGGCCGGATTTCAAGGGCCGTGACGGTTGCCGCACGCCTATGGTCTGGGAGAGCGACAAACAATCCGGCGGCTTCAGCCTTGGTAAGCCGTGGCTTCCCGTTCCCGACGTCCATCTGGAGCGCGCCGTCAATGTGCAGGAGGGCGACGCGGCCTCGGTGCTCGCGCACTACCGCCGGTTCCTGGCCTTCCGCAAGGAGCATGTGGCGCTGGTCAAGGGCGAGATCGAATTCCAGTCGGCCGAAGGCGCCATCCTCTCCTTCGTGCGCACGCACGGTAACGAGAAGGTCTTCTGCGCCTTCAACATGAGCCCGGTCGCCCGCCTCGCCGATCTTCCGGCAGGCCAGCTGGAGGTGCTTGAAGGCCATGGCTTCGGCAGCATCATGCATGAGGAAACTATCGAACTTCCGGCCTGGAGCGGCTTCTTCGCCCGCTTTTCTTGATCGGTCAAAACTATTGGGGAGGTAAGAGCATGACAGGGCTGGTTCTCAAGGATATCCGCAAGTCCTACGGCGCGGTGGATGTGATCCACGGCATCGATCTCGATATCAAGCAGGGCGAGTTCATCGTCTTCGTCGGCCCGTCCGGCTGCGGGAAATCGACGCTGCTGCGCATGATCGCAGGTCTCGAGGAGATCACCGGCGGCGACATGACGATCGACGGCGAACGCGTCAACGACGTGCCGCCCTCCAAGCGCGGCATCGCCATGGTGTTCCAGTCCTACGCGCTCTACCCGCACATGACGGTTTACGACAACATGGCCTTCGGCATGCGGATCGCCGGCGAAAGCAAGGAGGAGATCGACCGCCGCGTGCGCTCGGCGGGCGAAATCCTCCAGCTCACCAAATATCTCGACCGCCTGCCCAAGGCGCTCTCGGGCGGCCAGCGCCAGCGCGTCGCCATCGGCCGCGCCATCTGCCGCAACCCGAAGGTCTTCCTGTTCGACGAGCCCTTGTCGAACCTCGATGCGGCGTTGCGTGTGGCGACCCGCATCGAGATCGCCAAGCTCAACGAGCAGATGGCCGACACGACGATGATCTACGTGACGCATGACCAGGTCGAGGCGATGACGCTCGCCGACCGTATCGTGGTGCTCTCGGCCGGCCATATCGAGCAGGTCGGCCCGCCGCTGGAGCTTTACGAGCGTCCGGCCAATCTCTTCGTTGCTCGCTTCATCGGCTCGCCGGCCATGAACATCATTCCGGCGAAGATCACCGCGGCCGGTGCCGCGACCTCGGTCGAACTGACGGGCGGCCGCGTCTCCAGCGTCGATATCCCGACGGCGGCCTCGGAAGTCGGCAAGACCGCGAGCTTCGGCGTGCGGCCGGAGGATCTGCAGATATCGACGGGGGACGACTTCCTCTTCGAGGGCACGGTGTCGATCGTCGAGGCGCTGGGCGAGGTGACGCTGCTCTATATCGACGGCCTCGTGCAGAACGAGCCGATCATCGCCAAGATCCCCGGCATCCTCGACGTCAAGCGTGGCGAGAAGGTCCGCTTCACGGCTGACAGGGCCAAGCTGCACCTGTTCAATGCGGCCGGGCAGAGCTACCGCGCCGTTTGATTTCGCACCCGGGCGGCAGGATTTTAGGCCTGCCGCTCAACCCGATGTTAAGTCTTGCTCCTTACCCTTTTTCCGAAATTTGAGAGTGCCGGGGGCAGGCAAAATGGGCATGGGTCAAGTACCGCGTAACAACTATCTGAATAAGGAAGAGTCCTTCATGTACGATCGGGAAAAGAGTTTCCCCATGGAGGACACTTGTAACGAGGCGCGCATCGAGTTCACCGAGAACGGTGGCCTGATGAATCTCGTGTCCCGCCGGGGCCTGATCGTCAAGCTGTCGCGCAGCGGCGCCGTCATCACGATGACGACGAAGTTCCAGCTGCCGCGCAACTTCTATCTCGACATCGTGAGCGCCCGCCTGCCGATGATCGGCTGCCTGACCCAGCGCGTCTATCCCAACGACGTGGTCGAGGCCCGCTTCCTGCGTCTGCTCTCCGACAAGGACCTGCAGCGAATCTTCGTCTATTCGACGCACCGCAACCATCAGGGCCGGACGCTGGATATCTACAGCTGATACAAAAAGAGGGGCGAAACGCCCCTCTTCTTATGTCTGCCGGTTGCCGAACTTGGCGCGACCTCTCCTCCGTCATGCTCGGGCTTGACCCGAGCATCCATCCAAGCGCACGCCACCACCTGTGGCTGTGGATCCTCGGCTCAAGGCCGAGGATGACGTTGAGTTTGTGGTTCAGGCCTGCCCGAAGGAGACGCTGCTCAAGCGAAAAGCACGCTCGCGCCGTGATCCGCCGGTCCGGCAATGGCGCGGAAGGCGGCGAAGAGTTCGCGGCCCATGCCGAATTCGTTGCCGGAGAGATCGGCGGTCGCCTGCGGGCGAGCGGCAAATTCGGCGGCATCCACCAGAACTTCGATCGTGCCATGGGCGGCGTCCAGCCGGATCATGTCGCCGTTCCTGATGCGGCCGATCGGGCCGTTGTCCACTGCTTCGGGCGTGACATGGATGGCAGCCGGCACCTTGCCGGAGGCGCCGGACATCCGCCCGTCCGTGAGCAGCGCCACGCGCTGGCCGCGATCCTGCAAAATGCCGAGCACGGTGGTGAGCTTGTGCAACTCCGGCATGCCGTTCGATTTCGGGCCCTGGAAGCGCACGACGGCGACGAAATCGCCGGTCAGTTCGCCGGCCTTGAAGGCGGTGTTGAGCTCGAGCTGGTCGTGAAAGACCTTTGCCGGCGCTTCGATGACATGGCGCTCCGGCTTGACGGCGGAGATCTTGATGACCGCCTTGCCGATATTGCCTGTCAGCATCTTGAGGCCGCCGGTCGGCTGGAAGGGCGTCTCGATACTGGCGAGCACCTTCGGATCGTGGCTGACCTTCGGCGATTGTTCGCGCACGACCGCGCCGTTCTCGCCGAGCCTGGCATCGACCGTATAGGCCTTGAGGCCCTGACCGTAGACCGTGCGCACGTCGTCATGCAGCATGCCGGTCTTCAGGAGTTCCTGGATGAGGAAGCCCATGCCGCCGGCGGCGTGGAAATGGTTCACGTCGGCAAGACCGTTCGGATAGACGCGGGCGAGCAGCGGCACGACATCGGACAGTTCGGAAATATCCTGCCAGGTCAGCATGATGCCGGCGGCGCGCGCCATGGCGATGAGATGCAGCGTGTGATTGGTCGAACCGCCCGTGGCATGCAGGCCGACGACGCCGTTGACGACCGAACGCTCGTCGATCATCTCGCCGGCCGGCGTGAATTCGTTGCCCTGCGCGGTAATGGCGAGCGCCCGCTTGGCGGCTTCCTTGGTCAGCGCATCACGCAGCGGCGTGCCGGGATTGATGAAGGAGGCGCCGGGCATGTGGAAACCCATGATCTCCATCAGCATCTGGTTGGAGTTCGCGGTTCCGTAGAAGGTGCAGGTGCCGGGGCCGTGATAGGATTTCGACTCGGCTTCCAGCAGTTCGGCCCGCCCGACCTTGCCTTCGGCGAAAAGCTGGCGCACGCGCGCCTTCTCGTCGTTCGGCAGGCCCGATGTCATCGGGCCGGCGGGAATGAACACGGCGGGCAGGTGGCCGAAGGTCAGGGCCGCAATCGTAAGCCCGGGCACGATCTTGTCGCAGACGCCGAGATAGACGACCGAATCGAACATGTTGTGCGACAGGCCTACACCGGCCGCCATGGCGATGAGATCGCGTGAAAACAGCGAAAGTTCCATGCCCGGCTGGCCCTGGGTGACGCCGTCGCACATGGCCGGCACGCCGCCCGCCACCTGCGCCACGCCGCCGGCTTCCCGCGCGGCATCGCGGATCAGCGCCGGGTAGGTCTCGAAGGGCTGATGGGCCGAGAGCATGTCGTTGTAGGAGGTGATGATGCCGAGGTTCGGGACGCGGTCGCCGGCGAGCGCGTCCTTCTCGGCGGGGGAACAGACCGCAAAGCCGTGCGCGAGGTTGCCGCAGGAGAGGATCGAGCGGTGCACACCCTTGGAGATGGCGGCGCGGACGCGGCCGAGATAGGGCTCGCGATGCGGCTTGGAGCGTTCGACGATACGGGCGGTGATGGCTTCGATGCGTTTGTCGGCGGACATGGGAGCTATCCTGACTTCCTCGATTGCATTTTTGCACGGCAAGGCGGGCGGGAGTGCTGCGCCATCCGCGGTTGAACGGCGCCACGCGCCGGCATGTTCGGCTTCAGCCGGCTGGGCGTGTTAGGGCGCCCAGTAGATATCGACCGGCGTTGCCGCACGCCTGAGAATGGCGCGGATCGGCATGTCGGTTTCGGGGCCGTCGCTTTCCGCGGCGGCCAGAACGTCCTTCTTGCCCTGGCCTTCGATATGCAGCACCAGAAGGCGGGCATCCTGAAGGCTGGCGAAGGTGAAGGTGAGGCGGGTTTCACCCGCGCCCTCGGCTTCCATGGTGATCACGCCGCGCGGCGTCTCGGCCGAGATCGCTTCCGCGAGATTGTTGCCGCCCGGGAAGAACGAGGCCGTGTGCCCGTCCGTTCCCATGCCGAGGATCGCGACGTCGAAGGGTGCGCCGAGGTTCGCGGCATCTGCCGAGACGATCTTTGCCGCCTCTTCCGCGCTGTCGGCGTGCCGGTAGAGGGGCAGGAAGCCTGCGGCCTTCGCCTTGTTCTGAAGCAGGTTTCCGGCAACCAGCAGATGGTTGGAGCGCGGATTGTCGGCCGGCACGAAGCGCTCGTCGACCAGCGTGACCGTCACCTTCGCCCAGTCGATGTCGCGGCTGGACAGCGCCTTGAAGAAGGCCTTCGGGGTCGAGCCGCCGGAGACCGCGATGGTTGCCTTGCCGCGGGCCGCGATGGCCTCGGCAAGCGCGGCGGACACCGTGTCCGCCAGGCCTTCGGCCAGATCGGCGCCGTCCTTGAATTCATGCAGTCTCGCGCTCATCGCAATTCCCTACGCTTCATGCCAGGTACGGCCGTCGCGCTCGATCAGCGCGATCGACTGGCTCGGACCCCAGGTGCCGGCGGTGTAGCCCTGCGCCTGCTGGCCGGTCGCTTCCCAGGCTTTCAGGATCGGATCGACCCAACGCCAAGCGGCTTCCACTTCGTCGCGGCGCATGAAGAGCGTCTGGTTGTTCCTGACGACGTCGAGCAGCAGGCGCTCATAGGCGTCCGCGTTGCGGGCGTCGAACGCTTCCGCGAAGCTCATGTCGAGCGAGACGTTGCGCAGGCGCATGCCGCCCGGACCGGGGTCCTTGATCATCAGCGACTGCTTGACGCCTTCGTCCGGCTGGAGGCGGATGATCAGCTGGTTGGCCTCGATGCGGCCCGCGGTGGGATCGAAGATCGAATGCGGGATCGGCTTGAAGGTGATGACGATCTCCGACATGCGCGCAGCAAGCCGCTTGCCCGTGCGGATATAGAAGGGCACGCCCGCCCAGCGCCAGTTGCCGATCTCGGCCTTGATGCCGACGAAGGTTTCCGTGTTGGAGACGCCGCCCTCCAGCTCTTCGAGGTAGCCCTTGACGGGGCCGCCAGCCGAAGCACCGGCACGATACTGGCCGCGCACCGTCAGGCGCTCCACATTATACTGGTCGATCGGCTTCAGCGCGCGCAGCACCTTCAGCTTTTCGTCGCGCACGGCTTCGGCGTCCATGGAGGAGGGCACTTCCATCGCGACAAGGCAGAGCAGCTGGAGAATGTGGTTCTGCACCATGTCGCGCAGCGCCCCGGCCTTGTCGTAATAGCCGGCGCGGCTTTCGAGACCGACGGCCTCGGCGACCGTGATCTGCACGTGGTCGATATGGGCGGAGTTCCACAGCGGCTCGTAGAGCGCATTGGCAAAGCGCAGCGCCATCAGGTTCTGCACCGTCTCCTTGCCGAGATAGTGGTCGATGCGGAAGATCTGCTCTTCGCGGAAAACCTTGCCGATCGTGTTGTTCAGCGCGTCGGCGGAGGCGAGGTCGCGGCCGATCGGCTTCTCGACGACGATGCGGGTCTGCTTGGTGATGAGCTTGTGGTCGCGGATCTTTTCCGAGATGTCGCCGAAGATCGCCGGTGCGACGGCAAGATAGAAGGCGCGCACGCGCTCCTTGCCCTCGTCGAGCAGCTCTTTCAGCTTGTCCCAGCCGGCGTCGGATTTGGCATCGACGGCGACATAGAACAGCCGGTCGCAGAAGGTCTTGACCTGTTCGTCCTCGAATTCGCCGGGCTTCAGGTGCTCCTTCAGCGCGTCGACGGCGAACTTGCGGTATTCCGCATCCGTGAAGGCCGTACGCGACGCGCCGATGATGCGCGTCGGGTCGGAGAGCTGGCCGTCGAGCTGGCGGTGGTAGAGGGCCGGAAGAAGCTTGCGTTCCGCAAGATCGCCGGTTCCGCCGAAGACGACATAGTCGAAGGGTTCAACAGGAATGATCTGGCTGCTCATCGGATATCTCGATCTCGTTCTGTTGTCGGGCGTTATAATCTAATCGATTTAAAAACACCAGCGTGCAACGCAACAAAATCGATGTTCCGTGTCGATCAAAGCCTGTCGCGCAGCGCGTACCATGTCATGGCGAGGAACAGAAGGGGCGAACGGAACCTCGACCCACCGGGGAAGGCCGGGATTTTCAGGGCCTTCAGCTGGTCGAGCTCCGGGCTTCCACCGGTTACGTCCTCGGCATAGAGCTTGCCACAATAGTTTGACAGCATGACGCCGTGGCCGGAATAACCGCCGATCGTCGTAATGCCGGGCATGACCTCGCGGACATAGGGCTTGCGCGGCATGGTGATGCCGACGGAGCCGCCCCAGGCATGGGTGAGTTCGATGCCCTTCAGCTCCGGATAGACCTCCTCGATCTGCCGGCGGATGGGCGGTGTCATGTCGTCGAGATTTTCCGAATAGGCCTCGCGACCGCCGAACAGCAGACGGCCGTCGCGGGTCTTGCGGAAATAGCGCACGACGAAACGCGTATCAGCGATCGCCTCGCCGCCGGGAATGACCGAGGGGAATTTATCGAGCGGCACGGTTGCGCCGATGAAGGAGCGGATCGGCATCACATGCGCCGCCGTCTTCGGCTCGAGATTGCCGATATAGGCATTGCAGCAGATCAAGGCCTTGTCGGCGCGGATCGTGCCCTTCGCGGTGGTGATCACGGCCTTGCCGCCCGCCCGCTCGATCTTCAGGGCAGGGGTCTTTTCATGCAGGCTGGCGCCGGCCGCCTGTGCCGCGCGGGCAACGCCGACCAGGAGCTTCATCGGGTGGATATGGCCGGTGCCGGTGTCGCGCATGCCGAAGAAGAAGCGCTTCGAGCCGACGCGCTGTTCGGTCTCTGTGCGGTCCATATAGCTCAGATGCTTGTAGCCGAAGCGGGTCGCGGCGATCTCGATATGGTCGCGGAAGTCCTTTTCGTAGCTCGCCTTGTGGCTGACATTGAGCTGGCCGGGCACGTAGTCGATTTCGAGGTTCTGCGCGGCGGCGAAATCGTGGATATGCTGCTTGGCATTTTCCGCGAGGTCGAACAGCGCCTTGGCGCGCTCGAAGCCGAGTTCGGCCTCAAGCGTCTCCGCGTCGGAGCGCTGGCCGGTGCCGAGCTGGCCGCCATTGCGGCCGGAGGCACCGTCGCCGAAGCGATGCGCCTCGATGAGCGTGACGCGCACGCCCTTCTTCGCGAGATTGTAGGCGGCCTGCAGGCCGGTGAAACCACCGCCGACAACGGCGACATCGGTCTCGACGGAGCCGTCGAGCGGGGCATATTCGGGACGGTCGCCGACACTGGCCTCATACCAGGAGACGCCGGGGGAAATCGGGCTTTGCCAGGGCATAGCGCACACTCATTCGGTCAGGAGGGTGCGGCGGCGCGCCGGGGCGCCGGCCGCTTCTCAGGGACTGATCGTTTCAGCGGCCCGGACCGCCTGATAGCTCAGACGTTGAGCAGCAGGAACTCGCGTTCCCAGGGGCTGATCACCTGCATGAAGGTCTCGAACTCGCCGCGCTTGACGCCGGCATAGAGCCCGATGAACTCCGCGCTCAGAACCTCCGCCAGGGCCGGGTCCGATTCCAGCAGCGAGACGGCTTCGAGAAGGCCGCGCGGCAGGTCGATCGACCCTTCATTGGCGGTGTCTTCCGTCGGCGGGCTCGGATCGATCTGGTTCATGATGCCGAGCAGGCCGCAGCCGAGCGAGGCCGCGAGCGCGAGATACGGATTGGCATCCGATCCCGGCAGACGGTTCTCGACGCGCCGCGCTGCGGCATCCGAAACCGGGATGCGGAAAGCGGTGGTGCGGTTGTCATAACCCCAGGCATTGTTGACCGGCGCCGACATTTCGGGCGTCAGGCGGCGATAGGAGTTCACATAGGGCGCCATCATGACAAGCGTCTTCGGCACATAGGCCTGCATGCCGCCGATGAAGTGGAAGAACTCCTTCGAAGCCGATCCGTCCGGATTGGAGAAGACGTTCTTGCCCGTCTCGATCTCCACCACCGACTGGTGGATGTGCATCGCCGATCCCGCCTGGCCCTGCATGGGCTTGGCCATGAAGGTGGCATAGATGCCGTGTTTGAGCGCCGCCTCGCGGATCGTGCGCTTGAACAGGAACACCTGGTCGGCCAGTTCCACCGGATCGCCGTGGCGCAGGTTGATTTCGAGCTGTGCCGGACCCTCTTCGTGGATCAGGGTGTCGATCTCGAGACCCTGCTTTTCCGAGAAGTGGTAGATGTCGTCGATCAGTTCGTCGAACTCGTTGATCCCTGCGATGGAATAGCCCTGGCCGCCCTGGATGGCGCGGCCGGACCGGCCCTTCGGCGGATGCAGCGGATAGTCCGGGTCCTCGTTCATCGCGACGAGATAGAACTCGATCTCAGGGGCCACGACCGGTTTCCAGCCGCGGTCGCTATACATCTTCACGACGTTCTTCAGAACGTTGCGCGGCGTATAGGGCACGCTTTCGCCGGTCGAGCCGACGATGTCGCAGATGACCTGCGCGGTCGGATCGGTTTCCCACGGCACGACGGACAGCGTCGAAAGATCCGGCAACAGCTTGAGGTCGCTGTCGCGCGGCTCATAGCGGAAATTGCCGGTCTCTTCCGGGTAGTCGCCGGAAATCGTGTGGCGGTAGAGGGCGGAAGGCAGCGCCAGCGAGGTGTTCGAGGTGAATTTCGACGACGGCATCATCTTCCCGCGCGGGACGCCTGCAAGATCAGGCGTGATGCATTCGATATCCTCGATACCGCGGGCCCGAAGCCAGTCTGCGGCGTCCTTCCAGGTCTTTACCCCTCGTGGCACGCTGATGGAGGGAGGTACTTTTCCAGAGCGTACGGCTTTCTCGATTGTAGGGGTAACGACTTTCTTTTTGGACGGCATGACACACCGGGTTTGTTGACGATGGCGCCATCATAGACAGAGTTAAACCCTTTACTAGCTCCCCCCGGGGGGTAGAAAACGCGATTTTTGCGGTATTTTTTGTTTTTCCTGTCCCGATTGACTTTCTGGCGCGATAGCAGAAAGGAAAGGCGAACGGGGATTTTGGACGTGGCAGAACGGCGGGACGTCGTCATTATCGGGGCAGGCGCGGCAGGCATGATGTGCGCCATCGAAGCAAGCAGGCGGGGTCGCCGCGTGCTGGTGCTCGACCATGCGAAGGCGCCCGGTGAGAAAATCCGCATCTCCGGCGGCGGGCGCTGCAACTTCACCAACATCCATGCCGGCCCGAAGAATTTCCTCTCGGCCAACCCGCATTTCGCCAAATCGGCGCTCGCCCGCTACACGCCGCGCGATTTCCTCGATCTGGTCGAGCGCCACCGCATAGCCTGGCATGAAAAGACCCTGGGCCAGCTGTTCTGCGACAACTCGGCGAAGGACATCATCGCCATGCTGCTTGCCGAAATGAAGGCGGCAGGCGCGGAGCTTCGCCTTTCGACCGCCATCACCGACATCGCCCATGACGGCCATTCCTTCCGCATCGCCACGGAGCACGGCCTCATCGAGGCGGCCTCGCTGGTCATCGCTACCGGCGGCAAGTCGATCCCGAAAATGGGCGCGACGGGGTTTGCCTACCGTGTCGCCGAGCAGTTCGGCTTAGCCGTCACGGAAACCCGCGCAGGCCTGGTGCCGCTGATGCTCGATCCGGTGACGCTTGCCGCGCATGACGGCCTGCCGGGCGTCGCCGTGGATGTCATCGCCCGCCACGGTAAGACGGAATTTGCGGAAGCGGCCCTCTTCACCCATCGCGGCCTCAGCGGCCCCGCCATCCTGCAAATCTCCTCCTATTGGCGCGAAGGCGAGGAGATCTCGCTGCACATCCGCCCCGATCTCGACTTCGCCGCCGTCATTGCCGCCGCTCGCAAGCAGAACGGCCGGCAGGCGGTGCAGACGGTGCTTGCCGACCATATCCCGAAGAAGCTGGCGCAGCTTCTCGTCAGCGAACTCGGTATCGACGGGACGCTTGCCGAGCAGCCGGGAAAACGCATCGAGGCGCTCGTGCAGAAGCTGCGCGACTGGCGTTTCCGTCCGCCGGGCTCGGAAGGCTATCGCACGTCGGAAGTCACGCTCGGCGGTGTCGATACGGCAGCGCTCGATTCCCGCAGCATGGCGGCGAAGACGGTGCCGGGGCTCTATTTCGTGGGTGAGGCGGTGGATGTGACCGGCTGGCTCGGCGGTTACAATTTCCAGTGGGCCTGGGCCTCCGGCCATGCGGCGGGCCTGGATGCGTGAGCCTGCGACGCAGGAATAGCGATACGGTCTTTACCGCCCGTTAAGACCTCGCGGCCGATGCTGCCGGAATGTCGGCGTTTCCCGCCTTCGGGAGACAACATGATGTGGGCCGGCTGGCCGGATCATCCGGGTATCTGTTCTCGCGTAACGGAGTATCGCCGCATGTCTGAAAGACGCCGTCCTGCCCGCGCCATCGCCATTGCAGCCGCCGAAGAAAGCCGCCGCCGCCTCGTTGCGATCGGCATCAACTGCGCGCTTGCAGCTGTTCTCGTCGCTGTCCTTGCCGTCGCTGCCCTCTGAATTCCGACCGTCATAAATCGGTTGAAATTGGTGATGGAATTTTAAAGATTGCCGCCGATGATCCCCGCATAGGGTTCCGGAAGCCGCGTCCCATTATGGATGCCTGCGGCATGCAATGACTGCTCCCCCGGATACGCGGCATTGCGGCCGCATGAAGTCGGTAATCCGGCGTCCGAATCCTGGGGAGGCCCTAAAAAGGGGCAGGGGTGGAGCACGCCGACAACGGATGTTCCGCCAATGTTTATTGATCGCATTCTCGCACGCTTCAAAATCCAGACGAAGGTTCTGGTCTTCATTCTGCCCTTCGTGCTCTCGATCTGCGCCGTGGGCTTTACCGGGCTTTATGCCTCCGGCCTGCTGCAGGGCCGCATGGAAATTTCCAACAGCGTTCTCCAGTCGCTGAGCGGCTTCAAGGACGTCTATGCCGGCATGAACCGGTTCCTTCAGAACACCAGCGAGGAGACCCGCGATGCGGTCAACGAGCGGCTGAAGGCGCAGGTATCCCTTCTTCGCCAGACGATGGACGGCCTGACGCCCGATGTCGATGCCTCCAAGCTTATGGATGCCCAGAAGCAGACCAAGGACATCGAGGCGCGCATGGACGGGCTGTGGCTGCTCTATGTCAACGAGAACAAGCTGCACGACAAGATGGGCAAGAACCTCAGCACGCTGTCCAGCGAGCAGGTCAAGATCCTTGACGAGGCGACGAAGCTGCAGCGCACCGTGCGGCAGAACGAGAACGCCGCAAAGAGCATGCTGCGCGAGGCCGAGCGCCTGACGACGGCCAGCAAGTTCTTCGGCGACCTGCTCTCGGAATTCAGCCGCGGCGCCACGCCTGATGACCAGCTGAAGGTCATCAAGGAGCGTTTCCCCTTCATTTCGAAGACCGAGCGCTCCATCTCGACGATCCTTCCGAAGAACCAGAAGGTCGTCTCCATCACCATCCGCAACACGATCGACGAACTCAGCGGCTTCCTGTCCTCGTCGGAGCCCGCTTCCGTCACGGTGCCGGAAATCGCGCGCCGCGTGAACCGCTTCCGCCAGGTCACCATTCAGATGCAGGGGGCCGCCGCCGAAAAGATGCGCGAAGCGACCCGCATCTTCGGCGAGCTCGACGAGCCGATCATCAAGTCCGAGGCGGTTCTCGCCTCGACACGCAAGCTGGTCTCGTCGATCGACGACATCGAAGTCGCCGCCGTGCGTTTCCTCGGCCAGACCTCGGACGACAATCGCGTCAAGCTGCTCGGCAACCTCTCCATGCTGCAGATCGACATCAAGGGCCTGCGCGGCACGGCAAGCGGCCTGCCGTTCTTCGACACGGTCGACGAGACGCTGACGCCGGTTCTGGAACGCATCCAGGCCGACAGCGATGCGCTGGTAAAGATCAGCGCCCAGCGCAATGCGGATTTCGATGCGGCCGGCATGTCCATCGATTCCATCTGGAACCTGCTCAGCCAGTTTGCCGAGGAG
This sequence comes from Shinella sp. M27, assembly GCF_049199905.1. Taxonomy (NCBI): domain Bacteria; kingdom Pseudomonadati; phylum Pseudomonadota; class Alphaproteobacteria; order Hyphomicrobiales; family Rhizobiaceae; genus Shinella; species Shinella sp. M27. The sequence goes on from NZ_JBLZPK010000065.1 coordinate 185,238, forward strand.
CAGAAGACCAGCGCCGGCACGGAACGGGAAAAGGCCAACCAGGTCTCCGTTCTCGCGACCGTCATCGGCGCGGCGATCGCCGTGCTGGCCGGTATCGCGCTGGTTCTGACGCTGAAAGGCCCGATCGGCCAGATCACCGGTGCGATGCGCCGCCTGGCCGATGGTTTCCTCGACACCGGCATATCAGGCGAAGGCCGCGCCGACGAAATCGGCGACATGGCCCGCGCGCTCGGCGTGTTCAAGGAAAACGCGCTGTCGAAAATCCGCGTGGAAGCCGAAAGCGAGCAGCAGCGCGCCGAGGCGGAAGCCGAACGCAGCCGCAACGATGCGGAAAAGCAGGCGCTTGACCGGCAGATCGATTTCGCGGTGAACGCACTTGCCGCCGGCCTCGGGCGTCTCGCCCAGGGCGACCTGTCGCGCCAGATCGATACGCCGTTTACCGGCCGTCTCGAACAGCTGCGCCAGGACTTCAACGTCTCGCTCGAACGCCTTCAGGACACGCTCGGCCAGATTCGCTCCAATGCGCTGTCGATCCAGCGCAGCGGCAACGATATGCTGCAATCGGCCGATGCGCTCTCCAAGCGCACCGAAGCGCAGGCCTCTTCGCTGGAGGAGACCGCCGCCGCCGTCGAGCAGATCACCGTGACCGTGCGCTCCTCCGCCGAGCGGGCGCATGAAGCCAATGTCGTCGTCGGCGCCACCAAGCGCAGTGCTGACAGCTCCGCCTCCGTCGTCAACAATGCGATCGCCGCCATGGGCCGCATCGAGGGCGCCTCGCGCCAAATCGAGCAGATCATCGAGGTCATCGACGACATCGCCTTCCAGACCAATCTGCTTGCCCTCAATGCCGGTATCGAAGCGGCACGGGCAGGCGAGGCCGGCAAGGGCTTTGCCGTCGTGGCGCAGGAAGTGCGCGAGCTTGCCCAGCGTTCGGCCAGTGCCGCCCGCGAGATCAAGGGCCTGATCGAGAAGTCGACGAGCGAGGTCAGCGCCGGTTCGCACCTCGTGCAGGAGACGGGTTCGGTGCTCGCTTCGATCAGCCAGCAGATCGTCACCGTCAGCCAGCATGTGGATATGATGGCGACGGCGAGCCGCGACCAGGCGGCCGCCCTTCAGGAGGTCAATGGTTCCGTCAACCAGATGGACCAGATGACCCAGCAGAACGCCTCGATGGTGGATCTCACGACCACCGCCAGCCGCAAGCTTGCCGGCGATGCCGACACGCTGATGATGCTGGTCGAGCAGTTCCGCCTGGAGGCCGACGAACACGCGGCGGTTTATCGCGCGGCCTGAGTGCCGTTATTCGGATCGAATGCAGAGCCCCGGCGCGTAGAAAGCGCGCCGGGGTTTTCTTTTGTTCGCAGGATCCCGTCAAAGCCGGATGGCGGTTTCCTCTTTCGCCGTGCGGATGACCACCATGGTGAAGAACCGGGCGACGTTGTTTTCGTCGCTGAACAGCCGGTCGCAGAGCGGCACATATTCCTCCATGTCGCACAGGCGCAGCATCAGGACGACATCGGTCTCGCCGGTGACGGCATAGGCCTGCGAAACGGCCTCTTCGGCAACGGCAATATCCAGGAAGCGGCGCATGTGCTGCTCGCCGTGCAGCTTGAGTTCCACCGTGACCAGTGCCTTGATCGTGCGGCCCGCCTTGGCCGGATTGAGGATCGCGACGATACGCTCGATCACACCGGATTTTCGGAGCCGCTGCGTGCGGCGCAGGCAGCTCGAGGGCGACAGGCCCACTGCATCCGCGAGATCCACATTGGTGCGCGACGCGTCGCGTTGCAGGAGGTTCAGAAGCTTCTTGTCGATGCGGTCCATGGGCCGAGCATATTCCCCAACGCGATCTTTGCAATAAAATTGCATTCGACTGCAATCTTTGACCAAAAGTGCGAAGCGGTTCGGGCTAGAGGATGGACAACGCAAGAGGAGCCCGCCATGCCGTTCGTCACGTACGCCCTGAACAAGACCAGGGAAACCCTCGCCATCTACTGGGTGCTTGTCCGGATTACCGTCCCTATTGCCCTCCTGACGGAGTTTTTGGCCAGGATGGGCGTGATCGAGGCGATGACGCCGGCTTTTGCACCGATCATGAACCTTGTCGGGCTTCCGCCCGAACTCGGTCTGGCATGGTTGACCGGCATGCTCGTCGGGATATGGGGTGCCGTGCCGCTCCTCTTCACCCTCGTTCCGGTGTCCTCGCTCAGCGTGGCTGACGTCACGGTCTTTTCGGCGCTCATCCTGTTTGCGCACGGCCTCCCCATCGAGCAGAAGATCATTCAGCAGGCCGGTCCGGGCATGATCGCCACGACGGTGCTGCGCCTTGCCGGCGGCCTGCTCTATGCCTTCCTGCTGCATCATGTGCTCAACGCGACAGGCTGGCTTTCGGCCCCGGTTGATCCCGCCTGGATCCCGCTCGGCGCGACCCCCGATTGGGCCCACTATCTGCGCGGCCTTGCGGAGACGATGGTCTGGATGCTCGTCATCCTCGTCGTCCTCTCCTGGAGCCTCGAGCTTCTCACGGTCACCGGCGTGCTGGCTCTCTTGATGAAGGCGCTTTCGCCGGTGCTGCGTCTGGCAGGCATCCGCGGCGAGGCGGAGCATCTCACCGCCGTTGGTCTCTTCCTCGGCATTTCCTATGGCGCCGGCCTTCTGATCCGCGAGGCGCAATCGGGCGCGATATCGCCGCGCCAGATTTTTTTGTCCTGCGTTTTCATGGGCTTTGCCCATAGCGTGATCGAGGACACGCTCATCGTGATCTCGCTTGGGGCGGATGTGTACGGCGTGCTTATCGGGCGAATTGTCTTCGCCATCGCGGCAACGGCCATCCTTGCCGCTCTGCTGCGCCAGCTCTCCGACCGAGCCTTCTTTGCCCGGATGTTTCGGATGGATGCCATAAAAGCCGGCGGATGATGCGGAATGCCTGAAACGAAAAATCCCCGGCGCAGGGAACGCCGGGGATTTTCTTTGACTGGATGATGCCTATCAGCCGCGACCCTGCGTCACGATGACCGGGATCAAGAGGTCGCCCCAGTTGCCCTCTCCACCGTGGTGGCGGGCGGAGCGGACGAGCTCGACCGAAACGCCGGCCTCGACCGCCTTCATGACGGACTGGTTGAGGCGGTGCAGGTCGTTGGCGACCATGCGGATCATGGCCTGCTGGTCGGGGGTCATGGCGGAAGCCTGTTCTTCAGCGCGTTCCTTGACTCGGGTCTGGACTGTCATGGCATTTCTCCTCTTATAACGGGGTTCTTGAAGGGCTGACGGGACGGGTTATTCGGCGGCCGGGCGGAACTGTTCGTGCTCGGTCGATTCGTGCATTGCGGTCGTCGAGGACTGGCCGCCGGTGATGGCCATGGAGACGGCATCGAAATAGCCGGTGCCGACTTCGCGCTGGTGCTTGGTCGCGGTGTAGCCGTTGATCTCGGCGGCGAATTCCGCTTCCTGCAGCTCCGAGTAAGCGGCCATCTGGCGCTCCTTGTAGCCGCGGGCCAGTTCAAACATGCCGAAGTTCAGCTGGTGGAAGCCGGCGAGCGTGATGAACTGGAACTTGTAGCCCATCGCACCCAGCTCGCGCTGGAACTTGGCGATCGTCGCGTCGTCCAGGTTCTTCTTCCAGTTGAACGAGGGCGAGCAATTGTAGGCGAGCAGCTTGCCGGGATGGGCCTTGTGCACGGCTTCGGCGAACTTGCGGGCCTGTTCGAGGTCCGGCTTGCCGGTCTCCATCCAGATCAGGTCGCAATGCGGCGCATAGGAGATGGCGCGCGCAATGCAGGGCTCGATGCCGTTCTTGACCTGGTAGAAGCCTTCGACCGTGCGGCCCTTGTCCTTATCGACGAAGGGCTGGTCGCGCTCGTCGATATCGGAGGTGAGGAGCTTTGCAGCCTCGGCATCGGTGCGGGCGACGATCAGCGTCGGGACACCCATGACGTCGGCGGCAAGGCGCGCGGCGTCGAGATTGCGGATATGCGCGGCGGTCGGGATCAGAACCTTGCCACCGAGATGGCCGCACTTCTTTTCCGATGCCAGCTGGTCCTCGAAGTGAACGCCGGCGGCACCCGCCTCGATGAAGGCCTTCATGATCTCGAAGGCGTTGAGCGGGCCGCCGAAGCCGGCTTCCGCATCGGCGACGATCGGGGCGAACCAGGTGTCGACCGAAAGGCCGTTGCCCTCGGCAGTCTCGATCTGGTCGGCGCGCTGGAGCGTGCGGTTGATGCGCTTGGCCAGTTCCGGCGCGGCATTGGCCGGATAGAGCGACTGGTCGGGATACATGGCGGAGGCCGTGTTGGCATCGGCGGCGACCTGCCAGCCTGAGAGATAGATCGCCTTCAGGCCGGCGCGGACCATCTGCATGGCCTGGTTGCCCGAGAGCGCGCCGAGCGCGTTGACGAAATCTTCCTCGTGGATGAGCTTCCACAGACGGTTCGCGCCGTTTTCAGCCAACGTGTGGCGGATCTGGACCGAGCCGCGCAGCTTCTCGACCGTCTGAGCCGTATAGGGGCGCTCGATGCCGTCGAAGCGGCCCTTCGGTGCGCTCGGAACGAGATTGTAAAAATCGGTCATAGTATCCTCCAATGCGGTCTCTCGGGATCGGGCTGGTGTCATTTGTTGCCCGATTTGATGTGACAGTATTTACATCGCAGCGCACAATAGGGCGAGAGAAAACCGGAAAATCAGCGGGATAATCGGGTAATGATGTCTTGTCTTTGACAGTTTCGATCTGTAAAAAAGTAAAGATTGTAAATTTTACGATCGTGCAATCCGTGTAAAGGATGTGACATATGGCGGAGAACAAGATCTTTGCCGGCCCGAAAGTCCGGCGCATCCGCAACACGCTCGGCCTGACCCAGACAGCGATGGCCGAGGGGCTTTCGATCTCGCCGTCCTATCTGAACCTGATCGAGCGCAACCAGCGCCCCCTGACGGTGCAGCTGCTGCTGCGGCTCGCTTCCGTTTACAAAGTCGATCTCGACGATCTCCAGGGCGAGAGCGCCGGCAATGCGCGCCAGCTGCGCGAGGTCTTTGCCGATCCGCTGCTGTCGGGCGAACTGCCTGGTGATCATGAGCTGGTGGAAATCGCCGACGCCGCGCCGAATGTCGCAAGCGGCATCGTCAAGCTCTACCGCGCCTATCGTGAACAGGCTGCCCGCCTCACCGACCTTGCCGACCTGCTCGCCCGCGAGGGACATGCCACCACGCTCGCCGGCACGCTGCTGCCGATGGACGAGGTGCGCGACAAGCTGGAGGCGCGCCCCAACTATTTCGGCGCCATCGAGGAGGCGGCCGAGCGGTTTCATGCGGCGCTGGCGCCGGGTGACGACCTGACCAATGCCCTCAAGGGCTGGCTGCGCAAGGAGCACGGCGTCGTCGTGCGCGCGCTGCCGGTCCACACGATGCCGAACCTGCGCCGCCGCTTCGACCGGCATTCCATGCGCCTCTTTCTCTCCGAGCGCCTTTCGCCCTTCGATCAGCTGCGCGAGATCGCCATGGAGACGGTGCAGCTGGCGCTTCAGGATGAAATCTTCGCCGAACTCGACCTGCTCGCCTTTTCCACTGCGGAGGCAAAGCGCATCGCCCGCTTCGAGCTAGCCCGCTACGCCGCCCACGCCCTGATGATGCCCTATGAGGCCTTCCATGCGACGGCACAGCGCGTGCGCTATGATGTCGATGTGCTGCGCTCGCGCTTCGGCGTCTCCTTCGAGCAGGCCGCAAACCGGCTGACCATGCTGCAACGGCCGGGCAAGACAGGCGTGCCCTTCTTTCTACTGGAGATCGACAATGCCGGCCATCGCTTCCGCCGGGCCGGCGCGCAGGGCTTTCCACAGGCGCGCTTCGGCGGCGGCTGTCCGAAACTCGGCGTGCACTCCGCCTTCTCCCAGCCGGGGCAGATTCTCGTCGATCGTGTCGAAATGCCCGATGGCGGCGCCTTCCTGACGGTGTCGCGCACGCTGGAGGGGCCGCAGGGCACCTTTGGCGAACGGGTGCGCCGTACCGCGCTGCTGCTGGGCTGCGATGCCGCCCACGCCGAGGAAACGGTCTATGGCGAGGCGGTGCGCCGCGACGGTGCCGTCGCGGTCGGCACGGCCTGTCGATTGTGCGAGCGGCAGGGCTGTCTGGCCCGCGCCGAGCCCCCGGTGACGCGCCCGCTCGGGCTCGATGAAATGGTCGCGGGCCTCAGCCTTTTCGACTTCCAGTAAATTTCCGCTTGATTTCCGTCGCCGATAGGTTTTGAAATCTGATAGGAATGGGAACAATGTGATATCAAAATTCGCTCTCTGTTTGCGTAGAATGCAGCTTGTCGCCTCCCGAAAAACAACCATAATCGGCGACTGTTCTTCCTACGAACTCATAGACCCGCGAAAGAAACTGGGAGATAAATCAATGATAAAACATATTCTTTTGGCGACGGCTGCCCTTGGCGCAATCCTTGGTGCCGGCAGCGCGCTTGCGCAGGAAAAGGTGGTCAACGTCTACAACTGGTCGGATTATATCGACAGCTCCATTGTCGACGACTTCACCAAGGAAACCGGCATCAAGGTCGTCTACGACGTCTACGATAGCAACGAAATTCTCGAAACGAAGCTTCTCGCCGGAGGTACCGGCTATGACGTGGTCGTGCCGACCAACACGTTCCTGCAGCGCCAGATTTCCGCCGGCGTCTACCAGAAGCTCGACAAGTCCAAGCTGCCGAACCTGAAGAACATGTGGGACATGGTGTCCGAACGCATGCAGCCGTTCGACCCGGGCAATGAATATTCGATCAATTACATGTGGGGCACGATCGGCATCGGCTACAACAAGGCCAAGATCAAGGAAGCGCTCGGCACCGACCAGATCGACAGCTGGAACGTGATCTTCGATCCGGCCAATGCCGAAAAGCTCAAGGATTGCGGCATCAACCTGCTGGATTCACCGACCGACATCATTCCGGTGACGCTCGCCTATCTCGGTCTCAACCCCGACAGCCATGATCCGGCCGATATCGCCAAGGCTGAGGAAGCCCTGCAGAAGATCCGGCCCTTCGTGCGCAAGTTCCATTCGTCGGAATTCATCAACGGCCTCGCGAACGGCGACATCTGCATCGCCGTCGGCTGGTCGGGTGATATCTTCCAGGGTCGCGATCGCGCCGACGAAGCCAAGAACGGCGTCGAGATCGGCTATGCCATTCCGAAGGAAGGCACGCAGATGTGGTTCGACCAGATGGCGATCCCCGCCGACGCGCCGCATGTCGAAGAGGCGCACGCCTTCCTCGATTACATCATGCGCCCGGAAGTCATCGCCAAGGCATCGACCTACATACACTATGCCAACGGCAACAAGGCGGCACAGGCCGTGATGCCGGAAGAGATCGTCAAGGACACGACGATCTATCCGGATGACGCGACGCTGAAGAAGCTCTTCACCAACACGACTTTGGACCCGAAGACGCAGCGCCTGTTCACGCGCACCTGGACCAAGATCGTGACCGGCCAATAACCGGTCCGAAGCGAATTGCCCGGAAGTTTCTTCCGGGCATTTTCTTATGAATTGCCCGAAAATAAGAGATGGGGACAGGCAATGAAATCTCTCGGCAATATTCGTCGCGCCTTTGCACCGTGGACGGACCCGGACGCAAAACCATACATCACGTTCCGCAATGTCACGAAGAGGTTCGGCGATTTCACGGCCGTCGATGATCTCACACTCAACATCTATCACCGCGAGTTCTTCGCGCTGCTCGGCGCATCGGGCTGCGGCAAGTCCACGCTGCTGCGCATGCTGGCCGGCTTCGAGCGACCGACCTCGGGCGAGATCATCCTCGACGGCCAGGACATTGCCGGCATCCCGCCCTACAAGCGGCCCGTAAACATGATGTTCCAGTCCTACGCACTCTTCCCGCACATGTCGGTCGAGAGCAATATCGGTTTCGGCCTGCGCCAGGACGGCATGCCGAAGAACGAGATCGCCGAGCGCGTCACCCAAATGCTCAAGCTGGTGAAGCTGGAGAAATTCGCCAAGCGCAAGCCGCACCAGCTTTCCGGTGGCCAGCGCCAGCGCGTGGCGCTCGCCCGTTCGCTCGCCAAGCGCCCGAAAGTGCTGCTGCTCGACGAGCCGCTCGGCGCGCTCGACAAGAAGCTGCGCGAGGAAACCCAGTTCGAACTGATGGATTTGCAGCAGGAACTCGGCCTGACCTTCGTCGTCGTGACCCACGACCAGGAAGAGGCAATGACCATGGCCGACCGCATCGCGGTGATGAGCCACGGCAAGGTCATCCAGGTCGCGACGCCGGCGGAAATCTACGAGGCGCCGAACTCCCGCTTCGTGGCCGACTTCATCGGCGACGTGAACATTCTCGACGGCAAGGTCTCGGCCAGCGGCAACGGCAAGATCGAACTCGCCGTCGCTGAAGGCTTCACCGTGCGCACCGCCACCGGCAACACGCCGGCCGCAGGCTCCGCCGCAGGTTTCGCCATCCGTCCGGAGAAGCTGAAGGTCACGCGGGCCGCCCCCGCCGACGCATCCGTCAACGCCGCGCAGGGCGAGATCTGGGATATCGGCTATCTCGGCGACATGACGGTCTTCTACGTCAAGCTCGCCAGCGGCAAGGTGGTGAAGGCCTCCATGCTGAATGCGCAGCGCGAGGTCGAGGACCCGATCGCCTATGACGAAAAGGTCTGGGTCTCCTTCGGCGAAACGGCCGGCGTCGTGCTGAAGGATTGACCCGATGAAGAAGCTCGGCTCCGCCATCTTCAGCCGCCTTGTCATCATCATTCCCTATGCCTGGCTGCTGTTCTTCTTCCTCATCCCCTTCTTCATCGTCTTCCGCATTTCGCTGTCGACAACGGCCATCGCCCAGCCGCCTTACGAGCCGGCTTTCGCATGGTCGGACGGCTTGTCCGGTATTCTGACGAAGATGGGGCAATTCAGCTTCGATAATTTCATCTGGCTGACCGAGGATTCGCTCTATTTCAACGCCTATATGTCGAGCATCTGGATCGCCGGCGTTTCCACGCTGGTGACGCTCCTGATCGGCTATCCCATCGCCTATGGCATGGCGCAGGCTCCGCGCACGTTGCGACCCACGCTCCTGATGCTGGTGATCCTGCCGTTCTGGACCAGCTTCCTCATCCGCGTCTATGCCTGGATTGCCATCCTGAAACCCGAAGGGCTGCTCAACCAGTTCCTGCTGAACCTCGGCGTCATCGACCAGCCGCTGATCATCATGAACACCAATTGGGCGATCTATATCGGTATTGTCTATTCCTATCTGCCCTTCATGATCCTGCCGCTCTATTCCGCGCTGGAGAAGATGGACAACACCCTGATCGAGGCCGCACAGGATCTCGGCTGCCCGCAGATGACCGCGTTCTGGAAGGTGACCTTCCCGCTCTCCATTCCCGGCATCGTCGCGGGCTGCATGCTGGTCTTCATTCCGGCCGTGGGCGAGTTCGTCATTCCCGACCTGCTCGGCGGATCGCAGACGCTGATGATCGGCAAGACGTTGTGGAACGAATTCAACGCAAACCGCGACTGGCCGGTCTCGGCTGCCGTCGCAACCATCCTGCTCCTCATCCTGGTCGTGCCCATCGTGTTCTTCCAGAATGCGCAGGCCAAGGCCGAAGAGCAGGGGAGGTAAGCCCATGAACACCTGGTCCCGTTTCAATATCGCATCGGTCGTTCTCGGCTTTTCCTTCCTCTATCTGCCGATCGTGCTGCTGGTCGTCTTCTCCTTCAACGAGTCCAAGCTCGTAACGGTCTGGGCCGGCTTCTCGACCAAATGGTACGTTTCGCTGTTCCACAATCAGGGCCTGATGGACGCCGCCTGGGTGACGATCCGCGTGGCGCTGATCTCGGCAACGGCGGCCACGGCCCTGGGCACCATGGCGGCGCTGGCGCTGACGCGCTATACGCGTTTCCGTGGCCGGCTGCTGTTTTCCGGCATGGTCTACGCGCCGCTCGTCATGCCGGAGGTCATCACCGGCCTGTCGCTGCTGCTGCTCTTCGTCGCTATCGGCTTCGACCGCGGCTTCGTCACGGTCATGCTGGCGCATATTACCTTCTCGATGTGCTTCGTGACGGTGGTGGTGCAGTCGCGTCTGCTCTCCTTCGACCGTTCTGTTGAAGAGGCCGCGCTGGACCTTGGCGCAACGCCGGTCAGGACCTTCCTGGAGGTGACGCTTCCGATCATCGCGCCGGCCGTTCTGTCCGGCTGGATGCTGGCGCTGACGCTGTCGCTCGACGACCTCGTCATTTCCTCGTTCACGTCAGGCCCCGGCGCCACCACGCTGCCGATGAAGATCTACAGCCAGGTGCGTTTGGGTGTGACGCCGGAAATCAACGCGGCCTGCACCCTGCTCATCGGCTTCGTCGCCATCGGCGTCATCATTGCTTCGATCATGACGAAGCGCCGCGAGGTGCAGCGTCAACGCGATGAGCAGGCGGCCTTCGCCGGCCGCTGAGCATTCAGCAAAATGCGATTACTGGCGGGGCTGCTGCCCCGTCAGAATCGAGATGGGCGAGATCACCGGCTCCGGCCAGGACCCGCCGACGAAGAAGCTGAGGGCCGGATTGACCACGGCCGCATCCGCCTGCGGCCTGTCGGCCAGCGTCCCGGCCAGCGCCAGGCTTCCCGAACGATAGGGGATCATGCCGGACAGCGTCAGAAGCTTCTCGTTGCTTTCGATCTCCGCCTTGGTGAGTTCGGCAATGCCCCGGTCGAGCCGGGCTTCCAGATCGGCGCGCACGAAATCGAAGGAGCCATCAGCGGCACTGGAGATACTGAAAAAGGCGTTTTTCGCGGCCTGTTCCTCGAAGGCCTGACGGTTGAAATGGGTCAGTGTTCCCGGTCCCATGCGCAGGCGGAACTGGCCGGACATATCCGATAGCGTCGTTGCCCAAAGCGGTCGGTCCGTCGAAAGCTCGAAATCGGCCGAGCCATGGCCTGACGGCAGCGGTCCGGGCAGCGCGAGCGTGCTGACGACCGTGCCGATATCGACATTATCAAGCGACATCTGCACCTGCGCACCGCCGCGGAACCCCTGTTCGTTCAGCGCGATGCGGCCGGTCATGCGGCCGTCGAGGAGCGTGCTGTCGCCGACGTCGAAGGAGGCGCGGCCGTTTTCGATGCGTATGCCCGCGGCCAGACCCTGCAGCGAAAAAGGCGCGAACTCCGCCGTCTTGGCGGAGAGACGCAGATCCATGCCGAACTGGTGCACGAAAGCCGTATCGAGCGGCGTCGCGGTCTCCTTGGAGCCCGGCAGCGGCGCAAAGGCCGAAAGCAGGGCCTTGAGGTCGATATGATCGAAGGCCAGCGTGCCGCCGATCTGGGGCAGGCCGCGCGGCGGCAGATTGACGTCGAGCACGCCGGTCGCCTCGACATTGTCGAGAGCGAGCTTCACGTCCTCGAGCTTGGCCGTGTAGCCGGCCGTCGCGACCTTCGCCTCGACATTCACCGACCCGACATTGCCGATGGCGGAAATGTCCTTGCCCTGCCAGGCGAGCAGATGGGCAAGCGACGGCGTCGAAAGCTGCATGGTGCCGGCAGCGAAGGCGGCATGTGAAAGGTTGGCCATGCCCTCGAAATTCAGCGTCGCCGGATCGGCGGACAGGCTGGTGCGGGCATTGGCGTTGCGCCCTGCCAACAGTGCCAGCGGCTGGTCGCAGCCAAAGGTCCAGCGGGTCATCTCGCCGTTGACGATGCCGGAAAGCGAGAGGTCCATGGGCTGGCGGAGCGCCGGCCAGGTGATGATGCCGTTGATATCGGACACGCGATAGGCCGGCGTCTCGCCTGCACGGGCGACCTCAAGGATGCCGTCGGTGATGGTGATCGTGCCGAGACGCTCGCTCGGCATGGCGAGGATCGCATGTCCCTCGGGCGTCGCGGCGGTCACATCGATCGCCTGCGCCAGCCAGCCGCTGTGTTTCCAGTTGAAGGCGCCCGCCGCATTCCAGCCGACGCGCACCGTTGGACGCACCAGTTCGAGATCGCTGAAGACGGGATCGCCGCGCACCGCGCCAATGAGATCGAAAGTCGCCGAAATCGTCTCGACGGACGCCAGTTCCTCGCTCTTGCCGTCGACCGGACGCGTGGCGATGCGCACATTGCCGATCGTCACGCGCGGATAGGGCCAGAAGGCAAATTCCGGCTCCTTGCCGATGCGCACCTCAGCCCCCGTCCAGGCCTCCAGCGTTTCCTTGATCGCCTTGCCGACGGTGTCGGTCTGGAGAAGGAAGGGAACGCCGATACGCACCGCAAACAGCAAGGCGAGCGCGACAAGGAGACCCCGCACCAGGAGCTTTGAACGGATGAAACGGGACAGGGTCATTCGGGCACGGATCCTCTGCCGTCAGCTCTTTTATTGGGTTGCGCGAAGGGGATAGGCGCTCGGGGCGAAGAAATCAAATGTTGCCATGGCGGAATTGCGTTCGTCGGTGCCGCGAACCGGCAGCCGGTGCTTTTTATTGCGACGCAACATGGTATACGAATGCGATGGAGTGGAGGAAAGCATGACGTCAGAACTGCCCCTGTGGGAACCTTCGGCCGACATCCTGGCAAAGAGCCCGATGGCCCTGTTCATGAAGGCCGCCGGCCGCATCGCCGGGCGCGACATCACGACCTATGACGCGCTTCACGCCTGGTCCGTCGAAGACCGCGCCGCCTTCTGGACGGCCATCTGGGACGAGTGCGGGGCCATCGGTGAAAAGGGCGGCAGCGCGCTGGAGAATGGTGAGCGCATGCTGGATGCCCGGTTCTTCCCCGAGGGGCGGCTGAATTTCGCGGAAAACCTGCTCCGGAAGACCGGCTCGGAAGATGCCATCGTCTTTCGTGGCGAAGACAAGGTCTCCTACCGTTGGTCCTGGGACGATTTGCGCGCCCGCGTTTCGAAGCTCCAGCAGGCCTTTGCCGCCATGGGCATCGGGGAGGGCGACCGCGTCGCCGCCATGATGCCGAACATGCCGGAAACCATCGCCTGCATGCTTGCCGCCGCCTCGCTCGGCGCCATCTGGTCGTCCTGCTCGCCCGATTTCGGCGAGCAGGGCGTGCTCGACCGCTTCGGCCAGATCACGCCGAAACTGTTCATCACCTGCGATGCCTACTGGTATGCCGGTAAATTGCAGGATGTTTCCGCCAAGGTGCAGGCCGTGGCCGGCAAGCTCGGTGCGCCCGTGCTCGTGGTGCACTATGCCGGCGATGCCGAGGCACTGGCAGGCAGGCTGCCGGATGGCCGCACGCTCGACGCGCTGACAGCGCCCTATGACGCAAAGCCGCTCACCTTCGCGCAGCTTCCCTTCCGCCATCCGCTCTATATCCTGTTCTCCTCGGGCACGACGGGCGTGCCGAAATGCATCGTGCATTCGGCCGGCGGCACGCTGCTGCAGCACCTGAAGGAGCACGCCCTGCATTGCGGCCTCGTCGAGGGCGACCGGCTGTTCTACTTCACCACCTGCGGCTGGATGATGTGGAACTGGCTGGTCTCCGGCCTCGCCGTCGGCGCCACGCTCTGCCTGTTCGACGGTTCGCCCTTCCATCCTGACGGCAACGTCCTGTTCGATTACGCGCAGGACGAGAAGTTTGCCGTCTTCGGCACCTCGGCCAAATATATCGACGCTGTGCGCAAGGGCGGCTTCACGCCGTGCACCACGCATGACCTGTCGAGCCTCAGGCTCCTCACCTCCACCGGCTCGCCGCTTTCGCCGGAAGGGTTCTCCTTCGTTTACGAAGGCATCAAGCCGGATGTGCAGCTCGCCTCCATCTCCGGCGGCACGGATATCGTCTCTTGCTTCGTGCTCGGCATTCCCTTGAAGCCCGTTTGGCGCGGCGAGATCCAGGGCGCGGGCCTCGGCCTTGCCATGAATGTCTGGGACGAGGACGGCCATCCCATGCGCGGCGAGAAGGGTGAGCTGGTCTGCACCAAGGCCTTTCCCTCCATGCCGGTCATGTTCTGGAATGATGCCGACGGTGCGAAGTATCATGCCGCCTATTTCGAGCGTTTCGACAATGTCTGGTGCCACGGCGACTTTGCCGAATGGACCAGCCATGACGGCATCATCATCCATGGCCGTTCGGATGCGACGCTGAACCCCGGTGGCGTGCGCATCGGCACGGCGGAGATCTACAACCAGGTCGAACAGCTGGAAGAGGTCGTCGAGGCGCTGTGTATCGGCCAGGATTGGGACGATGACGTGCGCGTCGTGCTTTTCGTGCGCCTTGCACCCGGCAAGGTGCTGGACGAGGCACTGGAAAAGACGATCCGGACGAAGATCCGCACCGGCGCATCGCCGCGTCACGTGCCGGCGAAGATCATCCAGGTGACCGACATTCCGCGCACCAAATCCGGCAAGATCGTCGAGCTTGCGGTGCGCGAGGTCGTGCATGGCCGCCCAGTCAAGAACAAGGAAGCGCTTGCCAATCCGGAAGCGCTGGACCTTTTCGCCAATCTCGCGGCGCTTCAGTCTTGAGCGCCGCTAGAGTTTGTCAGGGAAAAGTGGGAACCGGTTTTCCCGAGAAGACAAACGAGAACAAGGAAATCGAGAGTCTGTCTGGTTGACCAGACAGACTCTCGCATTAACGGTTTTTTGCCGGTCGAATTAACCAAATGCACGAAGTTGTGAACAAAAGGTTTGTGCCGGAACGGGCCGGGTAAGGTTTTGTTAAGCCGGGATGGGGCAAGGTCGTCCCAACTTGAGCACGCCCGATGTGAGGGCGTTCCGGTCGCACCCGACCCCGATGGCATGAGGCCGTTCACTTTCGCTTTTGTTGGACAGCATTCAAACTATCGGGGCGGCTTTTGCCGCCCTTTTTTTATGCGCCCGTTTTGTCCAGGGACCGGGACACCAGAAACACCGGAATGAGCCCGACCGCGACGATGATGATCGCGGGCACCCCGGCATCCTCCACCTTCGCCCGTGACGCATCCTCATAGACCAGCGTCGCCAGCGTGTTGAAGTTGAACGGGCGCAGCATGATCGTCGCCGAGAGCTCCTTCATCGTCTCGATGAAGACGAGGAGGGCGGCCGTCAGCGTGGCCGGGCGCATCATCGGCAGGAGCACGGTCCAGAGCGTCTGGCTGCTGGTGCGGCCGAGCGTGCGGGCCGCCATGTCGAGATGCGGCGAGAGCTTGTGGAAGCCGGCATCAACAGTGCCCTCGGCCATCATGAGAAACCGCACCGTGCAGGCATAGATGATGGCAAACCCGGTGCCGGAAAGAACGAGGCCGGTCGAAATGCCGAGATTGGCACGCAAAAAGGCATCCACCGCATTGTCGAAATTGGCGAGCGGAATGAGCACGCCCATGGCCAGCACCGTGCCGGGTACGCCATAGCCGAAGGAGGCGAAACGCCCGGCGGCGCTGTTGAGGCGCGAGCGGGTCGTGCGGGCGGCATAGGCGAGCAGGAAGGCAAGCAGCACGGCGACGGCGGCCGTCGAGCCGGAGACGAGCACGCTGTTCCACAGGGCCGAGAGCAGCCGCGTCGAGGCGAATTCCTCGATCCGCCGCGCGGCGTAGCCGCCCAGAACATAAACCGGAATGGCGAAACCGATGACGGGGGGCGTGAGGCATGCGAGGCTCGCCGCCCATTTCTTCCAGCCGTTCAGCTTGAGGCGTACGGAATCATGTACCGCGGCCGTCGTCTTCTGGCTGGCGAAGCGCTGCCGGCGGCGTGCGGCGCGTTCCACCATCATCAGGCAGACGACGAAGACCAGCATGACGCAGGCGATCTGCGCGGCACCGGCAAGGCTGCCCCGATTGAGCCAGGTGTCGAAGATCGAGAAGGTCAGCGTCTGTACGCCGAGATATTCGACCGCGCCGATATCGTTCAGCGTTTCCATGGCGACGAGCGTCAGCCCCACCATGATCGCCGGCCGCGCCATCGGGATCTGGATCCTTGCGAAAACCTTGAGCGGCCCGGCACCGAGCGTGCGCGCCACATCCGCCGCCGCGCGGCCCTGCATGAGGAACATCGAGCGGGCGGCGAGATAGATATAGGGATAGAGTACGCTCGACAGCACCAGCATGGCGCCGCCGGTGGTGCGCACTTCCGGAAACCAGTAGTCGCGGCTCGTCTGGAAGCCGAAGAGCGCGCGATATGCGGTTTGCACCGGGCCGGTGAAGGAGAAGAACTCCGCAAACGCATAGGCGCCGAGATAGGCGGGAATGGCGAGCGGCAGGACGAGCAGGCCGGACAGGACCCGGCGGCCGGGAAAATCGCAGCTGGCCACCAGCCAGGCCGTGATGACGCCGGTGACGGTGGTCAGGGTGGCGACGCCGGCCAGCAGGATGAGCGTGCGCAGCGTCGCGCGCGGAATGACGTTGCTCAGGAGATGCGGCCAGTTGTCGACGCCACCCGTCGCCGCGATGACGACGATGGCGATGGCCGGCATGAGGACGATGGCCGCGGCAAGCACCGCGGAGGCGGAGAGAAGCGGATGGCGGGCCGCACCCGAGCGGCGATGCACGCGTGGCGCGCTTTCGGACTGGACCTGCAAGGCGTTTCCTCGACGATGCGACAATCCCGTTCATGGCGGGATAGCCGAAAGGCGTTTTGTCGGTCCTAGAGCATCCGGCTCAATCTGCCAACACGCGCGGTGAGGGAAAGCTCACCTCGACCAGTGTGCCTTCGTTCGGCGTGGAGCTGATCGAGAAATTCGCCCGGTTGGCATCGACCATCGCCTTGGTCAGCGGCAGGCCGAGCCCGGTGCCGTCGCCGCGCTTGCGCGAGCCCGTCGTCACCTGCCGGAAGGGCTTCATCGCCTGCTCCAGCTCGCTGCGGGTCATGCCCACACCCGTATCGCGGATGCGCAGCACGACGCTGCCGTTTGCCTCATAGGCAGTGGAGACGACGATCTGCCCGCCCGAAGGCGTGAAGCGGATGGCGTTCGACAGGATGTTGAGCGCGATCTGCTTGATGGAGCGCAGGTCGGCCACGATCTGCGGCACATTGTTGGAAAGCGAGGTGCGGATGATGACGCGCTGGCCGTTCGCCTGCGGCTGCACCAGCGAGACGGCTTCCGAAATCGTCTCGTTGAGCCCGACGGCGGTGAATTCGAGATCCATCTCGCCCGCTTCGATCTTGGAAATATCGAGCAGGTCATTGACGATATCGAGCACATGGCGGCCGGAGCGGCCGATGTCGTTGGCATATTCGATGTAGCGCGGATGGCCGATCGGCCCGAAGCGCTCCGTCGCCATCATGTCGGAAAAGCCGATGATGGCATTGAGCGGCGTGCGGATCTCGTGGCTGACGCGGGCGAGGAAATCGCTCTTGTGGGCGTTTGCCGTTTCGGCGGCGCGCTTGGCGCTGCGCAGCTCCTCTTCCGTGCGCTTCCACTGGGTGATGTCGCGGATGACGGCGCAGAAGCCGGAGGACGAGGAGAGGCGGCCCATCGTCATGAAAAGCGGAATGAAGCCGCCGGCCGCCTCGCGGCCGATGACCTCTCGCCCGTCGTTCAGCACGCTCGCGACGCCATGGCCCGAAAGGCCGGCGAGATAATCCAGCACCGCCTTCTGGCTTTCATGGGCAAACAGCATGGCGAAGGGCCGGCCGCGCGTTTCGTCCTCGTCATAGTTGAAGAGGGCGCTGGCCGAGCGGTTCATCGAGCGGATATCGCCATCCTGCCCGACGACCACGACGCCGTCGGTCGCGGTTTCCAGGATCGAGCGCAGCTCGCTGATTTCGATGCGCAGAGCGGAAACGGCGGCCTGGTCGGCCGCGCTTTCCTCGGTCTCGGCGACCGGCGCGAGCGGGGTTTCGACGAGCGTCAGCGCCGGCTTCTCATGCGCGGGGGTGAGCGCCAGCATCAGGGCGGTACCGTCTTCCCAGCGGATCGACTGGAGGCGGGCGCGCACAGCACTCGTGCTTTCGCCATCGGCATGGCGCAGCGCCATGGTGCCGTCGCCGTCTTCGGTGTCCTCGTCCGGGGCGGCGAGCAGGATATCGAGCCCGCCGGAGGCTTCCAGGTCTTCCAGGCTGCGATAGCCGCTGAAGCGGAAGAATTCCGGATTGGCATGGATCAGCCGGTCACCGACATGCACGAGCAGCGCGACGGGCAGGGCATCCACCACAGTTGCGGTGAGGCCGTAATCCATCTGCGTGCGCGGCGGGGCGATCGCGGTGCGCTCGCCCGTGTGGTCCTCGTTCAGAAGGTCATCCGCATGCGGGCCGACTTCGAGGCCGGGCATTTCCGTTTCGGGTTCATCGGTGTCGATGAAGATCGTCTTGGCAGCGTTATCGTCGTCGCCGGCCTGCTCAGTGGTGTTGGCAAGGCCGGCTGCGGGTGTTTCGTCCGCAGCACTGTCAGCCGGCCGGTCCTCCGGCTTGCGCTTGCCGAAGGTCTCGCCGAGCTGGCGGGCGATTTCGCGGAAGGCGGCCTGTTCGCCGGTCGACAGGCCATCGAACAGGCCACCGCGATTGCGCCGGGTTTCGAGCTGCACGACCTTGTCGGAATGGCGGCGGTTCGGCGTTTCCACCAGACGCAGCGCCGGGCGTTCGCCGCGGAAGGCATCTTGTTCGTCGTCAGCGGTGCCGGGTGTTTCATCCGCCTCGACGGGCGATGCCGCTTCGTCCGAGGTCTCTGTGGGTTCCAGTCCCTGTTCGTCTACGACGGGTTCATCTGCCTCGGAGACCACCTCGTCCTGTACGAGAGACGTTTCCTCCGCCGCAGCCTCGATAGGCTCTTCGACCGCAGCACTCACTTCGTCCGCTTCGGCGGTCTCGCCCAGCGTCAAACCACGAGCATGGGCATCCTCCACGGCATCGGCGATGCGCACGATACCGAAGCCGCGGAAACCGTCGAATTCACGGTTGCGGGAATAGGTGGGCAGGGCCGCGAGATCGACGGGAACGGTCAGCGCGGTGCCCTCGACCGGCCAGAAGATCGTCTTGCCGGACCACGTATCGCGGCGGCTGAGCAAATCGCCGATCTTGCCTTCGGGATCGAGATCGAAGCGCGCGGCGACATCGACGAAACGCGCGCCCGATATCGCTGACGCCTGCGGGCCGACGGCCGTGGCGAATTCGTCGGAAATCTCGCTGAACCGTCCCTCGGCATCGATCTTCCAGACGAAGCGGATCGGCCGGCCCTGGCGGTTGAAGACGAAGCCCGAAACCGGCTGCTCCGCCTCTTCGCTCGCGACGACGGCGGTTTCATCGGCGCCCTCGGCCGCAACGCCTTCCTGTGCATCGGCAGCGGCATCCTCGGAGACGATCACCTCCGCTGCCTCTTCAGGCTCCTCCACCGGCTGCGGAAGCGTCTCTGTAAGCTGCGGCTCTTCGACAATCTCGGCCGTTTCCGCGATCTCGGCAGCGCTTTCGAGCGCAGGCTCTTCGACGATCGGAGCCGCTTCAAGCGCGGGTTCGGTTGAAACGGCCGTCGTCTCGTCGACCGGTTCAACCTCTACCGCGGGCACATCCACGCCGTCGGCGACGATTTCGGCTTCCGGAGTAACGGTCTCCTGTGCCGCGACGGGCTCTGCCTCGTCCTCATCTGGATCGAGATGGCCAAGGATCGTTTCGACGGCAAACAGCAGGTGCAGCGCGGGATCGCTGGAAATGCGGCCGATGGCGGCGGGAAGATGGCCAAGGCCCGTGGCGACGGGGCGCTTGACGAGGCGTTCGGCGCTACGCCCCGCGGCCTCGACCAAAGCGCGGCGCGTTTCCAGACTGATCGCAAGCCTGTCGAAGCCCTCGGAGCCGGCGACGACGGCCCCTTCGCCATCGAGCACGGCCATATGCGTATCGGGATCATCGAAGCCTGTCAGCATGGCCGCGGCGGCCTCTTCCTGGCTCTGGCGGCCGGCGGCGACGGGCGCGCTGAACAGGATGGCGTCGTCACCGGGGCGGATGGTCACGGCCTCGACGGTGGCGTTGACGGGCACGCTGCGAAAGCCGCTGCCGATGCGCATGACGAAGCTGCGCCGGTCGCCGGGCAGGCGCACCTGTTGGACGGTTGCGGAAAGCTGGCGGAAGGCGACGTCGCCGCGATCCGGGCCGGCATCGAGGAAATCGTAGATGTTCTCCTCGCCGAACAGCGTAGCACCCCGACCGTTCGACCAGAGAACCCGGCTCATGTCCTTGGAAAACAGCACGACGGCCTCGCCCCGCGCGAAGGGCAGGCGCACCCGCTCGTGGACGGCAACGTCGATAAAGGGATACTGCTTTGCGGACATGTTCAGGCCTGTATCTGGCTTCCGGCGTCCCGGTTTTCAATTAACGCTTTATTAATAGCCGTGCTCCCCCGGAGGGTCCAGCGCCGGGGCCTGAAAGCCCGCGGCTTTCGGGCGGAAGGGTTAACGCCGCAAGGATTTATTGTGCAGCGCACAAAATTGTTGCAATGCGAAATGAGATCGGCTATATAAGGGGCATCCAAGAACACGGCGCCTCTAGAGAGGGCCAAACCAAGGAGCGCATACCATGGCTACCAAAAAGACCGACGACGTATTCTCGATCGCTTCCATCGACCCGTCCAAGATTTCCGAAAGCTTCCGCGACTTCGCCGAAAAGGGCGCAGCGCAGACCAAGGAAGCCTATGCCAAGATGAAGGAAGCCGCCGAAGACGCGACCAAGACCGTTGAAGCGACGCTGGAAAGCGCGCAGGCCGGCTCCGTCGAACTCGGCCTCAAGGCAATCGACGCGCTCCGCACCAATGCCGAAAATTCGCTTTCGCACATGGAAGCCCTGCTCGGCGTGAAGTCCGTTGCCGAACTCTTCGAACTGCAGACCGCCTTCCTGCGCAAGCAGGCCGAAGTCGCCGTCGAACAGGCCAAGTCGCTTCAGGAAACCTCCAAGAAGGTTGCCGAGAAGGTTTCGGCTCCGGGCAAGTCGGCCGCTGAAAAGGCCATGAAGTCCTTCAAGGCCGTCTAAGCCTGAGATAGCGCGGGTTTCGACCCTGTGATAGAATGGCCGGGCGATCGTCCGGCCATTTTCGTTTGTGCAAGCCGATAAAAAACGCTTGAAAAATGGTGCGGCTGCCCGTATGTGACGCACCAAGCGCGGACGACGCGCCCTGTGCGGTTGTAGCTCAGTTGGTTAGAGCGCAGGTTTGTGGCACCTGAGGTCGGTGGTTCGACCCCACTCAACCGTACCACTTATTTTTGTGGTATCTATTTGATATCGCTACGAAAAACGTCAATGCATTCCCTAGTGCATTGACGTTTTCGTCGTTTCTGCACTACAAAATGTACTACACAGGCAAGGTGTAGGTGCAAATTGGCAAGACGATCTGACAGCGGTGTGCGGCCGCTCGATCCCATGCGTTACCTCAAAGAGCGCAAGGGAAACTGGCAATATGTTCGTCGGGTGCCGGCGCATGTCGCCGCCTTTGACGATCGCGGCCTTATTCAGACTTCCCTCAAAACGAAATCCGCCGAAGTCGCCAAGCTGCGGCGGGACGCGCTCGAGCGCGCCGACGAGCTATATTGGCAGGGGCTTGCCGGCGGCGAGGAAAGCGGCCGGGCGGCTGCTGCATACGATGGCGCGAAGGCGCGCGCTCGCGTCATGGGCTTCGAATACAAGGCAGCGGTCGATGTCGCACCGGTCGCTTCGGTTGAAGAGATCCTTAAGCGCCTGCAGGCGGCGCATGCCGGCACTCGTCACGATACCACCGCGGCGATCGGCAGCGTCGAGCAGCCGAAGCTGACGGTCAGCCAGGTCAGGAAGGTTTACCTTGAGGTCATTGCCGTCGGTGAGAGCAAGGGCATGAGCCCAAAGCAGGCGCGCAAGCGGGAAGAGCAGAAGCGCTTTGCCGCCGACAAGTTCATCGAGGTTGCCGGCGACGTCGTCTTCCTTGAAATCGCCAGAGAGCAGGCCACCAAGTACCACGAATGGTGGATGGATCGCGTGCTCGGCCGGAACGGCAAAAAGAAGGTGTCCGGCAATACGGCGAACCGCGCCTTCGGCAACCTCCGCAAGATGTTTCGCGATTATGCAAACTACATACATGCCGAGGTAAAGAACCCGTTTGACGGCCTCGCTTTCCCCGATCGCAAAAGATAGAAGCGTGAGGTTCCGCCTTTCCCCATCGATTTCATCCGGGACAAGTTGCTGGCAGCGGGTGTGCATGACGGGCTGAATGCCGAAGCGTTAGCGATCTTCCTGGTGCTGATCGAGACGGGCGCGCGGCCGTCGGAAATCTGCAACCTCCCGCCGGAGCGGATCCACCTGAAGGCAAATGTGCCATACATCACCGTCGACTTTCAGGAGGATCGCGTCATCAAGACGGAATCCTCCGTGCGCGATATTCCGTTGATCGGGGTGGCGCTGGCCGTCATGCATCGCTTTCCGAACGGCTTCCCTCGATATCGCGATCGAGAGGATACTTTGTCGGCGACGCTGATGAAGCATCTTCGCGCGAAGAAGCTCTTGCCGACGGAGGCGCACCGCGTCTATTCCACCCGGCATTCCTTCGAAAAGCGTATGCTGGAGGCGGGGCTCGATTACGAATTCCGCAAGAGCATTCTTGGGCACAGCATCGATCGTGAGAAGTATGGCGACGGCGGGTCGATGGACTGGCGCCTGGAGCAGCTCAAGACGATCGAGCTGCCGTTTGACAAGTCGATCGTGCCTGCACCCGCGCGCGGGCCGCAGCAAGCCGATCGTGCCGGCTCGTAAGCTTCTCGCGCTCCAGTTCCAGTCGATCGACGTACAGCCACAGGCACTCCATGTCGGGGTACCGCTCGATCAGGTCGGCGAGCTGCGCGAGGCCGAGGTCGATGTTTTCGAGGGTAGGGGAATAGTCCGTCCTCATCGACGTCCCTTCTCCCAGGCCTCGAAATCTTTGACCAGGGAAAACCATCGCTGGGTCGCGGCCGGATCCGTATCGAGCTCGGTGCGCGATGTGACATTGAGGATGGTGCGGACGCGGGTAGCCTTGCGGATCGCCACGGTCGAAGCCTTGAAGGGCGCGACGCTTGTCCAGACATTGTTCGGGTGACATATGCGACCCCCATACATCACACGCCAGAACGAGATGATCGACGCAATCTGCCGCCGCCAGTACGGCGCGGAGAGCGGCTATGTCGAGAAGGTTCTCGATGCCAATCCGGGGCTTTCCGCACTGCCCGCGCCGCTTCCGATGGGCACCGTGATCGTGCTGCCCGATCTCGCGAGCGCGACCAAGACCGTCAAGCTCGTAACGTTGTGGGATTGATGCGCCATGCTGACGCCTCGCGCTGAAATCACCGTAAACGGAAAACCCGTTGCCTCGATCTTCAACGACCGGCTGATCTCGGTCACCATCGTCGACAAGGAGGGCGTGACGAGCGACACCCTTTCCTGCGAACTCAATGACGGTTTCCCCTTCGCGCAGATCCCCAGCAATGGTGACGAGATTTCCGCCAAGCTCGGTTACATGGAGACAGGTGTTGCGGATTTCGGGACGTTCATCGCCGATGATCCGGAGGTGCTCTGCCTGCCCTACGGCCTGAACGTCAACGGCAAGGGGGCCAATGTCCGCGACCAGGCAAAGCAGCACCGTACCCGGCACTGGGACGAGAAGACCGTCAAGGACATCGTCGAGCAGATTGCAGGCGAAAACGGCCTGGGGTCTCGTATCGATGGAGATGTCGGCGCGCACAAATACCCGTGGTTCGGCCAGCAGGATGAGAGCGACCTTCATGTTGTCGAGCGGCTGGCCCGTCGGCATGGCGCGCTGTTTACGATCAAGAACAAGACGCTGATCTTCAAAGAGAAAGGGGCGGGTGTCGGCTCCGTAACGGCGGCGCCGGCGAACATCGTCGAGGGGACCTGCCGGACGGTCTTTTCGCATCGTCACAAGTACAAGTCTGTCAAGGCGCGCTATCAGGACCGGAACGAAGCGAAGCTGCAAGAGGTCGAGGAAGAGAGCGATTCCGAAGGGCAGGCGATCTACACGCTGCCGGAACCCTATCAGGATGAGGGTGAAGCGAAAAAAGGGGCGAGCGCCAAGGCCAAGGAGCTGAAGCGCGAAACCATACGCACCAGCGTTACCTTGTTTGGCGATCCGGCCGTCCGCGCGGGCGCCACCTTCCAGTATTCCGGCGTTCACCCCGAGCTCGACGGGATCTCCTTCGTCATCGAGACTGCAACGCACAAGCTTTCCAAAGGCGGCTACACGGTGGACGTCGAGGCGAAGCTGAAAGTCTGACCATCGCCGCGACCTGATGCTCGCGGCTTCATCCCACCACAAGGACATGATCATGAACAGAACGGCATTCTATGCCGCCCTGCGGGGCGGAGCCATGTTTCCGAAGGGCCTGAACGCCAGCCAGGTCGACGGCGTGGAAAACCTCCTCGATGTCTGGGCGCGGTACTTCGCCGACGATGCGCTCCAGTTCCTGGCCTACGATCTGGCAACGGCATTCCATGAGACGGCCGCAACCATGCAGCCGATCAAGGAGCGCGGCGCTGTCGCGTACTTCTCCAAATATGAGCCGGGCACGAAGCTCGGCAAGATGCTGGGCAACACCGTTGCCGGTGACGGGTATCGCTTCCGGGGTGAGGGGCACGTGCAGAATACCGGCCGGCGCAATGCGCGGCACGCGTCCGATCAGATCAACAAGCGCTTCGATCTGAAGATCGACCTCGTCGCCAACCCGGAACAGCGTGGCGATCCATTCGTCTCTGCCATCTCGCTCTTCCTTGGCAATCGCGAGGGCTGGTGGACCGGTCGGGATCTCGATGACTTTATCGACGGCATCGACGAGGCGACCGATGAGGATCTCCGCGAATACATCGCGGCGCGCCGCGTCGTGAACGGAACCGACAAGGCTGCGAAGATCGCCGGCCACGCCATTGAGTTCGGCAAGGCGCTGAAGGTCGCCGGCTATGCGCCGGCGGCCGGTGCGCCGGTGAGCTCTGCGAAGGAGCGGGTGAAGTGGCTTCAGTCCCGTCTAACCGCCCATGGCTTTCCTTGCGGTCCGATCGACGGCTACCGCGGGTCGCTTACCGATAAGGCCGTGCTCGCCTTCGAAACGGCGCGCGGCATCAAGATCGACATCGTCGATAGCGCAACGGCCGCCGCGCTCGACGTGGCTGCCTGATTTTCCTTCAACCGCCGGAGACCACCATGAACTCGAATCTCTTCCACAATATCCTCAACATCCTGATCGCGGTCATGGGCCTTGTGACCGCGGTCATGCTGGGCACGGGCTGCACCACGCTTGCAGACGCCGCGATCGAGTGCTCGCAGTCCTGGGTGGACCCAACCTATACGGCGGCCGCGATCGCGTGCATGGGCGTTCTCAAAAGCGTTATCAACATCGCGCGACGGCTTTGCTGGGTTGATCAAGGTCCAGCCGCCGGTCGCAGACAAAGCGCTGGTCGACCAGCTCGCCGCCGCCAAAAAGCGGATCGGCTGATGAGCGGGCCCGAGCCGTTCCGCGGGACGGGCCTGTGGATCCGCATCCAGCACCGATTTCACACCCGGATGACAGAATGGTTGCTGGCCATCGTCACCGGGCTGTGGGGGCTGTGTTGCTGTCCCCGGCGCGACCTTCAGTCAACCGGCGTTTGCCGGCTTCGAGGCTATCTTCGGAAATGAAATTGTCCTCGGCGCCGCCATGGTGGCGCTGGGTATTCTGAGGCTCGTCGGGCTCGTTATCAACGGAGCTCGGCAAAACGTAACACCGCACATCCGCGTGGTCTCGGCCGGCATAGGTTGCTTGATCTTCGTCGGTATCTGCTACTGCTACATGCTCTCTGGAATTGTGAGCACCTGGCTCGCCATCTACCCGCCTTTCGCGGTTTGCGAGTTGACCAATGTCTTTCGCGCAGCTCACGATGTCGGGGAGAGCAAAAATGGAAAAGTTTCCTGATCTGAACGGGCTGCACCCCTTGGCGATCGTGGCCTTCGGGGCAGCGCTGGCGATCATCTTCGTTGTCCGTCACCTAGGTATCTCCATGGGGATGTGGTCGCTGCCGCCGACGGATGCGGCAAAGGCGCAGGTGGCGGCTGTCATCGTCGACCCGACGGCGCTCAATCGCCTTTTGGACGAGGTGTCGAATCTCGTCGAAGCTATTTCTGTGCTCATTGAGGTCGGCAAAGCGCTCGAGCGCACGCAAAGCCATATGGCGATCGAGGTGGATCGGATCCGCGAGGAGCTGCGTATTCAGCGGGAAATTGCCAGGCGTGGATAGCGCATAACGCTGCGAAAATATTATGTGAAAAACACGTGATCATCATTATCTTGAAATCGTCACATGTTTCTGCAATAAGCAGCAACGGAAATGAACAAAGCGCGTTTAACAAACGTTAAATGAATGCGGTGTTAAAAAAGTGGTGCTGAAGAGGGTCAAGCTCTCCAGCACCTAGTAGGCTAGGTCAGATTAGCCTACCCATGGCCCCGAAAGGCCAAGACCTACGATTGCGATAATGATCGGGCCGAGCGCGCTAACGTAACCGAATCGCTTGGCCCGTTCTTGCTCTTCGATCATTTCGTCAAGCGCCCTTCGCTCATCGCTTAGGAAGAGTGCGCAATCCTCGTGACGCCCCTGTGAGATCAGGTACCTCATGTGGTCCTCTGCGGCTCGCATCGCGGAGATGCGTTCCGTGACGTCAGGGATGCACTGGTAGATCTTCAGGCGAATGTCATTCGGAAGCTTCTGATCGTTCATGTTGATATTCCCTTCTTCTGTGGGCGGTCTTGCCCGTGGTTGTGGAAGATGCATCATTGGAGTTTCTCCATGAGTTGAGTTTTGGGTTGTGACCGCCGCAGCTAGGCGGCGACCACATGCTGCGCAGCGGCCAAGATACGGGCGTTCATGATTGCTAGTCTGAACGCCTCCTTGCCGCTTTCGGTGATGCGATAGGCCTTTGTGCGAAGCGGTTCACCGCTTTCCGTTTGTGCCTGGTCGTCACCGATGAGAAGCCCGCGGGCGACAAGTCGGTTAAGCGACTTGTAGATCATGGGCGTGTTCATCGCCTTTCCAGCGAATTGATCTGTAATCTGGTGAATGGCGAGATAGGTAAGCACCTTGTGGCGCTTCTGCAGGTAGAGCGCACAGCCCAGCGCCTGCACTTCGTGCTGGCCGAGCGGCTCAACGAAATAGTCGCCGTTGACGCCGATGTGGATCATAGCCTCATCGTATGCGTCGTCGTGGAGACAAGGCTCAAGCAAGGAGAGGGCAGAATTCATGGAATCGAAAACTGTCCGCTCAAGTTCTTCGCGCGTCCGATCGCGCCTTTCCGGCGGAGCACCCGCCGAAGCCTTCCCCCGGCCAGGCCGGCGCGACGGCTTTGCCGTCGTGTCGTTCTCGCCGCGCAGGAAACGGAATACGTTCATGCCTCACTACTCCTCTTTTGGGATCCCGGTGATTGGGATGCCAGAGTAGTGTAACTAATTTTTAACGAATGGCAATGCCTTTACTCGGTCGTTAAAAAACTCAATGATTACATATGATTGACACTCGAATAGAGTTTTATACTTCTGGGATCGCGACCGTTTTAAAGAATACAAAATTTGTCAGGATTTGTATGCTAAGCCATTCCGCCGACAAAGCCGCTCATCTCATCCTGTCTGACCATGGACAAACGCGCACGACCTCCAAAATGAAGGGGATTACAGCAAAGCCTTAGTTCTATCTCATCTAGATACTTTTGCTGGTCAGGGAAGTCTGCCTTAGTGAAGTAGCGGAGCCTGTTGCATTTACGGCAAACCACCTCGAGCCTTTGCCCGTCGGCAAGGTCGCCAACGCGAATTGTTGTCTTCCAACTCACCAGAAGTCCTCCGCTGAGAGAATGCGTGTATAGCTGATCTTTCCGCCGACGTGGCCACCCTTGCGTTCGCTCAACAAACTGCGAAGCATCCCGGTGATCCCGAGCAGCTCAGCTCTCTCTTTCTCATCAAAGTACGAAGCTCCGATAACCCTGTCGAATGCTTCTAATCTCTGGCGACCGGCCCCTGATCCATTCAGGATTATCTCGGTTGCTGCCTCCCGGTTTCGCAAGGCAAGTTCAGCGAACCAGAGTAGGTAGAGATCAATAGCGGACCAGCGGACGGTCACGCGTCCGATGTCTTCCAAGAGGCCATCACGACCCTCGACCTGCCACAGGTTCGCAGTCTTCAAGGTCACACTCCATGTACGGAAGGTCGCCGGCCTGACAGAGGATTGCCGGAGGGCCGTCTGATGCATCGCTTCTAGCTGTCGCGACGGCATTCCATTCGATCACTCCCCGTCCGCCCATCGCGTTGTAGTGTTTTCTCTTGATCCAGTCGGAGGCTTCCGCCCTATCGAGAACCACGCATTCGACTTGAGTAAGGCCCAAAGCCATGAATCTAGGGTTCAGCTTTCTAAAGGTTGGGTGCGTGGAAAAACCTGCAGCCAGATCTGGGTTGATCATCGCCTTCAGTGCTGTCATGCGGCGATTGCCTTCAAGCGCGATATACTGGCCGGGGTGAGCCGCGTCTTCCGTTACGATCAGTGCAGAAGATGGGTCGAGCCGTCCCATTCGCACGATATCATCTGCCAGTTCGGATACCTTATGGGACTTCTCATCCGAGATCATAATCTGCAAGGCTTCTCGCTCACTAGCCAAGTCGCCATGGCGGAAGTTTTTTACGTCAAGAGAGATTTTGGCGATATCAATCAGCATTTTAGGCTCCAACCCGCAGATCGGCACATGTAAATATAAACTGTGTGTTGAGTAAACAGTAAATGTTCGCGCGTTATCTGTCGCGTTGTGGGCTACGTAAGGCCGCTCGACAAGGATTTCTTGGTGAGGTCACTCTCACCACCTAAGCTCAATACGAGTTCACAATCGGCGCAGCCCGCTCGGTCAACGTCGAGCTATTGATGTGCCTGCGGAACTGCATCACCCCGCCAATCACGGTGGTGTCGCATCGATGACACGCCAGTCTGGCCGTAAGCTGGAACGGACAAGAGGACGAGCGAGAATGGCGAGGAGTTACATTGGATGAATTCATCGGTGAGAGGGGAAGTCAACCGCAATTCGCCAGTGCAAGAAATGCACTACAAAATGCACCACAATGCGCAGAAAACGGAAGGATATCTATCTGATAAATAATATCAAAGAGGCCGGGTCGAATCCACTCGACCGTACCATTCCTCTCTCCTGATAAGTTGTTTCGATAGGACTTATCGGGAGAGAGGAATATTCTCTCAGCTGTACCGTTTTCTTGCCATCGTGATCTGAGTGCCGCGCCGGCGGCGCGCTGTCAGTCGCCCCAGCTCACGAACTTCAGTGTCGCGTTTCCATTCATCTTGTAGCCGACGACGGCGCATCCATTTTTCGCGCGGACGGGTGCGGCACCCTTCAGCACCAATGTGTGCCAGCCCTCCTGCCGCCCCGCCACCTCGTACGGCGCCGGCTCGCAGCCTTTCTTGAAGACATAGGCCGTGCCCTTGATCGTTGTCCTGTCGTCGTAGGGATCCCATGGTGCGCTGGCTTTGAACAGCAGCATGCCGGCCTTCACTGTACCCGCAATCTTTGTTTTGGGCTTTTCATAGACGATCGTGCCGGCGCCGGGATCAATGCGGACATCGGAGCCGTTGTGGTCGAACAGGCTGCGCATGTCGACGGCATTGCCGGCCTCGAAGGAGGCGGTCTCGACCTGCGCCGTCTCGCCGTCGCGCGGCGCGACACTCGATTTGTCCGTGATCCATGGCGCCGCGTCGGCGAAAAGCTGCTGGTTGCCGTCGCAGACTTTCCAGGGTCGGTATTCGCCGCGATCATAGCGATGGACCGGGAAACAGAAGCCGGGGCCGGTCATCTCGATATCCGGCATCCCACCCGTTTTGCGGGGATGGAAGATCAGCTCCTGCGTATTGTCGGCCTCGATCAGCATCGTCCAGTTGTCGCCGGCCTTGGACAGGAGAAAGATATTCTGACCGGTCATGCCGTAACAGCCGGTGACGCCATTTCCCAATTTGGCGGGAGAACTGCTGATAAGCACCTCCTTGACGCCGTCGGCATCGATATCGCGCTGCGTAGCAATGTAGGCGACCGTCGTGCCGGACGAGGTCACGCATTCCTCAATGCCGCTGTCCTTCTCTCGTGTCGTGACGATCTGAATGGCCGCGTCGACATCGGCCTGAGGCCAGTCGGCTGCGATTGCCGGCAGAGTGGTGGCGAAAACGGCGGATGCGGCAAAAATGAACTTCATGAAAATTGCTCCTGTCATTGCCTCAGGGTTGTAGGGCGAGGGTGTTGCGACCCTGTTGACGCGGCTGCTGCAAGTTTATCGATCTGCGTATCGCAATAACGAAAACTCCCCCGTGCCAATGGCGCTCTTGACAATCATGCTGATTAGGTAGATCGGTCTACATAAGAACGAGGTGTGGTTGATGAGCGAACGGGTGCCGGCGCGGGAGCGGTTGTTGAAGGCGGCTGCTGAGCTGTTTTATCGCGATGGGGTGGGGGCGACGGGGATCGATACGATCACGGCCCATGCCGGTGTCGCCAAGATGAGCCTCTACAACAATTTCGCCTCCAAGTCGGATCTGGTGAAGGCCTATCTCGATGCGCGGCTGGAGGAGTGGCATGTGCTCTATCGCGAGCGGCTCGCCACGGCCGCAACACCGCGTGAAAAGCTGCTCGCCGTCTTCGATTCCTACGTGGATCATGCCGAGCTCGCCTATGGCTGGGGTTTTCGCGGCTGCGGGCTGCTCAATGCTGCGGCGGAACTTCCCGTCGGCGATGCGGGCCGGGCGACGGTCGCATTCCAGAAGGAAGAGGTCGAGCAGCTTTTCAAGGATTACCTTCGCGAAATGAAGCCGGCTGCGGCAATCGACGAGACCGCCGAGCATCTCTCCTTCGTGCTGGAGGGCGCGATGGCCCGCGCGGGCCTGGACGGCCATGACGGGCGCCTGAAGGCGGCGCGCCGGATCGCCATTTCGATTGTGGACCAGCTATGACCGCTTCCGATCTCGCCTTGCCCTTGCGCCGGCCGAACCGGTTTACGGCGCTTGCCGTTCTCATCCTTCTCGAAGCCGCCCTCGTCGTGTGCTGGAGCGCCGGCTTCATCGGCGTGCGCTTTGCCAGCGATCATGCGCCGATCTTCCTGATCCTGCTGTGGCGCAGCCTCGTGTCCGGCCTCGTGCTTCTACCCTTCGCGCTCACGATGGGGCCGAAGATTCGGGGCAGGGACGTGATGTTCCAGATGCTGCTCGGCGCGTTGGCCATGGCCGGTTATCTCTCGGGTTTCGCGCTGGCGATCGGGCTTGGCGTGCCGACGGGTCTCGTCGCGCTGATCACGGACATGCTGCCGCTCGCCGTCGCCTTCCTGTCCTGGCCCATTCTGGGGCAGGCGCTGACGGGTCGGCAATGGATCGGCTCCTTCATCGGCCTTGCCGGCGTCATAATCGCATCCGGCGGTTCGCTCGACTGGGGCAATGTTCCGCTCTGGGCGTATGGACTGCCCGTGCTCGGCACGCTGTCGCTTGCGCTGGCCACGCTTTTGCAGAAGCGCAGTGCGGTGAATGCCATGCCGGTCTATCAGAGCCTCTGCTTCCAATGCCTCTCGGCGGCCGCGATTTTTTCCGGGCTCGCCTGGCATGAGGGTGGCGTGCTGCCGGTGATGGATCGCGGCTTCATCGGCGGCATTCTCTGGCTGGTCTTCGTCGCCACCTTCGGCGCCTGGAGCCTCTACTACCTCGCCTTGCGCAAGTCCTCGCCGGCGCGGGTGACGGCGATCCTCTATCTCAGCCCGCCGGTCACGATGATCTGGGCCTTCCTGATGTTCGCAGAGCCGCTGTCCTGGGCCATGGCGCTCGGCCTTCTCGTCTCGCTCGGCGGCATCGTGCTGGTGGCGCAGGCGCGGCCGGTGCTGCATGACTAAGCGGTTGTAAACCCTTCCTTTACCACGCCAGCGGCCGCCATCCCGATTTGGCACTGTATTAGGAATCCGTTGACCAATGAATCCCTAGGGTCATCCCGTTCTCATGACGGGAACCGGTCCGCATGACGCGCTGCCGCGATGCAAATGGGGTTCTTCAAATGCACATGACGTGCGTCAAGTGGCTGGCGATTCCCGCTGGCATGATCGGGCTGTTCCTTCTCTGGCTGCCACTCAGCCTCCAGGCCCAGCTTATCCTGAGTTTCGCCGTACTCGGCGTGATGTTCCTGGCGATGACGCGCCCCGAGAACACCACCTTGCGGCTCGTCACCTTCATCTTTGCCGGCATTCTCGCCATGCGTTACGCCTTCTGGCGTACCACCGAGACCTTGCCGAGCATCTACGAACCGCTGAATTTCATTCCCGGCCTGATCCTCTATCTCGCCGAGATGTATTGCCTGGCCATGCTGGCGATCAGCTTCTTCATGCTGGCAGATCCCCTGAAGCGCAAGGCGCCGGAGCTTGGCGATGCCGCCGATCTTCCGACCGTCGACGTCTTCATACCCTCCTATAACGAGGAGCCGGAGCTTCTGGCCGGCACGCTCGCCGCCGCCAAGTCGCTGCACTATCCCAAGGACAAGCTGACCGTCTATCTGCTCGACGACGGCGGCACCGAGGCCAAGCGCAATCATAGGGATCCGCGCGTCTCGATTGCCGCCATTCGCCGGCACGAGCAGCTGAAGGCGCTCTGCGCCTCGCTCGGCGTGGTCTACCACGCCCGCAAGCAGAACGACCATGCCAAGGCCGGCAATCTCAACGAGGGCCTGAAGGTCTCGCATGGCGAACTCGTCGTCGTCTTCGATGCCGACCATGCGCCGGTGCGCGAATTCCTGCGGGAGACCGTCGGCTATTTCGCCAAGGACAAGAAGCTCTTCCTCGTCCAGACGCCGCACTACTTCCTGAACCCCGATCCGCTGGAAAAGAACCTCCAGACCTTCGCGCGCATGCCCTCGGAAAACGAGATGTTCTATTCGATCCTGCAGCGCGGGCTCGACAAGTGGAACGCCTCGTTCTTCTGCGGCTCGGCAGCGGTGCTGCGGCGTTCGGCGCTCTCGGCGGCCAACGGTTTCTCCGGCCAGTCGATCACCGAGGATTGCGAGACGGCGCTCGCGCTGCATTCCAAGGGCTGGCACAGCCTCTATGTCGACAAGCCGCTGATCGCCGGCCTCCAGCCGGAGACCTTCGTCTCCTTCATCGGCCAGCGCGCCCGCTGGTGCCAGGGCATGCTGCAGATCCTGATCCTGAACCGGCCGTTCCTCGCCAAGGGCCTGACGCTCTCCCAGCGCATCTGCTATGCGGGCATCAACCTGTTCTGGCTGTTCCCGCTGTCGCGGCTCGCCTTCGTCTTCTCACCGCTGCTCTACATCTTCTTCTCGCTGGAGATCTATCAGGCGAACATTCTTGAATTCGCCTCCTATGCGGTGACCTATCTCATCGGCTCTTTCGCCATGCAGAGCTATCTCTATGGCCGTGTGCGCTGGCCCTGGGTCTCCGAGCTCTATGAATATGTTCAGTCGGTGCTGCTGTTCGGCTCCATCGTCTCCGTCGTGCGCAACCCGCGCAAGCCGACCTTCAACGTAACCGCAAAGGGCCAGACGCTCGATCGCAGCATGCTGTCGCCCTTAGCACGGCCCTATTTCATCATCTTCTTCGTTCTGCTCGCGGCTGCCCTTTACTCCGGCTACCGCTTCCTGACGGAGCCGGTCGCGACCGAGCTGCTCACCATCGTCGCTGGCTGGAACCTCATCAATCTCGGCCTCGCCGGGGCCGCCCTCGGCGTCGTCGCCGAACGCCGCGAACTGCGCCGCAACCAGCGCCTGCCGGTCAAGCGCCATGCGCTGATGAAGGTCGATGGCAAGCTGAAGAATATCATCATCCAGGATGCCTCCTCGGGTGGTATCTCGGTGGAGTTCGTCGAGCAGGCGCCGGCAATCGATCTCGATACGCCGCTGGAAGCGACGATCCAGCTGCGCCGCGCCGGCCAGATCATCGCCTTCGACGTGATCTCCCGCTCCAGCCGCGGCGAGGGTGAAGGCGCCGTCTACGGCTTCGCCTACAAGGAGCGCACGCCGGAAACCTTCATGGCCATCGCCGAGCTGATGTTCTCCGATCAGGCGGTGTTGCAGGAGCGGCTGTCGCGTCGCCAGATCCGCCGCAGCTTCTTCTGGGGCACCTCGCGCTTCGCGCTCTGGAGCATCCGCGAGACGCTGCGGGCGCTGCGTTACTCAGCCGGCCTCATCCGCG
Source organism: Shinella sp. M27 (assembly GCF_049199905.1). Classification (NCBI taxonomy): domain Bacteria; kingdom Pseudomonadati; phylum Pseudomonadota; class Alphaproteobacteria; order Hyphomicrobiales; family Rhizobiaceae; genus Shinella; species Shinella sp. M27. The sequence continues at coordinate 219,290 of NZ_JBLZPK010000065.1, forward strand.
AGGGAGCCGTCAGCTCCGCCGCTGATGCGCCGATCACCGTCAAGGACAACAATGCCCAGATCCCCGGCCGCGCCGCAGAACTACCGCCGGTCCTCACAGGAGCCCAGGCCTATGGCTAAGACCCCTCTTCTCGGAACGCTGGGCCTTGCCCTGCTCATCGCCTCGGCCGGTGCCGGCCGGGCGGAAGGGCTGGTCGCCGATGCCGTCAAGCCGCTGCTGGAAGGCACCACGCTGTCCGGTACCGCGCTCTCCGGTGGTTTGCTGCCGCAGCCGGCCGAAGTGAAGGCCGAAAAGGCGCAAGCCGTCGCCACCGGCGCCATGCTCGTACCCTTCGAGCAGTCGGCGGATGCCTATACGCTGTCGGGCGAAGACGATGTCGCGACCTTTACCTTCGCGCTCGACGGGCCGCAGGTCTCGGCCGGCGGCACGCTGAACCTTGCCTATATCAATGCGGTCTCGGTGCTGCCCGATACCGCGAAGATGGATATCGAGGTCAACGGCCGCGATGCCGGCAGCTTCGCTATCGCCTCGCCGAACGGCGTGCTGACGGAAAAGATCGCCGTCGCCCCCGATCTTCTCAAGGTCGGTCGCAATGTGGTGCGTGTTCGCGCCCGCCAGCATCATCGCGTCGATTGCGCACTGGATGCCACCTATGAGCTCTGGACGAAGCTCGACCCCGCGCAAAGCGGCTTCGCCACGGCGGCGTCCTCGGCGTTTACGGATTTCGACGGTCTGCTGTCCGTTCGCCGCAATGCCGCGCAGCGCACGGATGTGCGCATCGTCGTGCCCGGCGCTCTCAGCGCGGAGGCGCTGAACGAGGTCGCGCCGGTCCTGCAATCGCTGATCCTCTTCCTCAACCGTGACGATGTGACGGTGTCGGTGGATGACAAGCCGGGCACGGGGCCGGGTATCGATCTCGTCATGGCCATGGACCGCGCCGGCGCTGCCACGCTCGCGAAACTCGGCATTGCCAACGCGCCGCGCGGGCTCTCCGTCCAGGCCGGTGCCACGGCGGACCGTGCACGCGTCGTGCTGCGCGCCGCCAATCTCGGCGATATCAATGCTGCCGTACTCTCCGCCGTGAAGGGGCCGATGGCCGATGGACTGAGGACGGGTGTCTTCGAAAAGGGCAGGGGTGCCCTCGTGGTCGATGCCGGCGAACGGCGCATGCTGAAGGAGACGGGTTACGAGACTCGTGTATTCTCCGGCCGTCTCTCGCGCACCGATTTCACCATCGACATGCCCGCCGATTTCTATCCGGCGGAATATGCCACGCTCGACCTTCGCCTCCACGCCGCGACCTCGCCGGGGCTGGAGCAGACCGCGCAGCTTCTCGTGCGCGTCAACGACAAGGTCGTGAAGAGCTACCCGTTCCGCAACCGCGAAGGCGAACAGTTCGACGGCAAGCGCATCGAACTGCCGCTGCGCGCCTTCCATCCCGGCGCCAACCGCGTCGAACTGCTGGCCGAGCTGCCGACGGCGGCCGATGCCGCCTGCCGGCCGGAGGAGCGGGACGATGGCAAGCCGCGCTTCATCCTGCTCGACACGACGGCGATCGAGGTTCCGGCGCTGGCCCGTATCGGCCGGCTGCCGGATCTGGCGGCGCTGGCCGGCAAGGCCTATCCCTATGGCGGCGGCAAGCCGTTCGATCTGGTGATCGACCGCGCCGACGGCCAGTCTGCGGCCGCCGGCCTCACCATGCTGTCGCGCCTCGCCCTTTCCGCCCGCGCGCCGCTGACGGCGAAGATCGCCATCGGTTCGCCGTCCGAAGGCACCGGCCGCGATGCGCTCGTCGTTTCCTCGCAGAACGATTTTGCCGAGCTCGGCACATCCGGCAAGGCGGCTTTCCCGGATGCGGACGAGGTCACGGCCTCCGTTGCCGATCTTCTGAAGCCCGATCCGGTGCACACGGCGTCGGTTTCCGACGGCGCCGTCGGCTCCGGCAATGACACCGCCGATCTGTTGCAGGCCTTCCACAATTCGACCGCGGCCGAGGAGGACGAGTTGTCCTTCGGGTCGCGCGCGCAGCTTTGGTTCTCCGCCGCGTCACGCAGCTTCGGCCGCTGGCTGAGCTATGAGGGCGACAACACGGCGCGGGTTACCCCGCATGGCGAGGGCGCGCTGGTAACGCTGTCGCAGATGCGCTCCCCCGATGGGCTCGCCACCTGGACGGTGATCCAGGCGAACTCGCCGCGGGATGTCGATGCCGGCGTGCAGCGGTTGGTCGAGCCCGCCGTCTGGCGCGACCTGCAGGGCGGCACGGCGACCATCGAGACGGCGAGCCTGTCGCTCGTCAGCCTTCCGGCCGCCGATCGCTATGTCGCCGATCTCGCCGATCGCAGTCCGGGCAACCTGCGCCGCGTCGCGGCCGCCTGGTTTTCCGATAATTTCCAGATCTATGTGGTGCTCGTGCTTGCCTGCCTCGGCCTCTTCGCCGTCTGGCTTGGCCTGACGGTGCCGCGCAAGGGCGTGAGGTCCGACCGATGAGAACACCGCTTTTCCTCACCGCGCTGCTGCTCGGTTCCTCGGCACTCTCTCCGCTGGCTTTGGCGGGGGAGGCCAAGTCCGGCCCCGGCGAGATCGAACTTGCCGCTCTTTATTACTATGCCGAACAGAAGCAGCAGGATCGGCTCGAAGCCGAGACGAACCGGCTGCGGCTGAAATATCCCGATTTCGTCGTGCCGGCCGATGTCTATGCGCCGGTCGTGCAGCAGGTGGATGAAACCGCGCTCTGGGCGCTCTACGAGAAGAACGATTTCACCGGCATCGCCGCCGAGATCGGTCGCCGCCAGACGGAAAATCCGCAGTGGAGGCCGAGCGAAGACTTCTCCGCCAAGCTCGCCCGCCGCAAGCAGCGCGTCGAGATGATGGCCGCCACTGCGCGCAAGGACTGGATGGGCGTCATCGAGGCGGCCAGAACGCTTGACCCGTCGACCGAAACCGAGGTCGATCTCGTCTGGATGCTGCTCGACGCCTATGCCGAGACGGGTGCCAAGGACGCGCTGACCAACACCTATCGCGGCCTGCTCTTCCGTGAAGGCGAAAAGCGCCTGCCGGATGCACAGATCCTGACCACGTTGCAGAAATCGACGCGCGATTTCTCCTCGGACGACGTGCGCAAGGCGATGGGCGTGCTCGCCACCTCTCCTCTGTTGCAGGCCGGTCTACAGCCCGTCGAACTCGACCTGACGCGCAAGGACGTCGCCGATTTCAACGCGGATGAAAAGCGCCAGACGCCCATCGCCGAAGGCGAGGTCGCCAAGCTGCGCGCCGTGGCGGAGAAAGGGGATCGCCTCGAGGATTTCTCGCTGCTCGGCTGGTACGATCTGAAGCTGAAGGCGCCTGATAGCGCCGAGCGCTGGTTCAAGGCGGCGCTGGCCAAGGGCCGCGACGAGGAGAACGCCAAGGGCCTCTATCTCTCGCTTGCCGCTGAAAACAAGCGGGAAGAGGCCTATGCGGTCGCCGAGGATTACATCGTGGAATTCTCCGACGACCCGGAATTCCTGATGAACGCGCTGTCGCTGCGCTTCTCGAAACCCGACCAGCCGGATGCCGATGTGAAGACGGTGACCGCCTATAGCAACGCCATCCTTGCGACATCCGACGCCGACCACGCCGAAATTCTCGCCTGGTACGCCTACAATTCCAGCCAGTTCGAGGCCGCGAAAGCCTGGTTCGAAAAGTCGCTGGATTGGGAAAGCGCGCCGGTGCGCGTCAAGGGGCTGGCGCTGAGCCTGCTGCGTCTCGGCGCGAAGAAGGATTATGCCGCGCTGGAGGATGAATATCGCGAGATCTATCCGGAGATCTGGGCCGAGATAAAGGTCGCCACGCCCCCGAAGGCCCGCCGCAGTGTGGCCGTCGAAATGCCTGATACCACGGCGTCGTCCACCGGCGGTGGCGGAGCGAGCTACCTCGCGCATTTCAAGGCCAAGCGCTACAGCGCCTGCGTCAAGGATGTTTCCGCTCAGGAGGCACGCGGCAAGGTTTCGGCCGACGCCATGCTGATCAAGGGCTGGTGCTATCTGGAGCTCAGCCGTCTGGCCGATGCCCGCAACGCCTTTGAAGCCGCGCTGAACAATAGCCGCACGCAACAGGACGCCGCCTATGGCGCGGCGCTCACGCTACTGCGCGGTCGCCTGACGGACGATGCCGAGGCCATGGTCGCGACCTATCCGATGTCGGAGAAACGCGAGCGTGAGGTTCGGGCCGAAATCTACTGGCAGCGCGCCCGCTCGGCCTTCGATCATAAGCAATACCAGAACGTTCTGGATGCGCTGAACGCGCGCGCCAGCCTGGTTGCCGAACCGGCGGATCTCAGCCAGTTGCGTGGCTGGTCCTACTACCATCTCGGCAACCGCGGGCAGGCAAAGGCCGTCTTCGCCCGCCTGAACATGCAGTTCTACGATCCGGCGACGGCCGTTGGCCTTTCCGCATCCACCGTTACCCTGCGATAGGATCCTCATGCGCTGGCTCATTTCTGCCATTCTGCCTCTTCTCGTCGCCGGCTGCGCTTCCACCGTGCACGATCCCTTTCTGGAAACCGGCGCCATCCATCCGGACGCGCCGCCGATCTCCACCGAGGTCTCGCCGGATTTTGCCGTGGCCTACCTGCCCTTGGTGTCGGGCCGGATCCAGAGCGTGCGCCAGACGGCGCGCAGCGGCTTCTTCGAGCAGGCAATCGTCTATTCCAACGCCACGGCTTCGGCCGGCGAGAACGTGCTGACGGTGCGGGTCGGCCAACCCTCCGAGGGCATGGCTTTCCTGCGTGCACCGACACGCCGCGCCATTGTCGCAGAGATGCGGCAGGCGCTGCCCGGCGTCGCCATGCGGATCAGCGACGTGCCGGGGCAGAACGGGCAGGGCGTCTATGGTTACGCAACCGGCCCGCTCGGCACGTCCGGCAGCTGCCTTTATGCCTGGCAGTTCGCCAAGCGCGTTTCGGCCGAGCGCGTCGGTGCTTACGCCGCGCAGGTGCGCCTGCGCTTCTGCCATCCGACGATGTCGCAGGAGCGCATCGCCGCCGTCATGGGTGGGCTTCGCATGAAGCCGGTGACGCGCAACACGTTCGACATGCTGCAATATGCCGGCGGCAGCGGCTATTCGCAGAGCCAGCCCGTGCTCGTTCGTGCGGAACCGGTCGTCGTGGTCGACGACAGCGCCGAGATTGCGCCGCGCCGCACACCGAAGCGTCGCGCGGCGGTGGAGGAGAAGCCGGCGGAAGAGCGGGTAGTCATCCGCAATGCCGTGCGCGTTCCCCTGCCGGGTGAGGAGAAGGTGAAGGTTGCCGTTTCCGAGGAGCCTGTCCAGAAGCCCAAGACAAGGGCGAAGAGCGCGCTGGTGCCGATGCCGGGAACCGTCGCACTCAACGCGGAGTGATCGTTATAGGAAGATGGCGTGCTCCTGCCGCACGAGTTCCTGCACGAACTCGGCGACGGTGCGCACGCGGGTAAGGTCACGGGCGCTTTCGTGCCATGTCGTCCAGTAGGCGCGGCGGATCGTGTTGGCCGGCAGCAGCCGCACGAGTTCCGGATATTGCCGGGCGATATAGTCATGCAGGATGCCGACGCCGGCGCCGGAGCGCACGGCTTCCGTCTGGCCGGTGGCGCTGGAGATTTCGAAGCTCGCATCCCAGCTGCGCATGATCTCGCCGGTGAAGTTCAGCGAGGCCGTGAAGATCAGGTCTTCCACATAGCCGACGCGCCGGTGGCTCTTCAGGTCCTCGACGGTCTCGGGCGTGCCGTTCTGGGCGAGATAGTCGCGTGAGGCATAGAGGCCGAGCGTATAATCCGTCAGCTTCGACGAGACGAGCCGGCCCTGTTCCGGCCGCTCCAGTGTGATGGCGATATCGGCCTCGCGCTGCGAAAGCGAGAAGGAGCGGGGCACCGGCACGAGCTGGATCTTCAATTCGGGATGCCGCGCCGTCAGCCGTCCGAGACGCGGCGCGAGGAAGGAGACGCCGAAACCGTCGGGCGCGCCGACCCGCACGGTGCCGGCAACGGCAGTGTCGATCCGGCCGATGCTCGCCTGCATCGCCAGCATCTCCGTTTCCATCCGCTCGGCCGCCCGCAGAAAGGCCTCGCCCTCGGCGGTGAGGTCGCAGCCATTGGTGCGGCGGATCAGCAGGCGGGTCTTCAGCGCCTCCTCCAGTGCGCTGACGCGGCGGCTGAGCGTCGCGTGGTTGACGCCGAGACGGCGGGAGGCGGCGAGGATCTGGCCGGTGCGGGCAACCGCGAGAAACAAGCGTGCGTCATCCCAGTTCATGTCGCCTCCGACTTTAATTTTTGCACAACGGTTCCTTATCTGAGGCGATTGTGTTGTGCAAATTGAAGTGCGATCATCCCTTCATAACCACGGAGGACTCCCCATGTACCAGATCGGCCACTTCATCCACGGCAAGCAGGTGCCCGGCACCAGCGGCCGCACCGCCAATGTTTACAACCCGGCAACCGGTGAAGTACAGGCGCAGGTCGCGCTTGCCAATGACGCCGATCTGCAAGCCGCCATCGACAGCGCGCTTTCCGCGCAGCCGAAGTGGGCCGCCACCAACCCGCAGCGTCGCGCCCGCGTCTTCATGAAGTTCGTCGAACTCCTGAACACGCATATGGACGAGCTGGCCGTGCTGGTTTCCAAGGAACACGGCAAGACGGTCGAGGACTCGAAGGGCGACGTCATTCGCGGCCTCGAAGTCTGCGAATTCGTCATCGGCATCCCGCATCTCTCCAAGAGCGAATTCACCGAAGGCGCAGGCCCCGGCATCGACATGTATTCGATCCGCCAGCCGGTCGGCATCGGCGCGGGCATCACGCCGTTCAACTTCCCGGGCATGATCCCGATGTGGATGTTCGCGCCCGCCATCGCCTGCGGCAACGCCTTCATCCTGAAGCCCTCCGAGCGCGATCCGTCCCTGCCGATCCGCCTTGCCGAACTGATGATCGAAGCCGGCCTGCCGGCCGGCATCCTCAACGTCGTCAACGGCGACAAGGGTGCGGTCGACGGCATCCTGGCGCATCCGGATATCGCCGCCGTTTCCTTCGTCGGCTCCACGCCGATCGCCCGCTACGTCTATGGAACCGCTGCCGCCAACGGCAAGCGTGCCCAGTGCTTCGGCGGCGCCAAGAACCACATGATCATCATGCCCGATGCCGACCTCGACCAGGCCGCCAACGCCCTGATGGGCGCCGGCTACGGCTCGGCCGGTGAGCGCTGCATGGCGATCTCGGTTGCCGTTCCGGTCGGTGAGGAAACCGCAAACCGCCTCATCGAGAAGCTCACCCCGATGATCGAGGGCCTCCGCATCGGTCCCTATACGGACGACAAGGCCGACATGGGTCCCGTCGTCACCAAGGAAGCCCAGGCGCGCATCCTCGGTCTCATCGACAAGGGCGTCGAGGAAGGCGCCAACCTCGTCGTCGATGGCCGCGGCTTCACGATGCAGGGTTACGAAAATGGCTACTTTGTCGGCGGCTGCCTGTTCGACAACGTCACGCCGGACATGGAAATCTACAAGACTGAAATCTTCGGCCCGGTCCTGTCCGTCGTTCGCGCCAAGAACTACGAGGAAGCCCTCGACCTGCCGATGAAGCACGAATACGGCAACGGCGTCGCGATCTACACCCGTGACGGCGATGCGGCCCGCGACTTCGCCAGCCGCATCAATATCGGCATGGTCGGCATCAACGTTCCGATCCCGGTTCCGCTCGCCTACCACTCGTTCGGCGGCTGGAAGTCCTCGTCCTTCGGCGACCTCAACCAGCACGGTACGGATTCCATCAAGTTCTGGACCCGCACCAAGACCGTGACGAGCCGCTGGCCGTCCGGCATCAAGGGCGGTGCGGAATTCTCCATCCCGACGATGAAGTAATCATCCCTTCGGATCGATCATCGAAAGGGCTCCCGCAGGGGAGCCCTTTTTTTGTGCTTTGCGAAGAATAGGCCGCAAGCGCGGCCCGTTAACCCCTCGTGTTTTTATATTTTTGAAGGGGGCAACCATGTCTTTGGCAGGATCGCCGCAACCCGCAGGGCAGGCGGGCGGCTTTCATCGCATCACGTTTACCGGCAAGGCGTCGGAATATTTCGGCATCTGGATCGTCAACGTTCTCCTGACGATCCTCACGCTCGGCATCTATTCCGCCTGGGCGAAAGTCCGGCGCAACCGCTATTTCTTCGGCAATACCGTGCTGCTCGGCCGGTCCTTCGAGTATCACGCCAAGGGCCTGCAGATCCTCGTCGGACGCCTCATCGTTCTCGGCGCCTTCGTCGTGCTGAACGTTATGGCGGCCATCGTGCCGATCCTCGTTCTCCTGCCGACCCTCGTCGTGTTGATCGCACTGCCTTGGCTGGTCGCCAAGGGGCTGCGCTTCAGCGCGCGTGTCACCAGCTATCGCAATGTGCGCTTCGATTTCGTCGGCGGTGCGGGCGGTGCCTTCAAGGCCTTCATCCTCGGCGGCCTTCTGGCCGTCATCACGCTCGGTATCCTGACCCCGCTCGCCAGCCGGTGGGTCTCCTGTTATATCGGCTCGAACCTGCGCTATGGCGGCAAGGCCTTCGAGACGGATCCGAAGCTCGGCGCCATCTACAAGTCTTGGCTCCTGTCGTTCCTGATCGCCATTGTCGGGCTTGGCATCATCGCCCTTCTGGTCGTCGCCAACATCTCGCTCATCCTGCCGATGATCGAGACGCCCGGCTCGCTGACGCCCGAACAGCAGATCCCGCTCGTGATCAGCGCGGTCATCGGCTACGTCGTGCTTTTCGCGACGATGGGCATTGCCGGCCTGTTCTACCGGGCGGGCGTGCGCAACATCGCCTGGTCGGCCACGACCTTCGACGGAAAACACCAGCTGATGAGCGACCTGTCGCGCACCCGCTACACCTGGATCGCCATCAGCAACGTCATCGTCACGCTTCTCACCCTGGGTCTGATGCGGCCCTGGGCGGCGGTGCGCATGGCGCGCTATACCTTCGAGCACACCGGCGTTACCTTCACCGGCGATGTCGGCGAGCTGTTCAGCGCGCTGGAGGCGCAGGGGTCGGCCGTCGGGGCCGAGTTCATGGACTTTGAAGGCTTCGACTTTGGCTTCTGAGACTGAGACCATAACCGGCGGGGCCATCGCCAAGGGCGACTGGCACCCCGCCGGCTCCAGCCGCTCGGTCGAGGCCCGCCTCGTCGAACGGGCCGGGGAAATCGCCGCGCTGCCGGCCGATGGCGAAAAGCCGCTCGCCGGTGCGGGTCTCTCCTGGGTCGAGATTTCCGGCCGCGTCGGCTCCATCCCGCGCCGGGTGATCTTTCCGGATGGCTCGGTCTTCGAGAGCTGGGACAATGACGGCATCGACCGCTTTCTCGCCGCACGCGGCAAGGGCGGGGCCGGGCTGGTGCACTGGCTGGAGCAGTTTCGCCTGCGCCTCATCGTCATCGTGCTCGCCGCCTTTGCGCTTGGCAGCATCGTTTACCGCTGGGGTGTGCCTGCGCTTGTCGAGGTCGCCATCCTCACCACGCCGCCCATCGTCCCGCAGCTGATGTCGCAGGGCACCTTGCAGGCGCTCGACAAGACCACCTTCTCGCCGACGAAACTCTCCGCGGAAAAGCGCGACGAGATCGCCGACGGTTTTGCGCGCATCGCCGCCCAGTCGCCGCGGGGGGCAGGCGCCTACAATCTCAATTTCCGCGACGGCGGCTTCATCGGGCCGAATGCCTTTGCGCTGCCGGACGGTACGCTCGTCGTCACCGACCAGCTCGTCGAAATGGCCGGCAAGGACAGCGAGATGATCGTCGGCGTGCTCGCGCATGAAATCGGCCATGTCGAACTCGAACACAGCCTTCGTCAGCTCTATCGCGCCGCCGGCATGACGGGCCTCATCATGCTGATTGCCGGCGACGTCGGCTCCAGCGTCGAGGACGTGCTGGTTCAGGGCGGCGGTCTCCTGGCGCTGTCCTATTCGCGCGACGCCGAGAGCGCCGCCGACCGGCGTTCGGTCGAGCTGATGGCGAAAGCCGGCTACGACCCCACCGCCATCGCCCGTTTCTTCACGCTGTTGGAAGAGAAGCTCGGCGACAAGTCGGATACCAACCTGCTCTCCACCCATCCCGGCACGCCGCAACGCAAGAAGGAGATTATCGACTACGCCCGGATCATCTCCGGCCAGTCGGATCCGGATTTGCAGTAGGAGAGACGGTCGCGGTTATCTGCCCGCTGCCGTTTCCTCCTCTCCGACGTCATCCTCGGCCTCGAGCCGAGGATCCACCGCCACACTCGGAGCATGGATGGTCGGGTCAAGCCCGACCATGACGGAGGAGAAGTCCTGATGCCATAGCATTGGGCGTGAAATGAAAAACGGCGGCCCGAGAGCCGCCGTTTCCGTGTTCGCCTTGGGAGGCTTGTTCGTTACTGCGACGGACCGTCATTGTAGCCGACCTTGTCGACGAGCTCGGAGGCCTTCTTGCGGTTGGCCGCGATGTCGACGAGAGGCAGCGTGTCGGCCTTCAGCGTGCCGAAGGATTTGACGACGTCGGAGGGTTCAGCACCCGGCAGGACCGGATATTCATAGACCTGCTGGGCATAGATCTGCTGCGCGGTGCCGGCCGACAGGAATTCCATCAGCTTCAGCGCATTGTCCTTGTTCGGGGCGTTCTTGGCCATGGCCATGCCCGAGACGTTGACATGCGAGCCGCGGTCGTTGGCATTGGGGAAGAGCACCTTGATGGCGGCGGCCCATTCCTTCTGTTCCGGCTCCTTCTCGTTGGTCAGCATGAGGCCGACATAATAGGAGTTGCCGAGCGCCAGGTCGCATTCGCCGGCGAGGATCGCCTTGGCCTGGTCACGGTCGCCACCGTCGGGCTTGCGGGCGAGGTTGTTCTTCAGGCCCGTCAGCCACGTCTCGGCTTCGGCCTCGCCGTGATGGGCGATCATCGAGGCGAAGAGGCCGATATTGTAGGAGTGCTGCCCGTCACGGGTGCAGATCTTGCCCTTCCACTTCGGGTCGGCGAGCTCCTCATAGGTGATCTCGTTCTGCGCGACGCGGTCCTTGGAGGCATAGACGACGCGCGAACGCGTGGTCAGGCCGAACCAGTTGCCGTCGGGATCGCGGTACTGCGCGGGGATGTCCTTGTTGATGACGTCGCTTGCCACCGGCTGCGTTACGCCGCCGTCCTTGGCTTCGGTCAGGCGCGAGATATCGACCGTCAGGATGACATCGGCCGGCGAATTGGCGCCTTCGGCCTGGATGCGCTCCACGAGGCCTTTGTCGAGGAAGAGCACATTCGTGGTGATGCCGGTTTCCTTGGTGAATTCGTCGAGCAGCGGCTTGATCAGGTCCGGCTGACGGTAGGAATAGATGTTGACTTCACCGTCTGCGAAAGCGGGGGCGGCGAAGGCCAGACCGGCGGTCGAGATGGCAAGGGCGGCGAGGGAAGTCTTGAGCAGGTGCATCGGGTCCTCCTGGGGCATTTATTCTTTACTGCTAAAGTCGTCTTTAGCGGCTTGCCCCTTCCAGTCAACCGCGCTGCGGTGCGCATAACATGAATGTGATTTTCCGCTTTTTGGAATTGTTCTAAATGGCGATCTATCCTATATGTGGTGGAACCTGAGAAACCGGATTCGGAGTTCCCGATGCGTCTGACGAAACAAACCAACTATGCGGTGCGCATGTTGATGTACTGCGCGGCGAATAGTGGAAAGCTCAGCCGCATCCCGGAGATCGCCCGGGCCTATGGCGTCTCGGAGCTGTTCCTGTTCAAAATCCTTCAGCCGCTGACCCGCGCCGGCATCATCGAGACGGTACGCGGCCGCAATGGCGGCGTGCGCCTGCCCAAGCCCGCAAGCGAGATCACGCTGTTCGACGTGGTGCGCGTGACGGAGGATTCCTTCGCCATGGCCGAATGTTTCGAGGCCGGTGAAGTCGAATGCCCGCTGGTCGACAGCTGTGGGCTCAATTCCGCGCTGCGCAAGGCGCTCAACGCGTTCTTCGAAGTGCTTCAGCAATATACGATCGATGATCTCGTCAAGGCGCGCCCGCAGATCGGCCTGCTGCTCGGTCTCGAAACCGCGCCGCTGGCACAGCAGCCGGCGGCCTGACTGCCGGCGCTTTGGCCGGCGTCAAATACCGGCGCCGGCGTCCCGCTTCACATATTCCTGCAGAATGAACTCGATGGCCGTTGGGTCGAGTTCGGCCTTGTCGATGCGGAAATCGACGCCGTAGTCGTCGATCTTCTGGAAATAGGCATCGCTGATCGACGAGGAGATGACGCCGACAGGGCCGATATAACCGTTGCGCCGCAGTTCGGGCACGGTCTCGCGAAAATCCGCCTGCGGCTGCAACCGATTGTCCATCAGGATCATGTCCAGCGGCGCACCGGCGGCGCGAATGAAGCCCAGTGCTGCCTCTACCGTCTCCACATAATGCAACGTGATCGCATAACTCGTAACCTTGCGCATCAGAGCGCGGAGGATGACGTTTTCCGCGGGATCGTCATCGACGAGCAGGATATGCACGGGTGCTGTCATGGCGGTAGGTGAACCTGATTGCATTAAGCTTGTGGCCTGGACCGGCGGCTACTCTCATCCAGCCCGGGAGTATTAACAAGTCCCTAACTCTACTATCCCTAGGTCAGGATCCGGTTTTGTAACGCTACTGTATGATCTGTTCGCGGATTGCCTTTGCCACCATCTGCGTGCGGTTGACCACATCGAGCTTTTTCAGGATCGTCGCCGTGTGTGAGTTCACCGTATGCTCGGAGACTGACACGATGAGGGCGATCTCGCTTGCGGTCTTGCCGTAGGAAATCCAGCGGAGGATTTCCGTCTCGCGCGGGGTCAGGCCCATTCCGGCCTTGTTGGCGAGAACCTGGCGGTGGAAGTAGTCGAAGGCGCAATTGGCCTCGTAGCAGATCTCGTAGTGTTCGCGGCGGTCGATATCGTCGCCGTCGCCGAGGAAAAGCACGGCATAGCGTGTGCCGTTCACCGAATGCACGGGAATGGATAGGGCCATGTCGAAGCCGATCTGATCGAGGAAATCGGAACCATTGCGCGCGCCGTTCTCGAAATGATCGGTGCTGCGCCAGACGGTCGAGATCGTCGATTTGTAGAAGCTCTTGAAGAGTGTGGAGTCGTTGAGGCGGTACCGCTTGTCATAGGTCTCCGCCAGCCCCGCCGGCAGATCATGCAGCATCAGGCGCGTGGCGAGCTGGCTCGTCTCGTGCTCGTTGATGAGCTGCAACACCCCGAAATGCTCGAAGCCGTAGCGCAGCGCCATGGTGTGGAAGATGCGAAAGAAATCGACGCGATTGAGAGCCTTCTCAAGATCGCCTTCGAAATCGTACCGCCTGTAATGTCTGTTCAACACGGGCACGTGGCCTCCACCCCCAGAATCCACAGATGGAATCTAGCGCCACAATCTCTGGCGGCAAAGGGTTTTGCGGGACAATTTCGCGGGGGGAGATCGTTTTTTTTGCGGGTAGTATGGTCAAGCGATTGGAAACAAAGGCTGAAAATGAAAGCGAGGCTGCCCTTTTCTTTTTCGCTTTGCCCCGCCGCCACGGAGGAAAGCAGAAAAGGACAGCCCCTCTTGCCTCGTTGTCGCGTTATGACACGCGGCCTGCGCCGCCGCTATCAGGGGTGGTGGGGATTGACCGGGAGGCGCGGACTGATTCGCGGCGCTTTTAAAGCGGTTTCGAATGCTGTGGAGAATAAAGTTCCGCCGTTTTTTCCGATTGGACAAATTTGTTTGCGGACTTATTGCAATCCTGCGGCAAATGTCGTTCCATCCGCGCAAGCCGGGGCTGGAAATGCACCCGAGCTCGCAAACAAGAGAACAAAAAAGCAAACCTGGGAAGCTCAACTATGAAAAAGCTGACTACTCTCCTCGCAGCGACGGCGCTTGCCTCGATGATGGCATCTGCCGCCTGGTCGAAGACACTGGTCTATTGCTCGGAAGCCTCGCCGGAAGGCTTCGATCCTGGCCTCTACACGGGCGGCCAGACCTTCGACGCCACGTCGCGTACCGCTTACAACCGCCTCGTCGAATTCAAGCATGGCGGTACGGAACTGGAACCGGGCCTCGCCGAGAGCTGGGATGTTTCGGCTGACGGCAAAGAATACACTTTCCACCTCCGCAAGGGCGTGAAGTTCCAGACGACGGACTATTTCACCCCGACCCGCGAACTGAACGCCGACGACGTCATCTTCTCGTTCGAGCGTCAGTACAAGGCCGACAATGCCTGGAACAAGTATGTCGCCGGCGCCTCCTGGGAATATTTCGCCGGCATGGGCTTCCCGGATCTGATCGACAAGATCGAGAAGGTCGACGACCTCACGGTCAAGTTCGTGCTGAAGCGTCCGGAAGCGCCGTTCATCGCCAACCTCGGCATGGACTTCGCCTCGATCCTTTCCAAGGAATATGCCGACAAGCTCGCGGCTGACGGCAAGATGGAACTCTTGAACCAGCAGCCGCTCGGAACGGGTCCGTTCACCTTCGTTGCCTACCAGACGGACGCCGCGATCCGCTACAAGGCCAACCCGGACTACTGGAACGGCAAGCAGCCGATCGACGACCTCGTTTTCGCCATCACCACGGACGCTGCCGTGCGCGCGCAGAAGCTTAAGGCCGGCGAGTGCCACATCATGGCCTACCCGAACGCTGCCGACGTCGCCGAGCTGAAGAAGGACGAGAACCTCCAGGTTCTCGAGCAGGAAGGCCTCAACGTCGCCTATCTCGCCTATAACACGCTGGTTCCGCCGTTCGACAAGGTCGAGGTCCGCAAGGCTCTCAACATGGCCGTCAACAAGCAGGCCATCGTCGACGCCGTCTTCCAGGGCGCGGCAACGGTTGCCAAGAACCCGATCCCGCCGACCATGTGGTCGTACAACAATGCCGTCGAAGACGACAAGTACGATCCGGACGCGGCCAAGAAGATGCTTGAAGACGCCGGCGTCAAGGATCTCAAGATGAAGATCTGGGCTATGCCGGTTGCCCGTCCGTACATGCTGAACGCTCGTCGCGCAGCTGAACTGATGCAGGCCGACCTTGCCAAGATCGGCGTCACCGCCGAGATCGTATCCTACGAATGGGCCGAATACCTGAAGCTCTCGTCTGCCAAGGAC